>JAQUUB010000023.1 GCA_028694115.1 Lachnospiraceae bacterium
TTGTTTTCCTGATTCAAATCTCAACCGTTTTCACATGCCTTTTCTTAACTAAACAGATTTTTCAGAGGCTTGTAACCTGTGAGATACCTTTCCTAACAGACGAAATGCTTATCTAAATGACATTGACCTTTTTATACTGCATAGTAACTGTTACATCCGCCTTGATTGCATCCTGCATGATTTTACCTGTTAATGCATGAATACCAGATGGCATATCAACAGAGAGCACTCTCGTATCCATTCGATTGACTCTTTGTGCAACTTCTAAATAATTTCCCTCCAAATCACGGTTCAAAGAAATTCCAAACAGGCAATCAACGATTGTCGTATACGGATACTCTATTAGCTCTTTAGATATTTCAACATCTAATGCTTTTAAGATTTCTAATTGTTCCCTAACCTCTGTTGTCGCTTTCTCTTCGTTTCCGATGAATACGATTTCAGGTGTATTACCTTCTTCTATCAATAATCTGGAAAGAGCAAGACCATCTCCACCATTATTTCCTATCCCGCAGACAACAAGCACCCTCGATAAATCAAACGCTTCCTGCTTTAATACCTCCATCGTCTGCAAGGCAGCACGCTCCATCAATACCAAACTAGAAATTCCATACTCCTGTATGGTTATTTCATCCGCACGTTTCATCTCTTCCGGCGTTACAATATATTCCATCTGCCACTCTCCTTTCACAATCAGAAGGCGCTTGCGACTTCTTCCGTGTGAGTTTTACTTTTCTCCAATTGCAAATGCAGTTGCTTCCTTTTCCGTATTGGTGATAGAAATATGAATTGTTTTAATCATTAACGATTTTGCAATTCTTTCTGCCTCTTCATATAGGTTTACATAAGGTTTCCCGAGTTCATCTCGAAGCACCTCAATATCACTTAATGCCATGGTACGAAATCCTGTACCAAATACCTTTGATACTGCTTCCTTTACTGCAAAGTTACCAGCCGCTCTTTTCGCATCGAGTGTCCCATCTTTTCGAGTCAGCAGATTTATTTCTGATTCACGGTAACAACGCGTGAGAAAAGCCTCTCGCTGTAAGGCCTTTCTCACGCGCTCTATTTCGATACAATCAATTCCAATTCCGATAATCATTGTTTCTTATCCTTTTCTTCTTTAAAAATGATTTTATTATCGTTATTTAATTCACTCTTTTCTGAGGCAGTGGCTCTTTGCATAGCTTTTACCTCTCTCTGCTTTAATAGCATTTCTTGTTTTTTTGATTCTACATCATATTGAATATCAAATAAATCCATCACATCTGAACCAAAAATATCATTCATATAAGAATATAATTCCACATTCTTAACTTCCATATCCTGCTTTTTTACCACATTCTTTTTCAGCTCTATGCGAATGGTCTTAATCCATTTTCCAATTTCATCTATTTCCTGGGTATTGTTCAGTATCACTTGATAACATTGCTCCATCGTCAACAACATTAACTCTTTATTAATCTGTTCAATTTCTCTTGGCAAATCTAAAAGCTCTTCCTGATATTCTTTTAACTTTTCATTAATCTCATTAATCAGACGTTTGCTCTCCTCTACGATTTTAATGACCTTTTTATCAGTTCCATCCTGAGAGTCATCCATATTCGAAACAATTTCCTTCATGAGATTGTTTTTGATTTTCCGCAAATCTTTTGATTCTGTATTTAATTTGCCCTCCTTTTTAATCAGCTCTCCCAAATCCTGTTCCAGTTTCTTGATTTGTGGTGTTGCTTCTGCCTGATTAAATAGGCGATGCCATTTATTATCAAGGATTAAAAGAGGAATGGTTTTCCCATCCAATGCTCCCTTAAACTTCCCGTTCTCTTTTTCCATAACTTTTATGCTCCTGTTCATAACAATTGATGTTATATGAAAGCCGCATAAGACTCTCAGAGAGATGTACATTTTCAACGACTATATTCTTTGGTACATTTAAATCAACATGTGAAAAATTCCATATTGCTTTAATACCACATTTACAAAGCTGTTCTGCCACACCTATGGCAGCAGATTTTGGAATTGCAATCACTGCAATATCTATTTGATTCTCGATGACAAATTTCTCCATAAGACTCATCTTCATAATCGGAATATCACGAATTGTCTGATCAATCAAATCTGCATTATTATCAAAGATTCCCCGTATAATAAACCCACGTTTTTCAAAATTTACATAGCCAGCCAATGCCTGTCCCAGATTTCCTGCACCAACCAGGATCAAATTATGTTTTCTACCTAACCCCAATATCTTTCCTATTTCTTCGTATAAGAATTTTACATTATATCCGTAACCCTGCTGTCCAAATCCTCCAAAGTTGTTTAAATCCTGTCTGATTTGGGATGCAGTTACCTTCATTCTCTCACTTAATTCCTGTGAAGAGATTCTTTCCACTCCGCTATCCTTCAATTCTCCTAAATATCTAAAATACCTGGGCAATCGACCGATAACGGCTCTTGATATTTCCTTGTCTTCCAATATTGCAACCTCCCAGTAAATTATGTTATTATTATAGACGCATGTTAAAAAAATGTCAAAATAAATAGGAGTCGATATGCTATTACAATGTTCAAAAATAAGTAAAACTTTTATATCAGAGCCCGTACTTAGTAATTGTTCCTTTCATGTAGAAGATAAAGAAAAAGTTGCTATTATAGGAGCAAATGGTGCTGGAAAATCCACACTATTAAAAATCATTACTGGTCAATTACCTCCAACCGATGGCATGGTCACTCTGTCAAAAGGGAAAACAATGGGGTATCTCGCCCAGCAGGAGGCTGTTTCTTCCGAAAATTCCATTTATGACGAGCTTCTTACTGTCAAAAAAGATCTGATGGATATCTGGGACAACCTGCGTTCCATGGAAGAGTCTATGAAAACACTTACTGGGGATGCACTTGATGCTATTATGCACAGGTATTCCGATTTAAATCATACCTTTGAAATTCAGAATGGGTATGCCATGATTAGTGAAGTGACTGGTATTTTAAAAGGACTTGGTTTTAAAGAAGAAGATTTTAAAAAGCCAATTAAAACATTATCAGGCGGACAGAAAACCCGTGTTGCTCTAGGTAAATTACTCTTGCAAAAGCCTGATTTAATTATGCTTGATGAGCCTACTAACCACTTAGATATTGATTCTATTACATGGCTCGAATCCTATCTTTCGAATTATGACGGTGCTGTCATAATTGTAGCCCATGATCGCTATTTTCTTGATAAAATAGTTACGAAGGTGGTTGAAATTGAGCGCACGAATAGTATGGTATACTCTGGGAACTACTCAGATTTTGCCATGAAAAAACAGATGCTCCGTGAAGCCGCTATGAAGCAATATCTAAATCAACAGCAGGAAATCAAACATCAGGAAGAAGTCATTCGAAAGTTGAAATCCTATAACCGTGAAAAATCAATTAAGCGTGCGGAAAGCCGTGAGAAAATGCTTAAAAAAATTGATGTAGTTGAAAAACCTACTGAAATCAATGACTCCATGCACATAGAAATTACTCCCTCCATAGAGAGTGGTAATGATGTACTTACTGTAAAAAATCTAGAAAAATCCTTTGGCTCTACTCTTCTCTTCAAAGGTCTAGACTTTGAAATCAAACGTGGTGAGCGTGTTGCTTTAATTGGGAAAAATGGTACTGGAAAGACAACGATTTTAAAAATCATTAATGAAATGCTAACGAGTGAGCAAGGCTCTGTAAGACTTGGTGCCAAAGTTCATATTGGTTATTATGACCAGGATCATCAGGTACTCCATGCCGACAAAACCTTGTTTGAAGAAATTTCTGACGCCTATCCTGATTTAACGAATACCAAGATTAGAAATACTCTTGCAGCCTTTCTTTTCACTGGCGATGATGTTTATAAACGAATTAGAGACTTAAGTGGTGGCGAGCGTGGACGTATGTCTCTTGCAAAATTAATGCTTTCCAATGCCAACTTTCTAATTCTCGATGAGCCTACCAACCATCTTGACATGGTTTCCAAGGAAATCTTAGAGCAGGCACTGGTGGGTTATACCGGAACAATCCTTTTTGTAAGTCATGATCGTTATTTCATCAATAAAACTTCTACCAGAATATTAGAATTAACAGGTCAGACACTCATTAATTATATTGGGAATTATGATTATTATTTAGAAAAGCATGATTTACTCTCTGCTTCTATCACAGAATCCGCTTCCACCGCACAAGTTACTGTGGAAAGTGAAGTGAAACAGGACTGGAAAACAGAAAAAGCTCAAAAGGCGGAACAACGTAAGCGTGAAAATCAGATTCAAAAGATTGAGGAGCGAATTGAAGAGCTAGAACTACGCTCCTCTCAAATTGACGAAGAGATGGCCCTCCCTGAAAACGCAACCAACGTAGCAAAATGCGTGGTATTTTCAAAAGAAAAAGAGTTAATTGACGAGGAGCTTATGAATCTTATGGAGGAATGGGAAAGTCTACAGGAATAAGGGATCATCTCTTTATCTTATTTGACCCATGCTCTATTTTGGACCGGATCTCCGTGTCCAAAATAAATTCTCCTATTCCCATACCTACTGATTTTATTGGCACTTTCAATCATTTTTTCATAATTATGATATAACAAAGAAAAAGTCGGATAAAGTATATTCATCAAAGCATCACCCACAATAATTCCTTCATTTTCTATATCTAAACCTATGGATCCATCTGTATGACCTGGCAATGCAATAATTTTTGCTTTTACTCCATACTCATTTAAGGAATCCCCTTCTGATAAATAAATGGAAGCATTGAAAAATGGAATTTCATCAAATTGAAATGATTTTATTGATAAAAATAATACTATTTTCCCTAATAATGTTTTTGCTGATAGCACTTGTCTCATATTATTACTAATCAATTCTTCATCATTTTTTGATATTGCTATTGGAATATTAAGTTCTTGTGAAAGAAAAAGAGCATTTTGACAATGATCCATATGGGTATGTGTTAGCACGATTAGTTTCACATTTTCCTTCTTACAATTTTCCAAAATTAAATCTCTATATTTAGGTCTTGCTGTATCAATAAGAATGCTACTATTTTCATCTCCAACTATGTAGCAATTTCCATTTCCGCACTTTATTCTTTTAACTTGAGTCATACATATCTCCTTCTTTTTAAACGAATTTCACTTATAATTATAATATTTCAATTTTAATATGTCACTCCTTTTTCTTGACATTTTCTGTTTAATATAATACTATAAAGTATAGCAATAAATGACTTTACAATTATTAATAGTAATTGTAAAGAATATGGTTAACAAGGAGATTTCGTATGGCGACAATAGATTTGATTGTATTAGGGATTTTAAAGAAAGAGCCCTTAAGTGCATATGACATTCAGAAATTAGTGGAGTATCGGAATATCTCCCGTTGGGTTAAGATTAGTACTCCTTCCATCTATAAAAAGGTAATACAGTTAGAAGAAAAAGGATATATTAAAAGCACTATGGTTAAGGAAGGAAAAATGGCAGAAAAAGCTGTTTATTCTTTAACAGAGGATGGCGAAAAAGAATTTGAAAAATTAATGCTTCAAATCTCTTGTGAACCGATTCATATTTTTTTGGATTTTAATGCTGTAATTGTAAATATTGATAGTCTCTCACCAGAAAATCGGAAAGCTTGTTTAGCGGAAATTAAAATTAACGTTGAAAAATTGAAATCATATTTGGAAGAAAATATTACTTCTAAAGGAAAAATTCCCGAGATTCCTGATACAGGAAAAGCAGTATTGCAACAGCAATTTATTTTAGCTGAAGCAATAGAAAAATGGGTGAGTACACTATAATCCCGTATCCCAAAAAAGCAGTAACTGGTGTCTGTAAAATCAAAAGTTGCCATTGCCTTTTCAATCTTTTCTTCTACACTACGATTTTCCTTCTCATAATCAAACGGCCCATGATCAAAAACAATATACTCCGCTTCTGGAACATCAATTAGGAGCTACCACCCTACATTTATTATAAAGAAATAGAGAGATTACTGCTTGATTTTACTTGCTGTTATTATATCGAAAATTTTTTTCTTAAGATATCTTGAGATGTCTTAAATTTATCTTTTTCAAATTTTATTCCACAAATGTTACATTCTGTATCAGACTCACGCACATTTCGATTGCTACAGTAACCACATTCATATTTTCCATTATTAAGATTTATCTTAACTTTCTTATGACTTTGGTAATACTTATCAATCTTCTTATCTTGACTTAATTCTATTGTAAGATGGATTAAAAACAAAATTTCAATGGTTATTCCGACAATAATTGATGTATAAGTAACATAAGTTAAAATCTTATTTTGTAAAAAATGATTTAGGCTAAATAATATTAAAGGAATAGGAATCAAAAAAATTAATCCAATGGAAATCACACGACTACCATAATTAATTGAGTTTATTTTTTTCATAGTTTTTCCAAACCTGTTTTCTTTTTTCATTAATTCTAAAACAATATCAACAAAATCAAACAACTATAGTTCAAACTCCATTCCCGTATATAGTTGCTCAATCTGATCCTGTAGCTCTTCCTTCAGAATGGCAAAGGACTTCTTTCCCGTACAATGCCCTGTGAAAACTTTCTCGATTCCTGTATCCTTGATTCTTTCTGCTAATGCTCGTACATCTTTTGGT
This sequence comes from Lachnospiraceae bacterium, assembly GCA_028694115.1. The sequence goes on from JAQUUB010000023.1 coordinate 6,648, forward strand.
GGTGATTCATACAAATGAAATCCCCCAATTAAGGCATGTATTTTCTTATTTGAAAATGTGTCAGAAACCTCATTGATAATGTTGTCCGCGCCACCATGAGAACAACTATTAAAAATAACAAGCCCCTTTGGGGTATCAAAAACCAGACTCTGCTCGTGTACAAAGGAGTCCGGATACCATTTACGGTTTTGTTTTACATACATATTGGCCTTTTTCCCAATCTGCTCCAATCCAGCTGTCTTATGAGGAATTAAGTATGCACCTGGTATGATCTCATAATCTCCCTCCGCATAAACGATACGATCCTTGTAAACTTCTAACAACCCTTTCCGGATTCCAACATACTTTCCAAAAAGCCATTTTCTCCAATAACAATTTTCCAAAGAACCATTCCTTATGTAAAAGTTTGCTTTCTGATTATTCTCAAAAAATGATGCCATTCCATCTGAATGATCATAATGTGCATGAGACAATATTCCAAACTCTACTTCTTTCAAATTTACATTCATCCTGGGAGCATTTCTTACAAATTTTCCTGTTGCACCCGTATCTAATAGAAATTTATGTCCTTCATATTCAATATATATTGATAGCCCCCACTCGTGGAACATCTCATCTTTTGTAATATTATCAATTAGTATTTTTACAATCATTCCATAGACTCCTTTTTATCTTCTGGTAAATATCCCTATATTTAATACGTCATCATTTTTTATTTGGTTTTCGCTTGATTTGCAGCAACTTCTCCATGTCGTTAAACAGAGATGTATCAACTAATTCAAACATCATCCATTTTCCATCATGGTAGGTTGTTGAAGAATCATAGACTTTTTGTACTTCCATGGAGTAATCATCCCTGCTTGCTTCAAATTTTACTCTTTCCTCTTTACCAAAAATAATCATAAAACCAAAAATATTTTCTTTTGCATAGAAAGCACATAAAGATTTCCCACCTCTACGATATTTGTACTCATATTTCCATGCTTTACCACCACGATTCCAAAGTTTTTCCATATCATATCTTGCTTCAATTAATTCACTTAACTTAAGCCAAATTTCGAAAAGGGACGGCCCTATCAATTCAGTCATTTCCTCATTGGTTGGTATTTTTTCAAGCATCAATATTTCCCCTTATTCACTTATATTAAAACATGTTTAAATCCTGTTGCAAAGAATCTACCAGTTTTCCAATATGTATTCCATCTACGAAAGAGTGATGTACCTGAACGGAGAAAGGAAGAATCATTTTCCCTTCTCTCTCAAAATATTTTCCCCAATCGAATAACGGCGTAGCATTATCCTTTTTACCAGAGTTCGTATGTGAAATATGTGTGTAGGATACCCATGGCATGGGTGAAAATTGAAATACATCATTACCTAATGGCCCTGTAAAATACTCTTTTTGATTTTCAGCTTTCTGAGTAGCTACCGCTACATAGTTTTCCATTGTGTCTTGCATTTCGACATTCACTACCTTAAAAAGCTCGGTGTTCTTATCCAGATAGGTGCAAGCCGTATTAATTCTATCATAAAGTACAATCTGATTGTCTAAGAAACGATATCGGAACTCTTCTATATTATTTGCACATTTTGAGGCAACAAAAATGAGGGAAAAAGTAAAGGATAAATTCATTTCCCGCACGCATTTCAAAAATTTTGTGATATCCAATTCAAAGGTAACACAGAAAGATGGTTCGACACTATTTCGAAATATTTGACAATGCAAAGCTCTTTTCCAATTAGTTTCGTCAATTACCCTATATTTATTATCCATAAAATTACCCTCCCCTTAATATTTTTTATTAATTTAATCCGAATTCAATTCATTTACAGGTGGCAAACAACTGTGTTTGTCGCAAACATAGTAAGTTGTTTTGTTATGAAGTAGTTGGTACTCATCCGTAGGTTCATCTAATATTTTGATGATAGTATCTGGTGCTACCATAAAAGGCAGGTCCTTAATATCTTCATTATTCTTTGGCACTACCGTAATCATTTGAGAAGGCTCAAAATAATCGGAAAGTGCAATCAAATACATTGCATACCCGGCAGGATAATGCTTTGCCTCTCCATACATAAAATTCAGCTGGCTCTTGAGTATTGGATCAAGTTCCTCATCTGAAGATAGATTAGATAATCTCACAAGATTATATGCCATTATAGAGTTTCCACTTGGAATTGCACCATCATAGCTTTCCTTTGGACGCATAATTAATCTTTCATTATCCTTACCATAGAGAAAAAACCCTCCATCTGTTTCATCAAAGAAATCGGTGATGGATTTGTTTAACCATTGCTTTGCTTTCTCAACATAACTGGTATCAAGGGTTGCATTAAATAATGCCAAAAGTGCAAAAATATTATTTGCATAATCATCTAAGAATCCATTTTGATTTCGTTTCCCATCCCGAAAACTTACAAACAGGGTTCCATCTTGGCATAGATGATTTTCAATAAACTGCTGTGCTCTTTTTGCTGCATTAAGATACTCGTCGTTTCTGCTAATACGATATAACCAGCACATAGCAGCAATCATCAGAGAATTCCATGAAGTGAGTATCTTATCATCCAAATGAAGTTTGTTCCTCTTTTTTCGGTAATCATATATTTTTGATAGGTATCTGTCAAACTCATTTGAAGTGTTGTGGTTTTTCAAAAGATTCGGGATATTTTTCCCCTCAAAATTACCCTTCTCTGTAATGGAATAGTATTCATTAAATTCTTTCCCTGATTTTTCACCAAGAAGCATGATAATTTCTTCTGGTTTGAAAACATAATACTTTCCCTCTTCCCCATCACTGTCAGCATCTTGTGCACTGTAAAATCCACCTTCTGCTGATGTCATCTCACGGAGTATAAATTGTGCAGTTTTTTCTGCAATCTCCAGGTAAAATGAATTCTTTGTTATCCAATATGCTTTACTATAAACAAGGATTAATAAGGCATTATCATAAAGCATTTTCTCAAAGTGTGGCACAAGAAAATATTGGTCGGTAGAATATCTACTAAATCCATATCCAATATGATCAAATATTCCACCTTTGTACATTTGCATCAAGGTGTGTTCCACCATTTCTAAAGAATGTTGATCCCGGCTTTTTTCATAATACTTTAGAAGAAACAACAGATTATGGGCGGCTGGAAACTTAGGTGCTACCCCAAATCCTCCGAATTCTTTATCATAGCTGTGTTTGTATAAATCTACTGCTGAATCAATTAACTTTCTATCTGTTTCATCCTTGGAAGGTCGTTTCGTATTTAAAGCCGTAACAATATCATCTGCTGACTGAAATAATTCATCACGATTTTTTTTCCACTTCTCATAGACCACAGCTAGCAGCTCTTTAAAACCAATCATGCCATATCTAGTCTCCTTTGGAAAATAGGTACCTGCATAAAAAGGCTTCTGATCTGGTGTCATAAAAATACTCGTGGGCCAGCCACCACTTCCAGTAAACGTCTGGCACACTGACATGTAGATACTATCGATATCAGGTCGTTCTTCTTTATCCACCTTGATAGAAATATAATTTTGATTGAGAACTTTTGCAACCTCCTGGTCTTCAAAGCTTTCATGTGCCATTACATGACACCAGTGGCAGGTGCTGTAACCAATACTTAAAAAAATTGGTTTGTCCTCAGCTTTTGCTTTTTGAAAAGCTTCTTCGCACCAAGGATACCAGTTGACAGGGTTATTTTCATGTTGTAAAAGATAGGGACTGGTTTGATTACTTAAATGATTGCTCAAGCATATTCACCTCGTATTTTCATTTTAATATGGTCATCAATAAACCTTCCATTATTTATTCCCATCTACATGCTTAAGCATGCACTCAAATACTTTCCACTCAAATACTTTCCATTCCAACACTACTGTTCATCAACTATGAAGGATGCTTATTTAACTATCTTACTATTATAAAAATGAAAATTGCATAGATCTTGCCCACGTGCAATTGTCTGTTATTACAAATTCTTTCCCACATTGCACGCATTTTTTCTTTTCCATATACTCTCCCTCACGACAAAGAACCTTCTAAATCTAACAAATATTTCTTTGCATTAACCCCACAGCCGAATCCCCCAATACTCCCATTTTTATTAATCACTCTATGGCAGGGAATTATGATCATAATTGGATTTTTGTTATTGGCTTGTCCTATTGCTCTTACTGCTTTTTTATTTCCAATTCCAATCGCAATATCCTCATAGCATCTTGTTTCACCATATGAAATCTTTTGTAATTCGTTCCAGACTTCTTTTTGAAAAACTGTTCCATTACTTTTAAGTGGCAGATGGAAGCTCTGTCTGTTACCTGCAAAATATTCATTTAGCTGTTTATATGCTTCATACAATAAATCAGAATGTTGGTGAAACTTTGATTGTTCCGTATTTGTCTCCACTGTCTTTAAATACAGATTCACAATGTTTCCTTTTTCTTCACAAATATTTAAAATTCCTATTGGACTATTGATATCTAAACTATTCATTGACCCCTATCTTATCCCTTATATTTTTATATGTATTTTTTATATGGCTTTGCTGACAAGCTTCCCCTACAGCCGTTCTGCCTAAAGAAAATCATAAAAAACAGCTTGTTTAAAGGACTTAAAAATCTATGTGAAACCATAAACATTTTTGTAAAAAACTCAGGTGCTGCAAACAGATTCACCTTTTCTTTCTCAAAGTAACCGTCTTTTGCAAAAATCTCTCCCATATTTGTAAATGGTAACACCATATTTTGAGCGCTCGCATCGGGTAACATATGGATAGCAAACATGTTGCCTTTGATTAGTGTTCCCCCATATTCGCAATTCAAAAATCCAGGGAGTTGCTCTAGATACCGTTCTCCGCACCTTAATTGAGATGCTTCAGCAAAACCTCCCTGTAGGAGAAAACTTATCTTTGTTTTAGGCTGATTCTCCTGAATTGTTTTTGGCGTCAGCGTTTCCAAAAATTCCATCATGATTCCCGGAATGCTCTCAACATATAAGGGTAATGCCATAAGAATATTCTCATTATTATTAAAGGCATCTCTTATGTCATCCCATTTCCCCCTTTCAAAAAGATGGTATAGGAAAGCTGTATTTCCATTATTTGTAAATCCCTTGATAAAAGCCTTGATAATAATATTTGTATTGCTTTTTATTGTTACGCGAGGCGAACAGTTAATAATTACTAATTTCATTATAAAATCCCTCCCTGTCTTTAAATTCATAGGCTCCTAATGAATGGGAATGTAAATTTATATTTACACGGTCAAGCCATAAATTTAGATAATCATGATCCACATCACCGGTATAAAGTAACGCCATATCCGGCTGTCTTCCATATCTGGAATAGTGGCGCATTTGACCATCTTTAAATTTCAAGTGCATTGTAGCTAATGGTAAAATCCGGTCAACCAGATTTTTCATCTGACTGCATACAAATCCAAGCTTTGTTTCGGTAAGGAAAATAACGCAGTCAGCCTGCAACATTTTTATCAGAATCTGCTCATAATCATCTTTGATACAACACAGTCCTGGAGTTTTGATCCAACAGTCGTTGCATCCTATGCAATGTTTAATTTTCATTTCGCTTGTTGAAATAGCTTGCAATTGGCCTACATGCTGTAAAAGCTCCTTATGTACGCTCTGGAATTCCGGACTATCCTCCGGCATAGTACTAATCAGAAGATAATTTTTTTCTGTTTTATTCTCTTTTCTCATTGTTGATGAACCTCTCTTTTTTTGTATTATCAGTACAGCGGTTGCAATAATGCTAACTACAACACCTACAATAATGAGTACCGTAGAAAAGTCTCCACTTAACTTTCCTGACATAAATACAGCTGTAGGTCCATCAGCACCACCAATAATAGCTACTGAAATCCCATTTTTACATTTTATAAAAATCCCTATCATTGCAGCAATAATTCCTGCTACGATTCCCATAATAGATATTTCCTTTTTCATTTTATTTCCCACCCTTGTTCGATATCTGTTTTTCTCTCAAATTTTCCGTTCCATGCAAATGGAATCTGGCATATCAGCATACTGTCCATAATTTGGAATGACTTGATATCCTAACTTTTTGTATACATGGCAGGCTGCTTCTAGTGGTGCTCCCGTCTCTAAAATACAAAATCTGAATCCCTTGATTTTTGCTTTTGCCTCTAATCTTCTTACTAGTTCTGCACCCAATCCTATATTTCGAACAGACGGCTCTGTAAAAATACGTTTTAATTCTGCATGATCTTCATCATACATTTTAAAGGCACCACATGCAACCGGATTGCCTTCTCGATAGGCCACTATTACGTCATGAATACGATCTCTTTGATTATACTGTTCATACTGACTTCTTTGAAATTTCTTTTCAACCATTTCATCCAGAGTATCGTCTAGTCTGCTACAAAGCTTTGCAAAATCTAGATTCTCCCCATCCGTATCCCTAAATTCCAATTTTGATAGCGTGAGTAGCTGTTTTTTTGCTTTTTTACTAAGCTTTTCTACTACCGACTCATATGCTTCATCAATCATCTGAAATAATACTTCCTTATCAGAAAACAGATCTAAATTAACGGTATTCCAATATGGCTGTTGTACCGGTGGACAATGATATCCTCGCACAATGATCTCCGGATAAAGCTGCCGATAAAGATACGATTTTTCTGGCTCATTTTTTAATGTCACCCTATAAAATTTTTCTTCTGGATTAAATTGCGCAAATATTTTTCCCATTACCCTATAACAGATGGGATATGTTCCAAATGGTCTTGTCTCATATGCGCCTAATTGATTCAAACAATAATCCTCGATTGCCTGAACTATCTTTTTATTATATTCCATGCTATATATCCTTTTTTATTCCAATCATAATAATACAAATTATGATTACTCCAAAACCATAACATCCGATTCATATTGTTTCTCTATCGCCATTCCACTGCTCCCCTTAATATCTAATTCTTGTACTATCAATCCCCTGCAATTTTCTTAAGTGTATCGCCTGCGATTCTATAAACCGTCCAGTCTTCCAATTGCTGTGCTCCTAACGATAAATAGAAATCGATGCTAGGTCTATTCCAGTCAAGGCAACACCATTCCAACCTACCACATTCACGTTCGATAGCAATTTCAGCAAGTTTTTTGAAAACAGCTTTTCCATATCCCAACCCTCTGTATTCCGGTTTTATGTATAAATCTTCAAGATAGATACCGGCACGTCCTAAAAATGTAGAAAAGTTGTGAAAAAATAGGGCGAATCCGATTTCAGTTTCATTTACCACGGCGAAGATAACCTCCGCCTTTTCCTTAACAAATAACCATTCCCTCAAAGTATCCTCTGTAGCGACTACCTCATCAAGCATTTTTTCATACACGGCCAAGTCTTTAATAAATTGAAGAATCAGCGCGGTATCCGATTCTTTTGCATATCTAAAAGTTAAATTCATTTTTTGTACCTCCAAATTTCTTTCATCACACGAAACATTTGTTCTAATTATACCACAACAGGCTAAATTTTCCATATTTATTTTTAATACCGACTAATTTAGACTTATTTAGCACTCCGTCATAATACGAATGATTTCCTGATCGGTTTCTGCCATTCCTATTTTCCCAAGGCGTCCAATATTATTAATTGTGTTTTCTACTCCCTTGGAAATAATACCATCACCACCGTAAAACTGCTGTCCGCAGCAATACATTTCATACCCCATTACTCCAGCATCAATCGCAGCCGCTATTTTCCCAGCACAGGAAGGCTTTGCTCCATCACATACAATCCCCGAAACAATCCCCAGCGCATTGACTAATGTATGTGTAATGGTCTTATAATCACAGCCAAGCAGATAGGCAATCCCACATCCTGCCCCACAGCCCGCACTAACTGCTCCACAATATGCCGAAAGTCTCCCTATTCCTGTTTTCTGATGGATTGTGATTAGATTAGAAAGAACCAGTGCACGATACAATTTTTCTTTTTCTTTTTTGTACTCTTCTGCATATACAATAACAGGAATTGATGATGTCATTCCCTGATTTCCACTTCCAGAGTTAATAATAACTGGCATTTCACATCCGCTCATTCTTGCATCGGAACCGGCTGCCGCATAGGCTCTTGCCTTGTTTTTCACAGTATCTGCATCCATCTTTGCAATTACCTTCCCTATATTCGCTCCGTATGGATTCTTCATTCCCTCTTTTGCAATTGCCATATTATAGGTAATCTGTCGTTCTAAAAGGTTCTCTATATCTTCAATATTCACCGTTTCTGCAAATTCATAAATTCCCTGTACATTGAGCAGACTCCGATCCGTAAGCTCAATTTTCTTTGCGGATATCGTTCCCGCTTCAAATAAGATTTCTCCGTTTTTTATGATTTGAACAATATTTGTATGAAAACCTGCTATCCGGACACTTGCTTCCTCTCCCTTTGCATAGACATGAATTTTCACATCCAGCTGTTCTTCACTCCTTGCCTGTTTCACAACGATATCTGTTTCCTGAAGATACCTTACTGTCTGTAGTTTTTCTTCTTCTGATACTTTTGAGATCACTTCTAACACTTTAGAGGCATCTCCTGCAATAATTCCCACCGCAGCAGATGCCTCTATCCCTTTGAGTCCATTGGTATTCGGCACAATGACACTCTTAACATTTTTAATTATATTTCCACTTACCTCAATTACTACTCTATCTGGGTTTTTTTCCAATACTTCTTTTGCCTTTGCTGCACAGTATGCAATGCAGATTGGTTCTGTACATCCCATAGCTGGAACCAGTTCTTCCTGTAAAATGGCAAGATATGTTTTGTAAAGTAAACTGTTTTTTTTCATCTTTTTTCCTCTTCTCTTTATTCGTATTTATTAATTACCTCTTATTATTCCATCAGTACTCCTCTGTTCTCCACAATTGTAGAAAACACAATCTGTGTGCTGGTTTTACCAAATCTCTGGACTTCACCAATAAAAGCATCTAGTTCCATTGTACTTGGAAAAGCCACCTTAATAAGTACCGAATAATTCCCAGTTACGCAATCACACTCCAGCACATTCGGATTCTTTTCCAAAATAGGATACACAATCGGTTTTTGATGTGGACTAATTTCAAGACTTACAAAAGCTTTAATCGGATACCCCATTTTCATCACATCCGTTTGCGCCTGATATCCCTTAAGAATTCCTTCCTTCTCCAGATGATCAATTCTTACAGAAACTGCTGGTGAAGACAGATATACTTCTTCAGCAATCTGTTTTAAGGGAGTTCTTGCATCCTTTTGTAAAATTGTCACTATTTTTTTGTCAATTGCATCCATATGGTGTCCTCCTGTTTATCCTTACGATCAATAAAAAAATTTCAAAAAAAACAGAGGCAAAATTTCTTACCTCTGTGTAATGCAATCATTATACTATTTTCAAGTAAAAAAGAAAACCCTTACATCATGGGAATATCCCTTTAATTTTCTCTGCATAAATTAATCTTCTAAGTGCCACAATATATGCCCCCATTCGGTAGGTACAATGTGACTTCTTGGTTTCATCTGTAATTTCTTCAAAAGCCTTTGTCATAATTTCCTCTAACATTTCATTCACACGGCTCCTCTCCCAGGAAAGGATTTGGATATTTTGCACCCACTCAAAATAAGATACAATGACACCGCCGCTGTTAGCAAAAATATCTGGAATCAGCGTAATGCCGCGCTCCTGTAATACGTTATCAGCTTCCTTGGTAGTTGGTCCGTTCGCACCCTCAATAATGTAATTGCATGTTACCTTTGCTGCAATCTCTTCATTAATCTGATTCTCCATTGCTGCGGGAACTAATACATCACAATCACATAGCAACACTTCCTCATTGGTTAAATGTATCACTCCTAAGGCATCATAATCCTTTAATAGTTTCTTTGTCTTGCCGTCTCCTTCAACAAATTCAAATATTGCAGGAATATCAAGACCCTCTTCACAGTAAATTCCACCTGAAACATCACTCACAGCAACTACTTTTACGCCATTCTCATAGAAAATTTTAGCAGCATTTCCACCAACATTTCCCATTCCCTGAATCACTACTTTTGTACCTTTTAATTCCTGATTATTTGCTTTTAAAATTAAATTGGTACTGATTACAACTCCTCGACCAGTTGCCGAACTTCGTCCTTTGGATCCACCTAGCTCAATTGGTTTACCAGTTACTACCCCAGGACATGGTCTTCCTTTTAGCATACTGTATGTATCTAACACCCACGCCATCGTCTGTGCATTCGTGTTAACATCTGGAGCCGGGATATCACAATCTGCACCAATAACAGATTCAATAGCAAACGTATAACGGCGGGTCAGTCTGCAAAGTTCTCCTTCCGACAAGGTTGATGGATCAACAGTAACACCGCCCTTAGCTCCACCAAATGGAATATTTACGACAGCACATTTGAGTGACATCCATGTTGCCAGTGCCTTAATTTCATTCAAATCACAATTCTGATGGTAACGAATTCCACCCTTAAATGGACCTCTAATATTAGAGTGCTGAATCCGGTATCCTTCAAATACTTTAATGGTACCATCATCCATTTCTACCGGAAGATAGACTTTAAGTTCTCTTTGTGGATTCTTAATAATCTCAAACATACTACGGTCGATATTACCTTTTGTTATTGCTTCATCCATAACAGCAACAACATTTTCATATGGATCATACTTTTTCGCCATTTTTCGTTCCTCTTCTCTTTTTCTGTTCGTACGAATCCCAGTTGCAATTGACAATGGGCTCAACAGCTGTCATTCTATGCAACTTAAAAATTAACGTCAATACTTATAAGGAACAATCGAAGAATGTTTCGAAAATTAACCTGTATCCTTTAAAAATAATGTTTTTTGATACTTCACACCTAATTTAATTAACTCACCTCAAGCTTTATGTGTCTCCCTAGTTCATACGCATCGTCTAATGCTTGGTTTCCCTTAATGTCTCCTTTTTCACTTACTCCATTTACAAAAATCCTTCCTACATCCTGCAAATTAAAATAATCCAAAACGAGTTGATATTGTAATTCTATGGATTCAAATACGTTCGGAAGAGCTGCACCTGCTACTAATAATAAACCTAATTTTTTAACTTTGAATGTATTTCTTAATGGGGAATGCAAACGATCAATTATCGCCTTTAACTGAGCACTAATCCCATAAAAATATACTGGAGACGCAATAACTAAGACGTCTGCTTCTGCCAAATTTTTGTAAACCACCTGCATATCATCATTCTGAACACAGGCATTACCTTCTGTTTTAAAACACATGTTACAACCGATGCAGGGATTCACTTCATAATCAGCTACTGAAATTATTTCAACCTCATGATTATTATTTGCTCCGTCAGAAAAGGCTCTTGCTAAAATTTCTGTATTTCCATCCTTTCTAACACTTCCTACTAATACTACTATTTTGCTCATGTTAATCTCCTGTTCTTATTCTTTCTGTTCTCTTAATCGTACTTATAAATACTTGCTTGCCTCTTTTAAGCTCAAGTCGGATAAATCAGCTTTATATCTTTCTAAAAAAACATGAACCCAATCTGGATTAATCTTGCTATAATCCCGCAAACTCCAGCCTATTGCTTTGTTAATAAAAAACTCATTAGTTCCAAAATTATTACATATGATTTCTTCCAATAGAGCAGCATCCGTTTTCTCTTTATATTTTTGCTGAAAGTCTATTGAGACACGTCGTAGCCATATATTTTCAGATAACGACCACTGCAGCATTTTTTCTTTTAGATAAGGATATTTCAAAACAATCGCTCCTGCAACAGAATCCAAGCTATCAACGGTTTCCCACCATGATTTTGTAGTAATTAATTCCTTTACTCTATTTATATCCGTATCTAAAAGTTGCTTTTCATGTTGTAGAATATATTCCACGGCTATATACTGTGCTTCACGATATGGTTTTTCCCAACACAAGGAAACAAAATCCCAATCGAATTCAAGTTTCCGACTTTTTTGAAGATATGGTTTCATGTGCTGTTTCAAAGCTGGTTTTGGTACACCTAAAAATCGGAAGCGATTCTGCATATATGCCGACATCTTTGCTCCTTGCTCATTATCCTGCATTTCTTCTAACTGCTCAAATAAATCTTGATACCACAAAACCTTACCCTCCTCATGCAATAATTAACTTCTGATTCCTAGTATTACGTAATAATTCTAGAATCCATATTGAAATAGAGTTTCCATAAATGATTCTTCATTTTCCAAAGTGATACAACATGGAAAACTCCCCCTAAATCAGATGCTTCTGGTATGTCTGTTTTCACATCAATCACATAATGGATCTGAACAGCCTCTTCACTTGAAAAAATAACTTCTTTATTTATTATCTCATATTCCTTTATATCAAAGTCTTTAATATATTCTGCATATTCGGCTCCAAGACATCGATAATTTCCACATATCATAACTGCATCATCTGCAACCAACTCTTTATAGGCCACATCATCCCTTCTAATTGCCGCTTCCCACATATCAATTTCTTTTTCAAATACTATTTTTTCACTGTTAATATCACTCATTTTACTTCCTCCAAATTTTTCAGATCTTGTCTTTTCCTTCTGAACTCAATGATTGGTAAATCACCTTGAATTAGATTTTCTCCCATCATGAATTCACTTTTCTTTGGAATTTGGGTTAAAACCACTCTTCGATCCTGATGTAAAACGATTTTATTAAATTGATTACTAAGTGCATTTACAATTTGTTTTAAAATTGGAAGCTTCATAAAGCTTTGATAAAATCTCAAATAAATTTTCGTATTTTCCTCATCAACTGGTACAAAAACTGCTACGATCCTAACCTTATCCGATATCCTATTCTGCCATAGATTCGGCATTTGAAGCTGTAAGCTGAACAGCATCTCATAATTCTCTATTTCATTAGGCATTTGGGGTGTTTGACCATCATCCATTACATTCTTAACGTAAAACGTCATCAAGTTATCCTTCCACTTTACTACAGGACCATGAACAAGCGTTTTGTTCCCTTTGCCTATGGTTGAGTTATGAACAAAAGGTAAATGAACAACATCTAACTGATTCTCAATAGATCTTGTATAATGAACTCCCCAGGTTTCGGAAAATTCACCATAAGAAAATCCTTCTTGTAATTCTTTGAAAAAGTTAATATCAGGTAAATCCTCCCTTGGCTCACCATACCAGATCCATATGTAATCATAAGCTTCTCTTGCAATATAATAATTGACCTTAAAGTTATCTGGAACCACCCTATCTTTTCCATTTGCTGGTATCCTTGTAACCTTTCCGGAGGAATCATATTGGAATCCATGAAAAGGACATTCTATATGATTATTGATAACTTTTCCAGGAGATAGACTTGCTCCTCTATGACAGCACTGATCAAAAATACAACTAATATCATTCGACTCATCCCTCCAAAATACTAATTTTTCAGAAAATCTTGTTACCCCTATAGGCTTATTTTTCTTTAGTTCTTTAGAATTTAAAACCGCATACCATTGATTTTTGATCATATTCTTCCTCCGTCCTGTATTTTACTGTTAGTGGATTACAGAATTACTATGAATGTAGAATTCCTCCTGACTAGGTTTGTACATTTTCTCCTTGGGTTCGAACTGTTCGTCAAAGCTCTGTACTTTTGCACTGTCGATTTGATAAAGTGAACTATCCTGAAAACGCCATTTTCTCCCATCTAGAACTCCTACCTTAAGCTCCTTCACAAGCATTGCAGAAGGATACGAATCATTTTCTAAACACACATTGTATTTTTTACAGCTCTTGAAACCACGACTAACATAATTACCTGGATTTCCAAAAATTACGATTACATCATACCCCAGTTCCAATGCCCTCTGAAAGGAATGTTCCAAAATGGCTTTCCCATACCCTTCTCGCTGATATTCCGGTAGAATACAGATTGGACCAAATGTCAGGATCTGCTTTTCCTCGCCTGATTTATCAATCAGCTTAGATTTTGTGTACATGACATTCCCAATCACCTGTCCATCTAATTCTGCTACAAAGGCAAGCTCAGGAATGAAATCTTCATGATTTCGCATAATATGTACTAAATAATGTTCATCACATCCTGGAACGTACAAATTCCAAAATGCATTACGAGTAATATTTTCAACAATCGTGTAATCACTCTCTGTTTCATTTCTGATAACTAGTTTTTTCACTAATAATCCTCCGTTCCTCTATGATGATGCATTTGCACTCGAACTTGCTGCTGCACTAGCAGAAATCGCTGCAAACATGGCTGCTTCCTGTGCAATGATAAGTGAAATCGTACTATTCAGTGCTGTTGATTGCATAGTATCTGAATTAATATATTGGCACTGTGCAACAATTCCTGAATACATCAACTTCTGCTTTGCCGTTACAGAGCTAAAGAGGCCAAATCCCTTTTGGCTAGCAAGCCAGTTGTTAATCTCTAACATATCCCTTATGATTTCATCTTTCAATCCCTCTGATAAAGCCATCACTCCTAATGTTGGTAATTCATAGGAGGTTCCATACTTATATCCAGCAGCTTTTAACCCATTAAATAGGTCCATCGTTTTTCTACATTTCTCCTCAGCTGTTCCCTGTCCTAGTGCCAATACATGACTGAGTGACAGTATGGCATTTGATGAGAAGAAATTAGGTTTCAGGAGTTGATAACAATGCTCTATTTCATTAATTAATTCATCATCCGATTTCTCTGACAATGCTAATAATGCACAATTGGCACTATCCTCACATGAAGTCAGGAATGGATGCTTTTCCTTAATCTGATTATAAATCCTTTTCGTTCTGGCTGCGATAGTTTCATATTGATGCGGTTCTGCCATCTGTGCAATTACCATAGCTGTAAGAGGTAAATATGTAGATGTAAAGAATTCCTTTTTCAATAATTGGTATACGGTCAATCCATTATTAAGTGTTCGTTCAGGATTTTCGCTGACTGCAATCATTGATGCGATGGTTGCTTTTGCAGTACCTCTAAAATTAGAGAAGATTCCGACTTTTTGATCTATCAATTCCTTACAGTCCTTTAATACAGATACCTCTACTTCCTTTTGTTTGAGCACATAGATCCCTGCACATGCCAAGTGGATTAGTCCACCCTCCCATCGAAACACTGTTTTTATTTTTTCCCTGCTATCTAATAGTAAATTACAACTCTTCGTTATTTGATCATTCATAATAATACTCCTCACTCTATTTTTTAATATTTACTTTCCCAATACCACTAAAACGAAACTAATTGTCATAAATAAATTACAAAGGCAATGAAAACACATACTTATATATAAATTCTTTTTCCTGTAAGCCACATATGCAACTGGTGCAAACGCCAAAATGCGAAATATATTATTAAAAGGTATCCAAAAATGATATAACGAAAACAATATCGCTATTAATATTGGTGTAAATGAACCCTGCTTTTTATAATGAGATGTTAAATATCCTCTAAAAAACAATTCTTCCGTTATAGGACCCAGTAGCACATTAAAAATACTATAATATACACAAGTAAAAATTAACACTGGTCTGGAATAAGATTTCAAATATTCATAATTTGCCCAATCAAAGCTAGTTGGTAAATTATTAAGTACATTAGCTCTCATTTCTGCAAAAAAATGATTTTCTATAGGTGCAATAAATGCTGAAAGTAGCCCTGTAATTCCAAAGAATATAAATGCAATTAATAATACTTTCCATACAGGCATCCCTTCTTGCCCAACAAATGCACTTTTAAGTGAATAGGAACCATTTTCTTTTTTTGTTGCATATAAAATTACTCCCAACTCCATTGGCACTAAAATAACAGTTCCCAATATACAAAATAGTAATAATTGTGGTATCTTGCTAAAATGTCCTAATAACAAATATGTTAAACTAAAAACTGTTGTAGGAATAAAAATTCGTGCTAAAAGTCCTTTTGTACCTATTTTGTTCATCTTAAATAAATCTCCTTCTGATAAGACTTCTCATGTGCCATCGCTTTTTGTAAAAGTTTCTCTATTTCTTCTTAGTCTCAATTATTATGTTGGATATTATTGCATAAATAATCGTAATAATTATGGTAACTACAACTATATCAGAAATCCATCCGCTACTTCGTTATAACTTTTAGTTTTATTCATTTTTCAAATTCCATTACCACACTATAATTACAATTAATTTCTTTCTTCATATGAAAATTGAATTTATTAAAATAAATTTCTTTATCACACTTGTAAAAATCGTTAAAAGATAAGCATCCCATACTTTCACTTATATATAACGGCAAAAACTTTAATTTTCTAATCATTGATTTTTGTTGTTCCCATTCTAAAATAATTAGCTTTCCATCTTTTTTCAGAACTCTAAATGCTTCATTAATTATTTTTTTGCGAAGGCTTGGCATAATCTCATGGAGTACTAATCCTATGACTACATAATCAAAAGTCTCATTTTTAAATTTTGTATTTGTCGCATCTTCGCATCTCAAATATACATTTTGTAGATTTGCGTCTTGACACTTTTTTTCTGCTACATTTAACATTTCTTTTGAAATATCCACGCCTGTAATCTCTATTGAAGCTGATGCTTTTGCAATTGAAAAAGTATTTGCCAATGTCCCGCAACACATATCCAGCACTTTAATAGGCAAATTTGGTATTATCGATTGTATCACATTTCTCGGATTTTTCCCTTTTTCAGAAAAGTATGTCTTATCCAATAAATCATATGCTTTGGAAATAGTACCATAAATATTCATTTTTCCTCCTCTGCAAATTCAAATTTGTACTAGTCATTACTTAAATAAATATAATGGGCAGTTCCCTGCTAGAAATTGTGAATCAAATTGTCTTATCAAATTGTAAGTTAACCAATTAATATTTAGATCAAAATCATTCCTAAGTGGGAATAATAAATCCCATCATGATTATTATCATAAAGTTTTTATCAAATCCTCTAAAGCCGGTAATATGTTTCCAACTCATCCCGCCAATTCCTGCTCTTATAATCGTATACTACTGATATACCGTACTCCAGAGCATATAATCTCACTCTCTCATTGTACTCTAATAACTTTAACATATTGTTTTACTCTTGTTTATTATCATTTTCTTTTGGTAACAACTCATCCCAAATATTATTATCAATAGAGCAAATAATTAAATATTCCATTGTTACATCTTCACTAAAGCTATTTTTATAGTTACTAATAAAAAATCCTAAATACGATAGTACAAACTTAATTACAGTATCTATCCCCTCATCACTAGGTGAAGTATTCCAAATACTCTTACCGTTATCATCTTTACGAATATCCAAACTTTGTAATGAAGATAAAAGGCTAGGATGTACAAAATTACAGGTCAATTTATATGTAGCCTCTTGGCTTTTATACTCTGTTAACTTAAGTAGGTCTGCAAAATTTATTTTTGTCTTATTTTTAAATAAAATATTAGCCCATCCGTTATCATATATAAATTCTTTTTCATAATTAAAAGATTTAACGGTTTTACTTATCTCTTTAGTTTTTTCATTGTTATTTAGCTTTTTTGCTAATATATAGCTCTGGGTATTACAATGTTTGCAAAACCTAGTTGCTAGGTTTTCATCATTTTTGCTAATTATCTCAATATAAACACCCATTTCATATAGTCTACGAACTCTGGATAATGCACAATCGGAGTATCCACCACTTAGCAAATATAATATTTCCCTAAGCGTTTTAAGATACATCATATATAATCGTATTTGTGCTTCTAACTTCATAGACGGACTTTCTGATATCATTCCACTAACTTTAGAATAAATTTTTTCATCTGATAAGTAATAATAAATGTACAGTTTCTTAAGTTTTTCAGCATGTTCATTTTCTCTTATGCCAAATATATCATAAGTAAAACTATCAAGTAATATAGCATGCATCTTTTTATATTCATCTAAAGCCGTGCTTTGATACTCTTTTTTTATGGTTCCATCTTCATCTGCAATATTGCTTTTGAGTTCATCATATTTTTTAATATAATCTCTGATTTTTTGTCTAATTGTGCCCTCCATATATGAACCTCCCTTAAATTTCATTTATTTCGCTTTTATATTTTTACGACAAAATGACCACGCATAAGCTAAAAGACACATCAGCTTCCTTAATGTAAAAGTATGGTCATGTAGATATCCTTTCTTTACGACAAATACTCGGGCATGAAAGTATTGCAAAAACAGAAATT
Organism: Lachnospiraceae bacterium; assembly: GCA_028694115.1. The sequence goes on from JAQUUB010000023.1 coordinate 24,880, forward strand.
TATAGTATATTGATGATGGAAAACTACAGGCTGCTGTTATTTCAAATCCACTTGCAATAATGTTCAGTTGAGCATCATTGCTTATAGTTTTTCTAGCAAACCCATTATTTGCTCCCCCTTAGTCCGACAAATCACAAAATAACGTAAGATTATCTGCTCTACTTCCGCTGTTACCTTTAGACTTTTAAATCTAATTCTTATTGTATCCAAACCGTTCATCACGCGTCAACAAAACTCGTTTCCAATGGCTCTCTCTGTTTATTATGACATTATCATTAGTAGTTGATTTATAAATATCTAATACCGAGTATCTGAAATTTGTCTTTATATATTCCATGGGCAATCCCATTAATTCAACATTTCCACCATGGCCATTATCTACATAATTTCTCCATCTGCCAAGCAACATGTCCTTCCCGTATGCGGAACCTACATATCTTTTACCAGTCGCTATGTCAGTAATTAAGTAAACACCTTTCTGATTCTCCAAAGCTGTCTTCCAATCTTTTTTTTCAATAATCCTATTAAGTTCATTCCATGACAAATTTACATTTTCATATCCTGGAAAAATATCGTCCTCAAATATATCATCAATTATTTCCAAGACTATGCATTCTTCAATTACACTTTCAGCTTTCCTTATCATATTTTGCGATTTATTTGAATAACCAACAATTAGCCGTCCAAAGTACTTTCTATATTCCTCAAGTGTACGGTACTCATATCCAACTGCGTCATACTTTTCTAAATCCTTAGTTATTTCACTTATGTCAAATAACAACCATTTTTTAGTTTCAATCTTTACAAATCCAATTGCAATCTGGCCTGCTTTAAAAGATTTTGCTTTTGAATAATTCCAAAACTGTCCGTCATACAGTCTTTGATTTCTCTCTTTAAATAATGTAATTGGATCAAAATCATCGCCATTACTTTGATTGAAACGAATTTTTATATCCTTCAATTGATCTTTCGAAAAATTCAAAATGTCATTCAATAAAATCATTATGTTCTCCATTCTCAATATTACTTGCTTATTGGTACTTGATGTTCCCAAGCCACTCTAAATATCTATATTTTGCAGGGTGGTGCGTTCCCCTATTTACATTTAAAAGTATTTTATAAATATGATGGGCAGTTCAATTCCTATAAAATAGCTTGTCTAATATAGATAATGAACAGTTCATTAAGCATCTGATTATGATGAAAGATTTTCGCTTGACATTTATACTATTATCCTATCGAGATGATTTGTTGAAATTCAACGGTCTTTCCGCTTATTATTGATGAACTGATATAGGTTCCAGTCAGATTACATCCTCTGTCACCAATAAGTAATTGTACGTCCTTTGGTTGAACGCTGGCAATCGGCATCGAAATGGTCACATTGTATTCACCACACAGCAAAGCGTCTTTATCCTGTGTAAAGTACTCACTACAAAAACTTCCATACGGTCGAACTTGTGCTTTAGATTGAGCAGAATATTGTAAATCAGTATTCTTCAACCCTATCATAAGATTCGTATTTAATGGCAAGCTAGTTATCCCCTGGATTTTGCAACCATCTGAATCAATACTCGGTTCACATAAGCTAAATGTAACATTTATTTCTTTGCCCGAAGGCTCCAATGCAATTTTAGATGGGTCATGGTAGAACTCTCCCATCACAACGGCTTTATTTTCGTACATCCAGCGATAGTGTTTAAACTCAAACCCAAACTCAAGTATCTGATGCAAAATATAGGCTTCAAATTCTGCTTTGTCGCTAAAGTGGATACCGCCTGGCTTTTCACTTTTTTGATGGTGATAGATTCTATAGATTGCTGAAATAGGGTGCTGGTAATGGTTAGATAAGTATATTAGAGTATCTGCTGTACTATTATCCCTTATCACCTGATAAATATCTTCATTTATCTGATCTTCCGACATTATGTTGAAAAAGAAATCATCGGTAAGGGAGGTGCTTTCCCAAGGATTCTGTGTTCCCCCGCTTCGAATTAATACATCAGAACGAACTTGCTTAAATAAATCTTCAATCTTGACATTCGGCTTATCAATGTGATGGAGTAGACAAGCTGTAAATACACTATTCTCATCTGGCGAAGATGATCCAATCGCAACTGTGTTAGGTGCTGTTGCAAAGGAGATAAATGTACCACGTCCAGATTTTATTTCAGCCAATCCTCCGCTTAGAACATCCTTTGTAAACGACGGTGATGTTCTGCAAGCATCCAGAATGATGATGTTTGATTTCTGTGGGTTTTCATACATGTAGTCTACAATAATCCTTATCGGAACTAAGCCCGTGTTTATAAGAATTGACTTATTTGGTGTTGGGTTACAGTCAATTGGAACAATATAGTTTTCGCCATCGATTTGAACACCATGTCCAGAATAGTAAAGAAGGACTGTCGAGTATGAAACTGCTTCAACGAGAAACTTACCAATTAAGTCAAACAAATCAGTACGAGTAAAATCATGCGCAGTAAAAGTGTCAAATCCAAGTACCTTCAAAGTTTTCTCCACATCAGAGCCATCTTTCTTACATGAAGGTAGTTGATTACAAAACTGATACTTATCATTGGATACTACAAGGGCAAGTCCTCTGTGTATGTTCACTCTTTCTCCTCCTTATTCATGTAGGACATAAGGATGTTGATAACATTGCCACCATCCGTGTCATATTTATCAGCAAGCCGCCACGCTTCACGTTGCAATAACGGTAATCCTTTATCAAACGGCATTTTCCCTATTTCTTTTAGTTTCCCAGACATTTCTTGGTATATTGCGTTCTCAATTTCATACTTATTCATAACTACTCCTCCACATAAAAGATAATAAACAAAATTAAATACATATGGTTTATCCGTAATATTGATTTATCAATTCCATTCTAAATTTCCAATAAGTAACCGTGTTTTGTTTTTCGTTCTCACGAGCAGTTCTCATCAGTTCGTTATTCGTAAATATCATGCCATGTGTTCGTAAATCATTGAAATCTGCTTTAGATATTGTAGGGTGGAATGAATCTAAACCAGACCCAACGTCTTTTGTAATAATGACATAATTCGAACCGTTATCTAAAATTATGTCATTTTCATTTATAATATAGTTTTCATGTCCTAATCTAATAATAGCCATTTGTTTTTCACCTCAAATTTTAAAATAAAGCAGTTTTTCGTGTTCATAGGGAGAACAATGTTCAGTGGCCGATTTATTTATAAATCTATTTACTCGTTGCTTAATTGCTCAAATCTAACATCTCTTTAAGCACGTTAAGCGCAGTTCAGCTAACTTCTCATTATTGCTATAATCCCTACTCAACTTCCCATCCTTCACACCACATACTCGACCTAATTATACCACAGTAGACTAAATCCGCCATATTTATTTCAATATTTTCCCAATACATCACCTGACAGACAAACAAAGCGCCGGGCGAAAAACGCCCGCCGCACTATGCGGTCAATATGAAAAGAACTTAATCTAATAGGTCATTCAAACAAATAATTTTACTGCCTTTACTTTCATAATAACGTAGCATTTCGTCAATTTTCCTTTTATCATAACTGGTAATGCAATCGGATAGAACATGAACGTTATAATTTGCTTTGCGTAAGTTATAACACGTTGATTTAACACAAGCAACAGCATCTGCTCCTGCTATGTAGAAATCACATATTTCATTTTTACTAATAAAGTCTGTAAATTCTTCACAGCTTAATGCGTTTCCTTTGTATTTTGTAAAAATATTTTTGGATACTATTTTCAAGTCTGGAGCTAATTCAGCTCCATAGGTATTGGTTTTAAAAGTCCTCGTACCGGCTGATAAATTTTCATGCCTAATATAAATAACATGAATACTATTTTTAATTGCCAGGTCAATAGCTTTATTAATATTGCCAATAACTTCCTTGTAATTCTTTGTTATGTCATTTTGAATATCGATGATTACTAAGGCTTTTTTCTGCATGGTATTTCCTCCTGATCGGTAGATTGATTTGTTTTCTTTTCTTTTTTACTATACCTCACAATTGTTGACGCCAGTATGGCAACAATCTATAATAATAAAAAGTAATTTTGGAAGGCGGATATCAGATGAAAGTTGACAGGCTTGTTAGCATTATTATGATACTCCTTGATAAAAAGCGTATAGGCGCACAGGAGTTAGCAGCTATGTTTGAAGTTTCACCCCGCACAATCTACCGAGACATAGACGCGATCAACATGGCGGGGATTCCTGTTCACGGATCATCGGGAGTGGGCGGCGGCTTTGAAATTATGCAGAAATACAAGATTGATAGAAAGGTTTTTTCAACTACCGACCTTTCCGCTATCTTGATGGGGCTCTCCAGTCTTTCCAACATGATACGAGGTGATGAACTAGTAAACGCCCTTGCGAAAGTCAAGAGTTTTATCCCCGCCGACAGAGCGAAAGACATTGAATTAAAAGCAAATCAAATATATATAGATTTAAGTCCGTGGATGGGCAACACGAACATACAGCCATATTTAGAAATTATCAAAACAGCATTACAGGAAAGCAAGCTACTTTCGTTTGAATATGTAGCCCACCACGGAAATAAGACCACACGAACAGTTGAACCGTATCAGCTTGTATTAAAAAGTAGTCATTGGTATTTGCAAGGGTATTGCCATAAAAGAAATGATTTTCGCTTATTCAGACTATCCCGCATATCAAGCCTACAAATACAAGAGGAATTTTTTACGCCACGAGATTATCAAAAACCGCAGTTAGATTTTGCTGATGTTTTGGTAACAATGCAAACAAAAATCAAAATTCGTATTCATAAATCTGTCATGGACAGGGTACTTGATTATTGCACTTATGAACACTTTTCGCCAGACGGTGATGAGCATTACATTGTTAATTTTCCTTTCATAGAGAACGAATACTACTACCATATTCTTTTCAGTTTTGGGGATAAATGCGAGTGTTTAGAGCCGTTACATATCCGCACAGAAATGAAGCGTAGAATACATGATATTGCTACCCTATACGAAAGTTAGTACATAGAGAAAGACACCAAGCAAAAAGGAGCTGTCACCAGCTCCTTCCTCATTTTACCCTATTTACTTCTTAACTTCCCTTACATTCTCTCTATCGTTTTTCTAATCTCTTTTATAAAGTTTTCACTATTCAGAACCGTCACCTTTTCTAAATCTGTAATTAAAGCCAAATCCTTTGTCATTTTGCCTTCTTCGATGGTCTGGAGTGTGGCTTTTTCTAACTTGTCTGCAAAATCCATTAATTCTGTGTTTGCGTCGAGCTCACCGCGCTTGCGGAGTGCGCCAGACCATGCAAAAATGGTTGCAACGGAGTTCGTAGAGGTTTCTTCTCCCTTTAGGTGCTTGTAGTAATGTCTTTGTACCGTTCCATGTGCTGCTTCGTATTCATACACACCGCTTGGGGATACGAGGACGGAGGTCATCATTGCGAGGGAACCGCAAGCACTTGATACCATATCACTCATGACATCACCGTCATAATTCTTACAAGCCCAGATAAATCCACCCTCTGCCTTCATGACACGGGCAACTGCATCATCAATCAAGGTGTAGAAATATTCAATTCCAGCTTCTTCAAACTTTTCTTTATATTCTGCTTCAAAAATATCTGCAAAGATATCTTTAAAGGTATGATCATATTTTTTTGAGATCGTATCTTTGGTTGCAAACCACAGGCTCTGTTTGGTATCCACCGCATAGGTGAAGCAGCATCTTGCAAAACTTGAGATTGATTTTTCTGTATTATGCATTCCCTGAATGATTCCAGGCGCGGTAAAGTTATGTATCAATTCTCTTGTTTCATTTCCATTTTCATCCGTAAAGACAAGTTCTGCCTTTCCGGTACCAGGGATTTTCATCTCTGCATTTTTGTAAACATCGCCGTAGGCATGTCTTGCAAGGGTAATTGGTTTCGTCCAGTTTTTAACACAAGGAGTGATTCCGTTTACCGTGATGGGTGCACGAAATACCGTACCATCAAGGATTGCACGGATTGTCCCATTGGGACTTTTCCACATTTCCTTTAAATTATATTCTTTGACTCTTGCTGCATTTGGTGTAATGGTAGCACATTTTACGGCAACACCATATTTTAATGTTGCATTTGCACTGTCTGTTGTTACCTGATCATTTGTCTTATTACGATACTCAAGACCTAAGTCATAATATTCTGTTTTTAAATCAACAAAAGGAAGCAGAAGCTCATCTTTAATTATCTTCCATAGGATTCTGGTCATTTCATCTCCATCCATTTCCACTAATGGAGTGCTCATTTTAATTCTATCCATCTTAGTTATTCTCCTCTTTCTTACTTTGATTTCAATTTTTATAAGAATATTTTACCATTTCATTTCCGTAAGTGTCTATCCATTTTTTTGACTTTCTACCATGTCCCTTAGTCCATTGTCAAGGGCATTTTGAAGGGCATTCAGAATATGCTGATGAGCGAGTGATTCTGCCTGATTGGCATCTCCATTCCGAATCGCCTCTGCAATCAATCGATGCTCTTCGTTCGAAATTCTGCCTCTCTCCTGCACGGTGACAGACATCTTCCTGATATTATAAACGTATTGATGAAAATCTTTTAGTATATGTTCTAATTTTTTGCTTCCAGATGCTTCGTACATGATTTCATGAAAATTACTGTCAAGCTCTGTCACTTTATCAAAATGACCTCTTCTGGAATGGAAATCGGACATATAACAGCATTCATCCATTGCATCGAGCTGCGCATGCGTGATATTCTTTGTTGCCCAGCTGGCACATAAACCCTCTAGTCTGGAACGAATCTCATAAATATCAACGACATCCTTAGCCGTAATTCCATCCACATAAGCACCTTTATTGGGAATCAGACTAATCAGACCCTCGAGCTCTAATTGGTGAAACGCTTCCCTGACTGGAGTCCTGCTGACTCCATATTCTTCCCCAATTGCGTTTTCTTTGAGTTCATCCCCATGCTGATATTTCCCTGTGATAATATCTTCCCTTAATTTTTGGAACACTTTACCCCTAAGTGAATATTTATCAGATACTTCTTTTTGAATCCGTTCTTCCATTCGATTGCTTCTCCTAAAGAGTCATGCCAAGCTCCATACAACTGTCGGTAATAACGGTTACCAATTCTTCATCCGTTAATACCGTAACGCGGCCTGACTCATATTCTTTGTCTACCCATTCCTTTACCTTTTTGACAAGCAGGGAGTTTTTATCTACATGCTTCTCTTCTGGCAGACGATAATAAGTATTAATCCAATGAGCGATTCCAGCAAGACCAGATGTATTTGACACGGCACATAATACTGGTCGTCTCAGGAATTTCTCTGTATCAAATATATTGTAGATTTCCTCATTCTTCAAAAGTCCATCGGCATGGATTCCAGCTCTTGTAACATTGAAATTTTTGCCTACAAATGGAGTTCTTGGAGGAATCTGATATCCTATTTCTTTCTCATAATATTCTGCAAGCTCTGTGATGATGGTCGTATCCATTCCATTCAAATCACCTTTTAGCTGTGCATATTCAAATACCATTGCTTCCAGTGGTGTATTTCCTGTTCTTTCCCCAATACCAAATAATGAGGTATTAATCGCTGCGCAACCATATAACCATGCGGTCGTCGAATTGGAAACTGCTTTATAGAAATCATTATGACCATGCCATTCGATCATATTCGTTGGCACTCCTGCATGTTTATGAATTCCGTAGATAATTCCCTGCACAGAACGTGGAATTACGGCACCTGGATAGTTTACACCATATCCCATGGTATCGCAAGCTCTTACTTTGATTGGAATATTATATTCATTTGATAATTTCATAAGCTCAAGGCAGAAGGGAATGACATATCCATAAATATCTGCACGTGTGATATCTTCTAAATGACATCTGGGTCTGATTCCTGTTTCCAGACATTCTCTTACAACGCTTAAATAATGCTCCATTGCCTGTCGTCTTGTCATTTTTAATTTATAGAAAATATGGTAATCAGAACAGCTAACGAGGATTCCTGTTTCTTTCATCCCAATATCTTTTACTAATTGAAAATCTTCTTTACTAGCTCGAATCCAGCTCGTGATTTCTGGAAACTTATATCCTAGCTCCATACATTTATAGACTGCATCACGATCTTTTTTACTATAAAGGAAAAATTCACTTTGGCGAATCATTCCATTTCGACCACCTAGTTTATGTAAATAGTCAAATATTTTAACCATCTGCTCCGTAGAATAGGGTGCACGGCTCTGCTGTCCATCACGAAATGTGGTATCCGTAATCCATATTTCATTTGGTAAGTGATGAGGTACGATACGATCATTAAATGCAATCTTTGGTACTTCATCATAAGGAAACATATTACGAAATGTATTTGGATTTGGAACATCTGCAAGATTGTACATCTTTTCCTCTATCTCAAGTAAATTCGTATGAATATTCATTTTTATAGGTCTATCCCCATTATTTGCCATCTTCATTATCCTTTCTATGTGCATAATTAAATCCATGTATAATTGTATACAATTATACATGGATTTGTCAACCACAATTTCCCTACTTTAAATTCCAAGCTTTGTAAAGTTGATCATGCCATTCCCTTGTATGGTTCTAGGCAGCCCACAATCGTTGGTAGCTCTTTTTATAATACGTTTTACCTCTTCATTTTTTAATTTCGGATATTCTCCTAGTAATAGCGCACAGGCACCTGATATCACAGGGGTCGACATGGAGGTCCCACTCATTTTGACATACTTATGGAGCTTCTCGGATCCACAGCTGATCACATTACTTCCAGGTGCTATAATATCTGGCTTTAATATTTTTGATTTCATAGATCCTCTCCCCGTATAGTTACTACACATGCCATATTGACCATTATAGGGAATGGTATCATTTGCACAGCCTACCGTGATTACTCGTTCGCAAAGACCTGGGGCTGTGATTGTTTCATCGAGCGGACCAGCATTTCCAGCTGCGGCAACTACAACGATTCCACTGTTCCATGCTTCCTCTGTCGCTTTCATGATGGATTCTTTCTTTTTTAAATCACTGCTTTCAACAAGTCCTATTGATATATTCATAACCTGAATATTTAATTCTTCCCGATGTCTGAGCACCCAATAAATTGCATTGATTAGATTCTCTGCATTTCCTTCCCCTATATCATTTAAGATTTTAAGAATTACAAGATTACACTCTGGTGCAATTCCACGATAAGTTCCAATAGAAGCCCTTCCGTCACCTGCCAAAACTCCTGCCACATGTGTTCCATGCCCAAAGTCATCATATATATTTTTTTTATCTTGAATAAAATCTTTAAATACCTTGATTCTATGATCAAAATCGATATGCCCATAAATTCCTGAATCGAGCACTGCTACTGTGACGCCTTTCCCTCTGACTCCTCTCTTATATAGTTCATCACAAAATACCATCTTTCTTACTCTGTCCAAAAGAAAAGCACCTCAAACCTTTTTACATTAATGTATGGTCTGGATGCTTATCTCTTTCCTTTATTTCCCTTTATTTTCAGATATAATTACAAGTACATTTCCATTTACGATTTTTCCTGCCCCTATTAATCCATCTGGAGAATGTAAGTCGATTTCTGTCTTCTTTACAGAGGAGCTTGTAATTGATTTTCTTTGATTTTTGCTTGTACTTTTATTTGTAGATACGCTAGTTTTTTGTTGTGAACCTGTATTATTTGCTTTGGTTGTATTCTTTTGTCTATTGCTTTGATAGGTCTTTTCATCAATCCCCATCTGCGTTACCAGTTTTTTATTACAACCCTCAAATGCATGATCAGCGATTTTCACTGGATCACCTTCCATTCCTACATAAGTTAGTTTTCCGCAATTCTGAAATGCATAATCCTGTATTTCTGTAACACTTTCTGGCAGAAAAACCTGTATCAGACTCACACAATTAGAAAAAGCATAATTAGGTATTTCTTTCACCTGATTAGAAACTCTTACTTCTGTTAAAGAACCGGTTTTCCAAAAGGCATATTCCTCAATCTCCTTGACAGAAAATGGCATTGTGTAGGTCTCGGCTTTCTTACCTGGCAGATATTGAAGTAAACGTGTAGAATCATAATTATAAAGCACCCCATCATTTAGAAAGAAATTTGTATTTCTAGAATCAATCTGCAAGGTGCTTAAAGAGGAACAGCCTGCAAAAGCACCTGCACCAATTTCGTTAACGGATGCTGGAATCATGACTGAGTTCAATTTCTCACATCCTGCAAACGCACTTCTTCCAATGGATGTAACTCCATTCTCTACCGTTACCCGTGCAAGCCTTTTACAATTATAAAATGCACTATTTCCAATTGTCTTTACAAAAGAAGGGATTGAAACTTCCGTAATATTGGAACCAGAAAAAGCCTCTGGTGCAATGGAAGTGACGCCACTTGGTATCGAACACGAGCTACCCTTCCCCGAATATTTTAATAATACGGAACCTTTGATATCAAAATCAGACGTACCGCTTTTGGCAAGCACATCTGATTTTGGAATTAGAATCATAATCAAGGAGACAAGAATCAAAGCTCCCAAAAAAGAAATCAGTATCTTTTTCATTGTACTACTTTCTCTGGCTCTTTTTTAATAAAGAATAAGATTGACAGTGCAGCAAGGCCAATTACAAGAAACCATTTTGGATGAATAGGATCTCCTGTCTTTGGTGATGCATCGAGCATATCTCCAGCTGACAAGTTTGTAACATCTACATATAATCCATATGGTGAAAAATGAGTTGCTGTAAATGTAACACATGGTGTTCCATCGATGGTAGAAAATCTGGTTCCTAATTCCTCCAGCTGATTGTTTGCAACTGCTCCCGCTTTATTATTACCACCATACAGTGCAAGCTCCTCTGGTATCGGAATGGTTAAGGTAACTGTTACCCCTACCGGATTATCTATTTTTGTTGTACCTGTAGAATCATATAAACTAATGTCCATTGGATAATATCTTAAATTATCTAAATTACCATATTTTGCTTGTAAAGCTGCTTCAAACGCCTTGGTTGCCTCCTCGGTATCTGATATCTTAATTACATAATTATCTGTGGTACCCTCAACACTACCAGAAATCAGATCTGTATTTTCAAGTCCTGAATTTCCAGAGTCCACCTGCGCATTTCCATTCGTGCCAGCTCCACCTGTTGTTGTGTTTCCACCCGTACTTGTTAAAGACGCAGCATTTGAGGATGTTGTGGAAGACGACGTTTTACTTGATGAACTTGAACTTGAGCTGGAGCTGGAGCTTGAGCTTGTGCTTGTACTCTTACTTGTGCTGGTACTCTTACTTGTACTCGTGCTCTTACTTGTGCTCGTACTCTTACTTGTACTCGTTGTTTTCGATGTAGTTGATGAAGTAGATGACGTTGAAGTGCTTGAACTACTCGAAGTAGTCGACCCACTGGATGTTTCATTTTCTTCTACAAATGTATAATTCCATTTATTTGCAAAGCTCTGTGCAGTAGTTCCTACTACACCATAAACGGTTAAAGATTTTACTCCCTGCGCTGCGGTATCACTGATATATGTTGTTTCCTTGGGAATATGGATTTCAGCAAGTTTTGTATTTGCAAACGCGCCCTCATCAATTCGTTTGACGGCAGAGGAAAGTTTGGCAATGACTACGCTGCTATCCCTGAAGCAATCTTGTGGAATTACAGATACTCCATCTGTAAATGTAATCTGACCTAAATTTTCTAAGGAAGCAAAAGCCTCTGACTTCAATTCAACAATCGAATTGGGAATCACATAGCTTGCATTCGCAGAAGACCCTGGTAACATTTCAACAATACTTGTTTTACTTCCGCCAGTAAGTCCATAAATAATACCATCGGTACATGCAAATTTACTATTATTTGCTGCAATCGTAACATTGGCAAGACTCTTACACTTCAAAAAGGGAGCTTTTCCCATACTTGCTACGGTAGCTGGAATAATGACATCATTCAAATTGGTACAATTCTGGAATTCATGATCCTTAAGTGTTACAACTTCGCCTGTATTCACTGTTTTAAGATTCTCATTCCCATCAAATAAACTTGTACTAGAGCTACCACTTGTTTTATATCCAAATGCATCAATTCCTGTTGGAATTACAAGATTTTCAACAGTAGTATCATAATCGATTAAGGTATTATAACCTGTGGTACTATCATGCTTCACTTTATAAAAATCACTATCATTTACAAAGGTAATGTCATTCGCCATTGCATAAATGAATGGCTTGGAATCTTTTGAAACCGTTCCATACATAATAAAGTCAGAATTAACTCCTTTAAATGCGTTGGCTCCGATGGAAGTGTTCAAAGAATCAATGGTTGCTCTAGATAAATTTTGACATCCATTGAATGCATCACTTGCAATCGTTGTTACCGTTTCTGGTATCACTACACCTACGATGCTTCCATTTCCCTTAAATACATCCGTAGAACCTGTAATTGTTTTGACCTCAATATCACCAATCGTCTCTGGAATTGTTATGTAATTACTCGTTAACATCAGTTTAGAAACATCTGCAAACGTTATTTCTCCACTACTATTTACACGGTAGTAATTTTCCTCATACTCATTATCCATCGTCTGGAAGCAAATACCAAATGCCTTTGCATAACGATAGGAATCATCCGTCAGATTACCCTTAATACAAAAATCCCCATTATTCATATCCGTAAACTGATTCGTATCCCCCATTATGGTATTTCCCGGAACGGTGAGGCAGATCATATTCTTACAATCTTGGAATGTGGTTGGGTGCAAATTAGCTAAGTTCTTTGGTAAGGTAACATATTCAAGTCCAGAACAGCCCTCAAATACAGAGCATCCCTCAACTGCAGAAGCATCAATGGATCCTATTGATTCTATTGATTCTGGGAATTCAACAGTTTGTAAATTTGTGCAGTTTCTAAATGTACCCTGTGGAATATTTTTTAGTAAGGTATCACTCTCAAATTTAATCGTAGTCATTCCGCTACAGCCGTCAAATACATAAGTACCCATATCACCTAATTTACTTGGTATCGTAATTGTCCTTAAAGCAGAACAATTTTGGAATACACTACCACCCATTGTTAATAAGCCCGTAGGCATTGTAATGCTTTGTAGCTTGGAACACCCTTTAAATGCCTCGTACTTAATTTCTTCTATGGAGGTACCAAGTGTTACCGTATTTAAATTGGTACATCCGCTAAAAGTCCCTTTTTCAATAACCTTTATATTTCCATTTGGTATCACTACTGAGCTGATCATACAATCCCTGAATGCATATTCACCAATACTTGATATGGTAGAGGGCATCGTAAACGTTCTTAAATTATAGTCTCCATCAAAAACACTATCACCAATTGTTGTTAACATACTATTTGTTGTAACAGTTGATAGATTCGTACAACCCTTAAATGCATTATCTCCGATTTCTTCACATGCCGTAGGAAGTTTGACTGTTGTTAATCCTATGCTGTCCATACATGCATTTGCCTGAATCCCCTTAATATCTTTTGGTGTATCGGATTTATCAGCAGTCGTATAATACTGATTTGGAATATTCAATGTCTTGATTTGATCCTTAGAGGTATATAGCGCCCCATCCAGTGGACTTGTATCATTTGTGTATCCTGCTAAATATCCATTTGACGTAATATAATAGATGATACCGTCGTCTGCATGGTATTCAACATCATACGCACCTACTGCGTCCTCTTCCATTTCAAAATCATTGCTGGCCTCTTCTGCCTGAATGAAATCAGAAGGAATCGCTGCGACGATCAGGGCTGTCACCATGAGCAATGCGGATATGGTTCTTCTGATACTCTTTCTTAATAACTTTTTCTTCTTCCTCATCTGTATATCTCCTATTGAATTTCTAATTAATTCTCTTGCATACAACAACAAAACGTCCGTCTTCTTCTTCATAGTCACAGGTAGACAAGGTTAATAACTGATCCCCATACTCTGCTTTTACACCAGTATCATACAAGGATAACTGGGCCATTTCTTTTAATCCTGATTCAAATTCCTGTTCTGAATTTACGGTAATAAATTGATAATATTTAAAAACAATTTCTGCTTCACTATAAATTCTGGAAGGAAACGCATACATCACCTCATAGACTCCTTCTTTATAAATAGTATCAAACTTTATTTGTTTATGTTTCTGATAAAAGCTTTCACTCTTGTAATGATCTAGTTGTCCAAACATCTCACCCGATTTCATATTATGACCATATATAATAAGATTGTCGCTGGGTGCAATTGGATCGCATTGATCCTCCATGAAAAGAGTTCCGTTCCGGTCTTCTTTCTGGTCGAAATTATGATTTAAATAAAAAGAGCCTTTTCCATTTACAGACTTCATAACTGGATAGTCAATATTTGTATCGTCAATTTTAAGCCATCCAATTAGGTTTTTGTTCTTATCTAATAAAGTTTTATATTGATCAAGGACAATTAATTCCTCGTCTTCATTTGTTGGTATTGTCTCATATACAGAAACCGGATCTTTTTGATTTTCCTTGATTTCAGATAAATTGCCAAAATCCTTTGAACTCTTGCCAGCCATTGCATAATAATAAAATAAATAGGCAAAACAGCTAATTACAATGATAACAAGAAACCAAGTAAAAATATTTCTTTTGTTCAAAATCTTTCTCCTTAATTGTAATCATGCACAGATATAATCTATTTTACTATATATAGATTATATTTCAAGTCTATTTCCAGATAAAGTTTTCAAGATAAACTTTCCAATTCAAAAAACTATTTTAAAAAATAATATTTTTTTGTAACAAGAAAATTAACTCCACATAGTATATATCATAAAAAAAATTTTTGGAGGCACATATATGAGCGATTTATCAGCTACTGGATGTTGTGATGGCGGTTTCGGACCTGGACACCAAGGCGGATGTGGAGGTTGCGGCGGATGCGGCGGCGGCGGTATTTTCGGCGGTGGAAGTTGCTGTTGGATTATCCTTATTCTTCTCTTCTGCTGTGGCGGTTTAGGCGGCAGTGGATGCGATAACGGCTGTGGTGGCGGCTGTGGCGGCGGTATTTTCGGCGGCGGATGCGGCGGCGGAGGTATTTTCGGCGGCGGATGCGAATGCATCATCATCATTATTTTACTTCTTTGCTGCTGTGGTGGTGGAAATTCTTGCTGTTAAGATAAAATTTTGGCGCTCGATTTTATCGGGCGCCATTGTCATATCATAAGGATTTTTTTCATAAGATTTCTTAAGCCACTAAAGGAGTATGATGTATGGGACAGGATAAACCAACTACTGACTTTGATAAAGTAACCACTACAAACCATATTCAAATCTTAAAGACTGTCCTTCCCTATGTCGACCGTGGAAGCCAGCAATATCTTTCTGTCTACATTAAAGTAAAGGAACTCTTTTACACGGTATCTTTTTTTCAAGAAGGAAATTTTATTGAATACAATAATTCTTGTAATAAAGAATCCTCTTTTCCTATAAATTCTCCTCTTCTTTCTGCTTTACCAATAGACATTGCGGCTCTTCTAAATTCCGATTTTATATCAAAAATCAAGCCATATTGCAATGAAGAAGAAATGAGTATGGTGAATCAGATTCAAACCATGATTCAGGCTTATGAAATGTACAAAACTTATAGCAGTATGATGGGAAACTTTTCAGATATGAATAATATTTTCTCTTCTGGTGCCATAAACCCTGAGATGATAAAGCAGTTTGGCTCCTTTTTTAACCAAAAGTCAGAGGAATCACAAAAAGCAGATTCATCGACCACAAATACACAAGAAACACAACCTCATGACACACCATCTCATGATGCGAACGGTCCATCACCAGACTTCTTAATGAATTTCCTAGATGAAGAACAAAAAGCCGTCTATCATAAATTTCTCTCTGAAGATTAAATCATTTTTTAATAAAGTCCATTTATAAATTATCTTAGTAAATAGAAGAAAGGAGGAAATAAAATGAGTAATACTGCATGGATGGATGATGTTACCTTAAAAAAAATTCCAAAGGAAAAACTATTATTTCTACAAAGTGCCGTCTTTGATACGCAGAATCTAAGTCAAAAAGAAATGATGCCATTTATTATGGCTATGGCTACAAAAGCGAGGAAACAAAAAATACATTTTAGTAATGAAGAAACAAACCTGATTATAGAAGCAATTAAAAAAAATAGCACAAATGAAGACCTAGTCCGTATGAACCAGGTCCTCTCACTTGCGAAGATGTTCTAATTATTTCATTACAATATTTACGATTCTACCAGGAACATAGATTTCCTTTACTACACTACCTGTAAGCTTATCGCTTAAAGCTTCTTTACCAGCAGCAATTGCAGAATCCTTGTCGATATCAGCAGCCACCTTAATAACAATCTTTGTTTTACCATTAATCTGAACTGCTACTTCTATTTCATCGTCCTTCATGGCTTCTGCATCTGCCTCTGGCCATTTGTTCTCAAAGACAGATTTCTCATGTCCTAATTCACTCCATAATTCCTCCGCAATATGAGGTACAAATGGGGCTAATAAAACAACTGCATTTTCAAGAGTTTCTTTATCAATTCCCTCTTTTTTTGCCAGATCAATCATCTTATTGTTGTATTCCATAAATCCTGAAACAACTGTATTTAAGCTGAAATTATTAAGTCTTGTAGTAATATCATGCGTCATTCTATGGCGAATCTTAATCATTTCAGGTGTCGCCTGTACCTTGCTGTCTTTGTTTTCCATCACAAGATTCCAGAAACGGGTTAGGAAACGGTAAACGCCTTCAATTCCTCGATCATCCCATTCTGAGTCAAGCTCTGGTGGTCCAACAAATAATTCATAAAGTCTTAAAGCGTCACATCCATAATCTCTTACCAAATCATCAGGTGATACCACATTACCCTTTGATTTACTCATTTTAATACCATTCTTACCAGTGATCATACCCTGGTTGAATAATTTTGTAAAAGGTTCATCAAAATCAACCACACCGATATCATTCAGGAATTTTGTATAAAATCTGGAATATAATAAGTGCAGAACTGCATGCTCTACTCCGCCAATATACATATCTACTGGTAATAATTTGTCAGCAACTTCTCTATTTACAAGTTCTTTGTCATTATGGCTATCTACATAACGTAAGAAATACCAGGAAGAACCTGCCCATTGAGGCATCGTATTGGTTTCTCTCTTTGCTGGTTTTCCACAAACAGGACAAGTCGTATTAACCCATTCATCAATATCTGCTAATGGTGATTCTCCTGTTCCCGTGGGCTGGTAAGTTTCTACCTCTGGCAGTAACAATGGTAATTGATCTTCTGGAACTGGCACACATCCACAATCTGGGCAATGCACGATTGGAATTGGCTCTCCCCAGTAACGCTGTCTTGAGAACACCCAGTCACGCAATTTGTAATTCGTCGTTTTCTTACCAAATCCCATTTTTTCAATCATTTCAGGAGCTTCTTTTTTCAGAACGGCTGATTCCATGCCATTCCAATCAGCAGAATTAATCATGGTACCAGCAGCCTCTGTATAAGGCTCTGTCATATCCTTGATTTCTTCTCCGTCTTTTGCAATTACCTGAATAATTGGAATATTAAATTTCTTTGCAAATTCAAAATCTCTGTCATCATGTGCAGGAACACACATAATCGCTCCTGTACCATAATCTGCTAATACATAATCAGATAACCAGATGGGTGTCTTTTCTCCATTTAATGGATTGATTGCATAAGAACCTGTAAATACACCAGTCTTTTCTTTATCCTGTAAACGATCTACATTTGATTTCATAGAGGAATCATAAATATATTGATCCACTGCCTTTTTTGTATCAGGTGTAGCTAATTTCGCAGCAATGGCATGTTCTGGTGCTAATACCATAAAGGTAGCTCCATAAAGAGTATCTGGACGTGTGGTATAAACAGTAATCACTTCCTCTGAGCCATCTACTTTAAAATCAACCTCAGCGCCATAAGATTTACCAATCCAATCGGTCTGCATCTTTTTCACTTTTTCAGGCCAGTCTAATTTATCTAAATCTGCAAGAAGTCGATCTGCATATTGGGTGATTTTAAGCATCCATTGCTTTAAGTTTTTCTTTGTTACCTCTTCCCCACAACGTTCACACTTGCCATCCACAACTTCTTCATTAGCAAGTCCTGTTTTACAGGAAGGACACCAGTTAATCGGCATCTGTTTTTCATAAGCAAGACCAGCTTTAAACATTTTTACAAAAATCCATTGGGTCCATTTATAGAAATTAGGATCTGTTGTATTGACTTCCATGTCCCAATCATAAATAGCTGCGATCTCATTAATCTGTCTCTTAATATTCGCTACATTCTCTGCAGTTGATTTTGCAGGATGTACTCCCATTTTAATCGCATAGTTCTCTGCTGGCAGACCAAATGCATCCCATCCCATCGGATGAATCAGATAGTAACCATTTAATATCTTGTAACGGCTCCAAACATCAGAAATAACATATCCTCTCCAATGGCCTACATGTAGTCCATTTCCTGAAGGATATGGGAACATATCCAAGCAATAGTATTTGGGTTTCTTTCCATCATTTACATTAATGGGTTGTTCTTCCCAGTTTTTTCTCCATTTTTGCTCCACTTCTCTGTGGTTATAAGGTACAGCCATCACACATTTCTCCTTTTATGTTAATTATTACTTAAAATCCTTGCAAACTACAGAATATCTTACCTCTAAAGTACAAAAGCTGTCAAGTAATCTTACTCATCCATTCTACGATATAATTGCTCTGCCGAGTTAGATGCAATCATCTCGTAGCGATTGTAGACAGCAATCTTAACATCATCATCATCAAAATCACTGAACTTTTCAGAAATTATCCATTTGGGGGTCTCCTCTGTAATCACATGGAGGACCTCTTTTTTAATCACAGGGTGTAAATCCATAAAATATGGTAAATTGACAGGATATTTATTGGAAGGTAACATCTGATTTACCTCATAAAAAATCATTCCAGATTCCAGACAATAAATCTCATCGCGTTCGCTCTCTGGAATCAAATCTTTGATTTCTATGCAGTCCTTATAATAAGCAAGCTCTGTTTCCTTAAAAGCAATCTCCAAATTATCTTTCATCTTCTGGATGGTATCATTCCCATAGGCAAAGAGAACCAGTAGAATGGCAAGTTCGGCAAACAGCATGGGTTTCACTGGTTTTTCTGTTTTATGAGTATTCACCTCACGCAGAAACTCAATACATAATAAGCACAAAAGGGGTAACGTGGTAATAAAATAATATGCAAATGGAGTTCCTAAATGAAGTAAGAGAAAAATTACAAGACTCATGTGAAATAAGAGCCATTTGATAGAATCCTGCTGTTTCCACTTGAATAGAAATAGGAAAAAGGCTCCATAACAAACAATCAAGTTTTTTTCCCACTTGAGACTAAATCCCTCATAATAATCAGTGGATCTTTGAAAAGCAAACTGAAATACACAAAATATCATATCCTTTAGTGCACCGTTTGTTATAAAGTATACAAGAATCGGTATGGTGATCATGGCTGCTCCAAACAGAAAATAAAGGATACACTGGAGTGCTTCTTTTAATTTCTTTTGATGCAACATTCTGGAAAATACCGTGATAGATACTGCAATCATGGGTGCTGCGACTGTCACCTTTGAAAAAAGCATTATGGCAAAGCTGATACCAAAAAATAAAGCGATTCCCTTGATATTTTCATCCTCTTCTTTTTCTAAATAGCATATTCCAAGGTATAAACATACCATTTGGAAAGGCATACACAATTCCTCTACGGAATTTCCTCCCCAAAGACAGGTCGTATAAACAAAATAAAAAATAAGAAAAACAAATACCGTCTGTAGTTTTGTTATGTAAACCATGCATATTTTATAAAGCGCAATGCCGGTAATTGAGATTGCAACGATTTGTAATAAGACAACCCCACCTCGATCCCTGATTAATAGCTGTCCTACTGCCTGCAGAAAGAAAAATGCCGGACCCTTTAAATCAAAGTAATCTCGGTAAGGTACTTTCCCCTCAATCACCGCTCTACCCATCATGGAGAAGAACGAAGCATCATAACCATAGGAACCTGGAAAGAAAGGACTCGTCCAGGAAGAAGCCAATAATATAAATAGAATCCCACTACCAACTACCATTCCATATGCAACTATTTCTTTGATGTTCCATTTTTTCATATCATTTTCAACCAATTCTTTCTTTTCCTAATTTCTTATTAAGTATACCTAAAAAAGGACTGTTTTTCAACAGCCCCTTTAATCTTTCAAGCATACGTTACATACAATTAGGTAGAAGAAGACGCTTGCGGCTTCTTCCGTGTGAGTTTAGTAATTCTTAGGAGCAGTATTTTTGCTCCTTAGAATTACTCCTCACACTTCACACTTCACACTTTATTCCACCGTATCTTCTACAACTTTGTCTTTTCTAGCTTCTATTTCCTTTTCCTGTACATCACTTGGTGCCTGTTCATAGCGTACAAATTCATAAGAAAAATCTCCACTACCACCTGTCATGGAACGTAGCACGGTGCTATATCCATATAGACATGACATCGGTATTTCTGCTTCAATCGTTTGCTTTCCGTCTCCGGAAGGATTCATTCCTAATACACGGCCACGGCGTTTATTTAGATCGCCCATAACATCACCGGTGTATTTTTCTGGTACCGTAACCTTTAGTAATTCAATTGGCTCTAGCAGGATTGGACCTGCCTCCATAAATCCCTTTTTAAATGCCTGCAATGCAGCTGTCTTAAATGCCATTTCAGAAGAATCCACTGGATGATAAGATCCATCATAAAGTACTGCCTTTACGCCAACGACTGGATAAGCTGCTAATGGTCCCTTGATTACGCCTTCCTGTACTCCCTTTTCTACTGCTGGGAAATAGTTCTTTGGTACGGCACCACCCACAACGACTTGTTCAAATACATAGGCATGCTCGTTATCTCCCGATGGTTCAAAACGCATTTTAACGTGTCCGTATTGTCCGTGTCCACCAGACTGCTTTTTATATTTGTATTCCACATCTGAATTTTTCTTTATCGTCTCACGGAATGCAACTTTTGGTTTTGAAAGTTCGATTTCTACTTTATATTCATTCAATAATTTGCTGGCAGCAATCTCTAAATGCTGATCACCCATTCCATATAACAAGGTCTGACGATTTTCTACATCATTAACATTTCTTAATGTCAAATCTTCATGCATCATTTTTTGCAATGCCTGTGAAATCTTGTCCACATCTGCTTTGTTTTTTGGACGATATCTAAGATAAGTATAAGGCGTAGATATCTTAATCTTAGGGAATCTGATCGTATGATTCTTGGTAGAAAGGGTGTCTCCTGTTCTGGCACCAGTTAATTTTCCAATTGCACCAAGGTCACCTGCGTGAAGCTCTTTTACTTCAATTGGCTTATTTCCTTGCATAACATACAGTTTATTAATCTTTTCTTCCATATCCTTATCTTCATTATAAAGGAGATCATCACTCTTAATAACACCAGATGCCACTTTTATTAATGAGTATTTACCGATAAATGGATCAACGATTGTTTTCCATATAACTGCTGATTTTGCTTTTGTAAAGTCATAATTTGCTTCAAAAACTTCACTTGTCTTTAAAGAAATTCCGGCAAGCTTTCTTCCTTCAGGACTAGGTAGATATTTTACAATGTCATCGAGTAAGGTATAGACTCCCTGACAAAGAGTGTTAGAACCCATACTTATTGGTACGATGGTTCCATCACTGACCGATACACGAAGTGCCGAACGTATTTCCGCATCCGAAAACTGTTCGCCACCAAAATAGCGATCCATAAAATCTTCACTTGTTTCTGCAACTGCTTCCATAAGAGATTCCCGGTAGATTGTTAAATTTTCCTGCGAATAATCTGGAATTTCACATTCCTCTGTCTCTCCTTTTGCATTCCAGCGCTGTGCATTTTCACCGACAACATTTACATATCCCACAAATTTTTCATTTTCACGAATTGGGAAATGGAAAGGAGCGATTTTCTTACCATATCGTTCGGTCAAATCCTCCAGAACATTTTTAAAACTGGCATTATCTGCATCCATATTGGAGACATATACCATGCGTGGAATATTATATTCTTCACATAATTCCCATGCCTTAATGGTACCTACTTCCACCCCTGCCTTACCATTTACTACAATAATCGCTGCTGCAGCAGCACTAATTGCTTCTTCCACTTCACCAACAAAATCAAAATAACCTGGTGCATCCAATATATTTATTTTTGTATCTTCCCATTCAATTGGTATCACAGAAGTACCGATTGAAAATTTTCTTTTCTGCTCTTCTTTTGTATAATCACTTAAAGTATTGCCATCATCCACTTTGCCAAGTCTGGTTGTAATTCCAGCTAGGTTGCTCATCGCTTCCACAAGACTTGTCTTACCAGCACCACCATGGCCTAGTAATACCACATTTCGAATCTTTTCTGTTGTGTAAACATTCATGCATTAAGTCCTCCAATACTTTTTTCATTTTGGTTTTCCTATGTAAGATACCAATAAGGATATTTTACTAAATTTTTCTAAATTTATCAAGTGTCTTTATACATAATACACAAATTTCTACCTATTTCGGCAAAACTATTTACTTTTACACATAAAAGCGTTACACTTCAACGTGTTAAACTACTGTATAATTTTTGACATTTAAGAGATTCTTTATTATGATAGAAAAAGAAAGGTCGTAGAAATATGATTATTGTTATGAAGCCTCAGGCAACGAAAGTAGAAATAGAATCTGTTTTAACCTATGTTCGAAATGTAGGACTCGAAACACATTTATCAGAGGGAAAAGAAGTTACCATTATTGGAATTGTTGGTGATAAAACAAAATTAAATTTTGATAATCTCCAGATATTTGATGGTGTCGATCGATTAGTTCCTGTAACGGAAAGCTATAAGCTTACAAACAAAAAATTTCATCCAGAGCCTACGATTGTTAAAGTAGGATCTACCATAATAGGTCCTGATTCCTTAACGGTTATGGCTGGTCCTTGTGCGGTCGAATCCGAAGAACAGCTGATGTTAATTGCAAAAGCTGTAAAAAAAGCGGGTGCAACCATTGTAAGAGGTGGTGCTTATAAACCTAGAACTTCCCCCTACTCCTTCCAGGGTCTTGAAGAAGAGGGGCTTAAATATATGCAAACCGCTTCTAAAGAAACAGGACTTGCGACTATTTGCGAAGTCATAAGCCAGGAAGCAATTGAATCAGCCACAAAATATGTAGATATGATTCAAATTGGAGCAAGAAATATGCAGAACTTCCATCTATTAAAAGAAGCAGGTAAATCAGGTCTTCCCGTTTTATTAAAGCGTGGATTATGTGCGACGATTGAAGAATGGTTAAATGCTGCTGAATATATTATTTCCGAAGGAAACCCTAATGTAGTTCTTTGTGAACGTGGAATTCGTACCTTTGAAACTTCTACTCGCAACACCCTAGATATTAGTGCCGTTCCAGTTTTAAAATCAAAGACACATTTACCTGTCATTGTTGACCCTTCCCATGCGACTGGCGTCAGAGCTTATGTGAGTCCATTAGCAAAATCAGCGATTGCCGTTGGTGCCGATGGTCTTATGATTGAAGTTCATAATGATCCTGCAAAAGCATTATCTGATGGACCACAATCACTTACTTTTGATCAATTCGATACCTTATGTGCGGAAATGAAACCTTTCTGTCAATTAATGAACAGAAAATTTTAAGGAGATTCCATGAAAGTAGGATTTATAGGATTAGGACTCATTGGAGGTTCCATTGCGAAAACAATCAAACGGAAACTTCCAGAGACCATCTTAATTGCATATGATAGTGATTTGAATTCCATAAAGGAAGCACTGGCGGAAGGTATTTTATCTTCCGCTCCTTTCGCAATAAATGAAGAATATTCTGATTGTGATTATATCTTTCTTTGTGCCCCAGTTCATTCAAATACAACATTTCTGTCTACTCTAAAGGGTCTAATCAAAGACTCTTGTATCCTGACAGATGCTGGAAGTGTAAAATCCGATATTCAAAATGCAATCGACCAAGAAGGCTTGTCCTCCTGCTTTATTGGTGGACATCCTATGGCTGGAAGTGAAAAGTCTGGATACTCAAATTCCACCGACCATTTAATTGAAAATGCTTATTATATTTTAACACCCACAGAAAAAGTCTCTAATGAGAAGATCACTGCCTTCCAAGGCTTTATTGAAGTACTTGGTTCCATTCCTTTGATTCTGACTCCAGACGAGCATGATTTTATTACAGGGGGAATCAGCCATCTACCTCATATTGTGGCTTCTTCTCTTGTCCATCTCGTGAAAGATAATGATTCTAGCGAAGGCATCATGAAGCTCGTGGCTGCTGGAGGATTTAAAGATATTACCCGTATTGCTTCCTCCTCTCCTGCCATGTGGGAACAGATTTGCCTGACAAATAAAGATCACATTT
Source organism: Lachnospiraceae bacterium (assembly GCA_028694115.1). The sequence goes on from JAQUUB010000023.1 coordinate 49,420, forward strand.
TAGTTTTACTCGACCGCTATATTGCTTCTCTTTTTACTATCAAATCAAACATTACAAATTCCGATAAGCAGGCGATCTATGATTTTTTTGATACGGCGAGGGATTATCGCAGCTCCTTTGTCGATGCTCCTCTGGGACCAATCAAAAAAATATATGCACTATACTGCGATATCATTGATGAATCTGGTGCCATTGCTACCATTGCTACGATTCTTGCAACAAATGGAATCAGCATTAAAAACATTGGGGTCCTACATAACAGGGAATTTGAAGAAGGGGCTTTACGCATTGAATTTGAGGATGAATCCAGCAGGGAAATGGCAGCTCAGTTATTAGAAAAACATCGATATTTAATATATAAAATGTGAGAAGAAATTCTAAGGAGCAATAATACCGCTCCTTAGAATTACTAAATCTCACATAGGAAGAAGTCGCAAGCGCCTTCTTCTGCTGAATTATATGATATTAAAATATAAAACAAAGACTGGAGATTATTATGGAAATTACCAGAGCATCATGCTTACAAGGAGAAATCAATGTGCCGGGAGACAAATCGATTTCCCATCGGGCAATTATGTTTGGTTCCTTAAGTCAGGGAACTACCGAAGTAACGAATTTTTTGACTGGAGAAGACTGTCTTTCCACAATATCTTGTTTTCAAAGTATGGGAATCTCAATCAAGCAAAATGACACCTCTGTCGTAATTAAAGGAAAGGGGATTCATGGTCTGCAAAAACCAGACACTGTTCTTAATTGTGGAAATAGTGGAACCACAACACGTTTATTATCTGGTATTTTATCTGGTCTTCCCTTTGAGTCCACATTGACAGGGGATCTTTCTATCCAAAAGCGTCCCATGAAAAGAATTATGACTCCACTTTCTGCAATGGGAGCCAATATTCTAAGCTTAAAAAATAATGGCTGTGCTCCCCTTTTGCTATCACCGGCTAAGCTTCATGGAATTCATTATAATTCTCCCGTAGCGTCCGCACAGGTGAAATCCTCTGTTCTTTTAGCAGGTCTCTATGCAGAAGGTGATACAAGTGTTACAGAGCCTTATTTATCAAGAAACCATTCTGAAATCATGTTGAAATATTTTGGTGCTGACATCGAATCAAGAGGTACCACTGCCACACTTCACCCTGGTTCTAAGCTTTTTGGTCAAAAAGTATCTGTTCCTGGCGATATCTCAAGTGCTGCTTATTTTTTAGTGGCGGGACTCCTTGTTCCAAATTCTGAAGTCCTTGTAAAAAATGTTGGGATTAATGAGACACGTGCTGGTATCATCACTGTTTTAAAAGCGATGGGTGGTGATTTGACGCTTCTAAATGAGCAGTATGATAATGGAGAACCTACTGCTGATATTCTTGTGAAATCAAGCAATTTAAAAGGAACTACTATTGGAGGGGATTTAATCCCAACTCTGATTGATGAAATACCAATCCTTTCCATTGCGGCTGCGCTTGCCTCTGGAACAACGATTATTAAAGATGCAGGGGAACTGAAAGTAAAAGAATCAAACCGAATTGAAGTGATGGTAGAAAACTTAAGTGCAATGGGTGCTAAAATTACTGCTACTGATGATGGAATGATCATCGAAGGTGGCTCTCTACTTCATGGAGCCATGATTGATTCTCATTTAGATCACCGGATTGCTATGAGTTTTGCAGTTGCAGGTCTTGCTGCCGATGGAACTACCCAAATATTAAATGCAAATTGTGTTTCCATTTCCTATCCAGCCTTTTATGATGATTTATTTTCTTTAACAAATTAAAATTTTAAACGAAAAATCAAAAAAACCACTTGGCTTATCAAGTGGTTTTTCTGATTTTTATTTATCTTTATTCTTTTTCCTGATATTCCTGATATGTTTCGTAAACTCTGATTCTACACCAGTCTGATTCTGGCATTCCAATAAATAGACCGCCAAAAATACCTCCGCCTACTTCTTCACTTACACGGACAATTTCGATAAACGCATGAATGGTATCACCTGTCCATATTTTCAAATCTGTTTCATAAACAGCCCCCATATCAAGCTTCTCGTCACAGATAAATCCAATTCCTGAATTAGATATATCGATGATATCAATGGATACTCTCTGTGTCACGTTTGGATCTACACGGTTCATGATAATAATACCTTGCAAATCTAATCTTTTCGCTCTTCTTCTCTCATTCATTTTACTTACACCCCACAATTCTAAATTAACACCGTTATTTGTATTTTATCCACAGTTTTGCAGTTAATTTTTAAGATAATATAGCTCGATTGCTTTATTTATAAGGCGTTCGGGCATTTTTTATTCCTATTTTATGTCATATTTATGTTGTCTATTTCTGTCTAGTATGATATAA
>JAQUUB010000125.1 GCA_028694115.1 Lachnospiraceae bacterium
ACTCCTGCCATAGTGAGCCAGCCAATGGAATCTCCAAACAATCCTGCTGTAGCCCCTTTTCGAATCAACTTATACTGAAACTTTTTATTGTCTTTTGCTAACTGCGCAGGCAGAGACAGATACGCTCCTCTTATTTTAGTGCTCTCACTTACCGTTGCATACTTTGCCATATCTGCTGTATATGAATCCACTATCATTTGCTGCATTTCCGGCACATTTATCATAGATTTTTCTTCTATATATTTTTTTACTGCCGCAGGCATACCTCCCACAAATAAATATCGTTGTAATAACAGCTTCAATTCTTTATGCATGCTCTCAGGCATTTCAGTCAATGTCTCAAAATGTTCTCTGACTATTGATATCAAGTGCTCCTGTCCACAAGCCATCAGAAATTCATCAAATCGTAAGGGATACAAAGTTTTTATTATAATTTTCCCTACGGGAAAAGAATATTTTTCCCGATTCACCGCAACCCCCAGCAAACTTCCAGCAGCTGTCACATGATACTCCGGTGCTTCTTCGCAAAAATATTTTAAAGAGGTTAGCGCTCTCTCACATGCCTGAACTTCATCAAATATCAATAATGTTTCATCCGGAATAATTTTATCTTGAAAATATTCCTCCAGAAGTCTTACAATGCGATCCGGATTCAGATTACCATCAAAATATTCTGAAACAATGGGCATTCTTTCAAAATTTACGTAAATAGTATTTTTAAACTGTTCTCTCCCAAATTGCTGCAATAAATATGTCTTTCCTACCTGTCTCGCCCCATATAACACCAGAGGCATTCGGTTTACTGTCATCTGCTTCCATTGTAATAACTCTTCCCATAAAATTCTTTTCATTACTTTCCTCCATTACAGCATAGAATGTCTGCTTAACAGTTATATTATATCCTTTCTTTGTTCTATGGTCAATGGATAAATCATTTTAAAATGACTTATTATTAATTATTTATTTTATTTAAATGACTTTTCTCTTTTCTTAAATATAAGTTTTACAATGTTACCTTAAATTCCATCATCCCTTCATACGATCTTCCACTCTTATCAAATGCTATAACACTTTGAATAATTATTGTTCAGGCTGAGCGAAATCTATGTTCAGGTACTAGCAGAAGACGTGTTCAGTTGAAGCAGAATTTGCATCCATGGAGAAGTGATACATTTCTAAAATTCAGAACCCGCAAACTTACTGGATCAATGCTTGACACAAAATTTTATGGCACCCGCAGGTGCCATAGGCTATTCACGCTGTTGTATACACATCTCGTACCTTTTCTCCGCCTGCTCCCAATGGATGACATTCCAAATGTTATCGATGTAGTCTGCCCTGCGGTTCTGGTACTTCAGATAGTATGCGTGCTCCCACACATCCAGCAGGAGAATCGGTAGATAACCTTTCTCTAACGGGGTATCCTGATTGGGCAAGGTGATGATTCGCAGCTTGCCTTTCTGGCAGACCAGCCACGCATATCCTGATCCAAATACGGAGCGTGCCGCTGCTTCCCACTGCCGCTCAAAATTTCCCAGACTGCCAAATTGTCTGATAATCGCCTGTCCCAATGGAAGTTTTGACAGGTCTGACTGGTTATCCGCAGGATGTAATCCTTCAAAAAACAGCCTGTGATTGTAGACACCACCTGCATTATTTCTAACGGGAGTTCTCATCTCCATGGGTAAAAATGGCAGGTACTGTAACATCTGCTCCAGAGAGAGCCTCTGTAACTCCGGATGAGCCTCCATGAACTGATTGAGGTTATCAATATAGGTCTGCAAATGCTTGTCGTGGTGAAGCTGCATAGTCTCTGCATCAACGTAAGGCTCCAGGGCATCGTATGCGTAGGGAAGGGGTTCATTTATGAATGGATAATATTGATTCAATATGATGCTTCCTTTTTTGTTCTTTACCTATATGATATGCGGTTTATCAGCCGTTGTGTTTTCTTTGTACTGTTAAAATCAGATACAAAAGGCTGCGTAAAGAGGAATAGACATTCATATCATATGCAATTCCAGTACACATGCTCTTATTCCGGCTGCTATCCATAATATTAGCTTTTTATATAACTGCACTGCACAGCATAATTTACCTTTTCATTTCCTTATTCTTTTCTTCCATCCATTTCTGGTATTTCTCCTCAAATAGCTCTTTAGATAAATTCAGTTTTTCCGCTCCTCGCTCTGTTGAATAGTCATTTTCAAACACCGAGCGGAATATTTCCTGTTCTCTTCCTTCTTCTCTAGCATGCTTGCGTTCCTGTTGGATGTGTTTTTCTTCATCATATTCATAGATGCTCATGTTCTTTGCCTCCGCTCTATTGGTTGATAAAAATTCTACAAGTATTCCTTCTTCAATGCATTCTTTAATTGCTCTGTCAACTGCTTCCTCCAAAGTCATATCTTTTGCATAGGTTCTTACTTTATGGACATATTCCATGTAATCCCGTAAGGTTTTGCAATTCTCCATCAGTTCCCTATTATACCCTGGATTGATGTTCAATATCAGTACCTTTAACTCCAGGTTTGCTTCTTCCAGCCTTACTTTATAGGCATCAGATAGATTAGACACCTGTTTTTCCGGCTGTTCATCAACTCCATTGTAGAAAACGATAAACTGTGGTGTTGGTAAATTGATACGCTTTGATCCGTAGATATCCTCATCTTTTGTAATAATCTTATACAAATCTGCGATATAAAATAAATCTCTGAGCGGTATATTGGGATTATATGTAGACTGATGCTCATACAATGAAAGCCTTGCGTCTATCATAAAAGACAAATCATTTTTCATTTTCATATAAATCGCATTTTCCAGTGTGTTGATTTCCAGCTCCTCTGGATTCGTATAGTGTTTACCACTTACCGCGTTATAAAGACTTAAGAGTTCTTTTTTGTCATTGAAAATCATACGGAACATTCTGTCCTTATATTTTCTTTCTGCCGTTAGTTCTACTTTTACTCCACGGCCCGTTTTTTCTGTTACTTCTTGTGTCGTCATCTAACTTCCTCCTTGTTTTATGGAGGCTTCTATTACGAATATCATTTTCCCGTAACTCTATTCAGAACCCCATGCGCAAAATCGCTTCTTCGAAGCTTTCCTTTTGCTTATGTGGTTACTTCGCCAAATAAATTCACAAAAATCAGCTCACTCATGCAAGCATGATTCGCATATTTTTATGAATTTGTTTGGCTCTGAATAGTTACATTTTCCTTTCGTTCCTGCGTGAAGCCTCATTTTGTGTTGTGAATTGTAAGCAATGATAAGACTTCTAATCTGCATTCCCGAATGGGTTTGAATGATAATAGATACGGCTATGCCGTCATTAGATTATAGAAATAACTTGCTTGTGGTTATAGTAGCATGCATAAATCACGCTGTAAAGTGTTTTATTGCCATTATTGTTATTACCTAAAATGAATTCTTAAATTCCATCGCCAAGCTATCTAATACAAATTTTTCTCCGACAAAATTCGCTTCTGCAAATCTCTCGGAAGTATTTCCAATACTTAATAATGCATCAAACAATACTCTTGCATCACGTATATTATTTTTCTTTACTTCTTCCGTAATTTCTTCCAGACAAGAAAACGGAGAATCATATGATTCAGAAAAAATAATAACATCGTATTGTTGTTCTTCTAATGGTACAATTTTAAATTGGCACATATAAATCTCCTTGTTTTTATAATGATTATCTTGAATATCACTTTTTATTCTTATCGTTAATAAAATTATTTGAATAATTTAAACAAAAATAAGAGCAAAGAAAAAATACCCTTTGCTCTTTGAATAAAATATAAATATTTACATAGATAGTACTTTTGAAATAAATTGACTCTCATCATCAAGAATATTATATGGTTCATATTCGCCATATGCGTTTCGATCACTCACCGTAAGTATCTGAATATTCTTCGATAAGGTTTTGTCAGTCAAATAAGAAACCAGACTTGCCAAAGTTTTATTTCTTTCGGTTTCAACCGCGTAACATCCTTTTTCATTAAAGTCTTTTGCTATTAGATAGCACATTCTCTAACACCTCCTTAAAATCTTCTTCAGATGCTATATCTCCTTTTTCATACATCTCTCTTAACATAATTCCAACCTCTGAATCACATATATACTTGTAGGTATATATGTGTAACCACGCATTAAATATTTTATCTTCATTTGTCATAAATTGTACTTCTATTGGATAATGGAAGTGATCTTTTTGAAAATAAAGATGTATACCCCGATAACCATCATCATTTGCTTTGCCGAATCTCATATCGGCAATTTTAATATTTGGTGGTAGTTCTATCTCATCAAAAATCGAATAGTCACTAATAATAATTCTTAATCCCAAGATATCATTGAAAACTTCTTCAACAGGTTTCGACGGATAAAATTTATCATACTTTAAAATGCATGATTGCATAGCCTTTACCCTACTATGAATAAATTTATTTCCTTTTGGAATTTCTATTTCGGTAAAATAAGAAATTATTCTTGATATTTCATCAAACAATTCTTCTTTTTGAAATTTGCGTAGCGTGTTTTTCAGGCTTTTTCCCAAATTGGTTTTATAGCTTATATCACTTAGCATATTCCAGTCAATTTCAATTATATTATTCACACAATACCTCATTCTCTATTTAATATAATTGTATATAAACAAAGAAAGTAATTACTTATCCCTGATATCTTTAGGGATAAGCCCTTATTTATAATTGAAGCAGATACGTCCTACTGGATTTATCTGCCCAATCACTGTTTCTTATGTTTTCTGGCTCAAGCATTTACTGAGCAACGTTTCTAAATCGTACATTTATAAAATATATTATAATTGCATTTCCATAATTATATTCTATCGTATTTTATGTAATTGTCAAATTAATTTATTTTACATTTACTTTTTTGTACAATAAGGCTGCATTTAACTTGTAAAAGTTGCATCAACCTAGAAATTCAACCTTATTAATGTTATTGCCATTAAACAGTAAAGTTTATGATATTTTCAAACGAATTGAAATTTCCATTTATTGTATGTCACTTAGTTTCAGCGAATAAGAAAGAAAGGTTCTAATGCGTCATAGTCCAAGTCATATACAAAAGGCTGCATAAAGAGGAATAGACCTTACCCCGTTTTCATTTCCAAAGTTTCTTCCTGTAATACGAATAACACATTCAGGATGATACCTGTTTTTGTAATAATTCATATCCGTTGGTAAGTAAGGTCTGTGCCACGTAATTTTCAGCCACTGCTCCCTTATACACATCTGATAAATATCCATCTGTTGATCAATATCTATACTGTGCTATGAATTCTTCAAGGGTATGTTCATTATTCGCTTTTTCCAGTTTTTGTAATAAGATTTCCTCTTGCCCTTTATAAAATGGATAATCGTGACCCTTGGTACTTATCACAGGAGTCATATAATCTCCATAAAGATTTGTCAAAATTTTGTCATAGTCTTTGGGGACTCTTAGATTCATACCTTCAAAAGGCATTAAAATGGTTTCGTCATACCACTCTTTTTGAAATATTGCATTCGGATACTCAAAAAGTGCAAAAATTTTCGCAAGAGAATCACTTTCTTCCTCTTTAAAAATTCCACTCATCTGATCTACCAATCTATAAAGTTGATTCACAATTGATTGATTCCAGTCCAGCTTCACTTGACATGCATCCTCAATTTTATGAATCTCTTTGACCGTATGTTCCATGTCTTTCTTCTTTTCAAGATTTTCGGCTGTAGTAGCTATCACACCTATCAGTTCCTGCTGCACAAAAGCATCCTCTTTATTTCTGGGGATATAATCCAGGGGAAAGATATCTACACCGACAGAATATGGACACCCATGGAATTCATCCATCCACTCATGCTCCACATTAATGCATTTACTATTTACTACTCTCATAAAATATTGATAATAATTTTCCGAAGTATATGGGCTTAAAAGTTCATAAGACTTGGGCATTTCCTTTAAAAAAAGTGTCATAAATCTCAAATAATCTTCTCTTTTCATGCAGATATCAAGATCATCATCCCATGGAATAAAACCTTTATGGCGAATGGTTCCCAAAAGTGTTCCCCAATCCGCATAATAAGTAATATTATGTTTTTCACAAAACTGAGTAATCGTATATAATACTTCCACCTGCGCTGCCCATACGTGTTTCATCATGACACTAATTGTAAATCCATCTCTTGTTTCTTCATCAAAATATGCTGTGGGAAATTGTAATTGTCTCATATATTCTCCTAATTTAATTGTGTTATAATTTTATTCCAATCATCCATTGTATCTATCTCAGAACATAATCTGTTCTTCACATCAAAAGGCCGAAGTATCATTTTCCCGGAAATCTCATTCAATGCATTCTCGGCATAACATTTCGTATCTCCATTTTTGCAAAATGAATCTATTTCATTCAGCCAGAAAATCCAATCCTCTTTCTGCAATACATATAGTGGCTGTGCCGCATATACATTATGGAAGAACTCAATTCCTACCTTCTTGATTTTGCCCTTTTCTATTACTGCCTTAAAATCTTTTTCCGGTAATGCAATGGTGGAACTTACTGCCATTAAGCTATCTTTTCTCTGTATCATCTCCCGTAAGATTTCCTCTTCATATACCAGATCCCCGTGCATCAATATCAGATCATCTATGAGAAACTCTTTTGCAAGATATATGGAATAAATATAATTTGTTGATTGAAAATCTATATTATTCACAAACGTAATCTTTAAATCCAACTGTAAGGAATCACAGTAATCCTCCAATACCTCTTTGAAATAACCTGTGGTGATAACAACATCTTTTATGTCATTAGCTTGTAAGATATTCAATTGTCTGCTTAATATTGTTTCTTCACCTTTCAGTCTGGTCATGCATTTGGGATGTGTCTCGGTCTCTTCTCCCATGCGCGATCCCATTCCGGAATTTAAAATCAGTGCTCTCATCGTTTCTCCCTTTATCTACATTCTTTCAAATAATTCATGAAATTTTCCTTATTCTCTTTTGCTGTGGTTGTTGGTCTACCTAAATTTTCCCTGGAGAAAAGACAGCACTTGACCTCGATAAAGGATAATGTCTCTGATTGTTTCGCCTTATCAAGTGCTGATTCTAATTCTGTTATATCCGTCACAGTATATGTGTTCACGTATCCACAGGCATCAGCAATTTTTACAAAATCAATATTTCCGGATACCGTCGGCATACCGCCCACCGTCTCATGCGCCTCATTATTAATTACAATATGTACCACATTTCCCGGTTTCCTGCTTCCCATGACTGCCATAGAACCCATATGCATAATCGCTGCACCATCACCGTCTATGCACCACACCTTGGATTGCGGTTTATTTAGTGCAATTCCAAGTGCTATAGATGAGCTGTGCCCCATAGAACCTACTGTCAGAAAATCATATTTATGAGATTGATTTTTTCTCTCTCTTATCTCAAATAATTCCCGTGATGCCTTTCCGGTGGTAGATACTATGATATCTTCGCCAGCTGCCTCCACAATTTTTTCTATTGCATCCTCCCTTTTCAGCGAGTAATTATTCCTATATTCTATTTTATCGCTTCCCCGCAGAACTTTCTTTTTTACAATAAATGCAACACTTTTTCCCTCTGCCAGCAGTTTATCATATTCCTTTAATCTGGATGTGACTTCCTCTATTGAAGTGGTATCTTCCAGGACAAAATAAGCAATGTCCATCGTTTCCATCAATGTTGTAGTAATCTCACCCTGGAAAATATGTTGCGGTTCATCGTGAACACCAGGCTCTCCGCGCCAACCGATTATAAAAATACAGGGAATACCATAAACCTTTGGATTCAAAAGCGAAGCCACCGGATTAATGGTATTTCCTATCCCACTATTTTGCATATACACAACCGGCACTTTTCCTGTAGAGAGATAATATCCCGCTGCTAATCCTACTGCATTCCCTTCATTGGCAGCTATTATATGGTGATTGGATATTCCCTCTTTTCCCATAAGATAATTGCACAGTTCTTTTAGCTGTGAATCAGGAACTCCTGTATAAAAATCACTATCCAGAGCTGCGAATAATTCATCCATATTCAGCATATCTATCTTTCCTCCTCTTCCAGCATACCATAGATCGTGTATATATCTTCTTTGCTTAATTTGACAGGATTATTTTTCAGCCTTTCAGCATTTACTGACTCTGATAATACTTTTAAAGTTTCCCTGGAAAGTACAGGCATCTTCGGAATACCAATACTATTTATGATTTTTTCTAATTTTTCTGCACCATTTCTCTTATGATCATTTGGGTCTAATAAATCTGATAATTCTTCAAAGACTTGCTGTAAATAGTCTCTGCCGCGTATATCAATACACTGTTCCATATGTCCCAACATATAATGCCATAAATGCGGAAGACACTCTGCAACTGCTATTCCATGTGGAAACTGAAACAAAGTCGTCAATTTATAGCACATGGCATGACCGGCTGTTGTACGAGTGATATTGATCGCCTGCCCCGCAAGATTTGATGCTGTAAATATATGCTCTCTTACGATTCTATCTCTATCTTCCCCCGGCTTTATCCCCTGGGCATTACCCTCCCGATCATTTTCCAGACCCAGATAGGATTTGTAATCTGCCATAATCATCTGTATCGCTTTTTTCGCTAATATTTTGCTTTGGAGCGTGGCATTCACAGACCAAAATGATTCGATGCTATGGGCCAGTGCATCCAGTAATGTAGCCTTTTTCTGAATCATAGGAAGACTGATCAGGTAAGATTCGTCCAACACTGCAATTTGCGGTATACAGGACTTATGTTCAATGGATTTCTTCTCTCCATCATAGTAGATCACTGCGAAACACGTTGACTCGCTCCCTGTTCCCGCCGTGGTAGGTACTGCATAAAAAGGGATTTCATTATCAGTCATCCTCTGAAACAGGTAAGGTACATCATCCTGCATATGCAAATATAGTTTTATGCATTTTGCCACATCTATTGCACTCCCGCCACCAATGGCAAGCACTGCCTGGCAATTATTTTTTCGCATGGTTTTTACTCCCTTTTCTACGGATGTATACGAGGGATTTGGTTGAAATTCATCAAAAAGTGTGACCTTCATTTTAAGCGAACGAATCCATTTTTCCCATTGTGTTCCATAAAATGCTCGTCCGTGTACTACAAAAAGATTCTCTATCTCATGTTTTTTTAAAGAAGCCTCAATGGCTTCCATGCCACTTTTCCCCATTATAATGGATTGCATCTTTAATAACTCCTATTCTTCCTCCGGTATCAATGTCAGTATCTCTTTAATAGACATACACATATCATCTGCTTCTTTTGCTCTATGATTTTGCAGAATTGTCCTTGCAGCATTCTGCATTGCAGGGAAACCACTTCTGGTCAATTGATTTGCATAGATTACTATATTCACTCCACGATTTCTAAATTCTTCCTCCGTTACCTGATTAAATGAAGTAGGTACTACAATAATCGGCGTATTTTTGTCTGTGGCTCTATATTTTTCCACAAATTCAAATATTTCACCAGGATCTTTTTTTCTGGAATGTATCATAATCCCATCTGCCCCAGCCTTTACAAATGCATCTGCCCGCTCTAAAGCGTCCTTCATTCCCTTTTCCAGTATCAGGCTTTCAATTCTGGCAATAATCATGAAATCCTGTGTCTTTTGTGCTCGTTTTCCAGATGCAATCTTTTCAGAAAATTCTTCTATTGTAGCCTGTGTCTGTTTTACTTCATTCCCAAATAGTGAATTTTTCTTGAGACCCTTTTTATCTTCAATAATAACTGCTGATACTCCCATTCGTTCCAGTGTTCTTACTGTATACACAAAATGCTCCGTCAATCCGCCCGTATCCCCATCTAAAATAATGGGCTTTGTAGTAACCTCCATAATCTCGTCTATGGTCTTCAGTCTGGAGGACATGTCCACCAACTCTATATCAGGCTTTCCCTTTGCTGTAGAATCACAAAGACTGGATACCCACATGGCATCGAACTGATATGTTTTTCCGTTTTCTACTACAGTTGTCTTCTCAGCCAGAAGACCTGTTATTCCACTATGCGCCTCTATTGCTGTCAGCAGTGGCTTCATATCTAATATTTTTCTTAATCTTCCTCGTCTGATTTCCGGCATTGCCAACTGCATTTTGCTATACTTTTCCAGTGCTTCGTACTCTTTTTCTGTACTATATGGCACTTCTACCAGTTCACCGCCATAGGAGTTTAAGATCTCAATTACTTCTTCACGAATTTCCTTCTGGATTCCTTCCTTCCAGTCATTTCCATGCACTACATAGTCCGGCTTTAATTCCAAAAGGTTTTCTCTATAGCTCAATTGCTTCTGCTCTACTACATGTGCCACTCCTGTAATATGTTCGATGAGGTTCTTTCTCTCAGTAAATGTAAGTAAAGGAAACCTTTTATAGCTTGCCACTGCTTCATCAGAAAGCACGCCCACCGTCAGTTCCCCTAACTTACTGGCCGTATCAATGATCTTTGTATGTCCGCCATGAATAATATCTGTGCTCAAACTTATATATACCTTTTTCATCTGGTTTCTCCCATCCTGTCATTTTATATTTTCTCATGGATATGGTTATTTTAAAATATTCTGAAAACATCTTCATACTTCAACTAAATTAAATCTTTAAATTCTATTATCCCAAACAAAATGCGGCAATATTATTGGTGTTGATGACTTTGCTTTTAAAAAGAGACATACTCTTAACTGAATGTTATTAAATTAAGAGTATAGGAAGGAAAATGGGCATATTGGGTATCGGAATTCTCCACACAATATTTTATAGTAGAAACAATTTGCTTTATCGCTTTTTAAATTCTACTCATCTGCATAGCAGAGAATTTATATTCATTACCTCTGTATTTATCGCATTCAAATCGACATCCAAATCGCCGTTTTCTATATGTGGTACAATTTCTGTAAGAAATTAAATCTGTTTGGCAATATCCTTAACTTCCTGTCTTTTTCTCTCTTAAATCCGTTCTCGGAGTAATTTTGGGATTATAACAGCCTTTTTTGCACTCATGTACACATCTTTAAATGTTCTTTTCATATTGCTTCCTCCTCAACTTCCTAAAAAAGTTCCACTCAAATGGTCTTTTTAGGTCTTCCTCGACGTCCTGACGGTTGCCTGGTCGTAGTCCTGATTGAAGCGACTTTCATAAATTCCATCATCTCTTCATACGACCTTCCACTCTTATCAAAGGCTTCCATCAGACCAATTTCTGAGCTTCTTTCATTTGGGGATGTGGACGAAAAGTTGGACTGTATAACCCTTGATAAAACATGCGCTATACAAAAGAACAAATATCCGTGGCACTTTTATTACTGAAAGCAACTGGATCTCCCGATAAGGTAATTCAAACATTAGGTTACCCTTCAAATCCGATGTTGTACCATTGGCGCGACAAATATCCAGAGTATTACGATGTTCCAGAACAAAAACACTGGAAACAGGCTTCAGCGGATTTGAAACAAAGTGTAATACGTCGT
>JAQUUB010000126.1 GCA_028694115.1 Lachnospiraceae bacterium
CAAGCCTTACAGCTTTTACAAAAACAATACTGTACAAGCTGACATTTTCGACCATACTCTTTTTTTGGTGGGATAAACTCGCACCTTAAATACTTGTGCCCAAAATCTACTTTCTTATTTCACACTTATCTCTTATTTAAAGCATTCTCTTAAGACTGCCATTTCCTCCGAACATTCTTGGTATATTCTTGCTCTTTCCTCAACACATTCCCTTATATTCTCATCAGTAAACGACATGCCTGCTTTTTCAAATAAAAGTGGAGCTGCCACATCATCCTGCAAGAAGTCATGAAATACATTGATTGCATCAATCTCATTTCGACCTTGATTACTATCTTGTCCGGGATGTAATCTAGCTATTATATTTGGTGAATTTAAAAATCCTATATTAGAATATGCTGTAAAGCGTAACCAATAATCATAATCATGCGCATATCTATATTTAGGATTCATATAGCCTGCCACTTCAAAGCATCTCCTCTTGCCTAAAACAGAACATCCATGAAATATATTCCCACATCTTACCATATGGTAGTAAGGTTGCCTACTATTTTCAACTAAGAGTTCTTCTATAAAATCCTGTTTATCCCATAATCCCCAAATCTTTGAATTTTCATCCATAAGATAAAACTTAGAAAAAACTGCATCAAAAGCTGAATTTTGTTCCAGAAAATCAAGTCCTGATTCCATCATTTGATCTGTATACATATCATCTGCGCTTAACCAACAAATATAATCTCCCGTCACACGAGAAAGACATGTGTTTAGCGCTTCTGATGTTCCTTCATTGTGAGGTTTATGCACAACCTTTATTTTATCAGGATACATGGATACATACTTATCAATAATGAGTGGAGTTTTATCCGTTGACCCATCATCAGTAATTAATAATTCCCAATTCTCATAGGTCTGGTTGATTATGCTACAAATAGCCTCTTCAATAAATCGCTCCTCTTGATAGGCTGGCATAATAACAGAAATCTTTTTACTTTGTTTTTTTGTATTAAGAAAATATTTCTGCACCCATCTCCCATAGCTGTCCGTTGCTTCCATCCTAATCGCCTGTGATAGCAAGTCATTTAACTTACTGTCAAATAAATTCAATTCACAAAAGTCATTCTTATAATTGCGTAAAATCTTTAGTGCGTTCTTAAAATAAGATTCTTTTTTCACATTTGCAGATTCTATTGAGTCATTGGAGTATGCATATACTTTCTCCATTTTATATATTGAATACTCTCTTGCAATTCTTAAAGACCATTCAAAAAAAGAAAGCACTTCATATTCGGAATTGGGGACTCCAACCTTATTGATCGCATCTATAGAAACAAGAAAAGTCATTAAATCTAGATTTGTATTCCATGACAATTCATTAAATAAATTCACCTTTTCGCAAATACTTTCTGTTGAGTTACTTTCCAAATCAATTTTTTCTTTTCCAATCACAGAATAAATCAATCCAGCATTTGGATTCTTTCCAATTCCCTCTACTTGCATAAAAAGTTTATCTACATTCCATATGGTACCATTTTTAATAAAAGTGACAAATTCTCCTTTTATCAAATTTAATGCTCGCTTAAAGCTTTCTGTAGTCCCAAATGGTATCTCATTTTTATAATATGATATCTGATGATTTTCTACTATATCATTTGTAGATTTACCAGTGTCATCAATAATTATTAGCTCCCAATCGTGATACGTTTGAGCTATAATACTCTGAAACGTGGACCTGAAATCTTGATTTTCTTTTTCTATTAGCATAATGATACTAATCATATTTTACACCCATCTGCATGCTTTAATTAGCAAACTCTTTGGAAACCGCTAAAAATGTATTTAAAAAAGGAATTAATGCAATTTCAATTAGTTCTGCCGCTTTATTATCATCTTTTTCTTTAAATGCTTTTGATAATTCAATTATTTTCTCATTTATTTCATCTTTATCAATTCGTACCTGATCAGCATTGATGTAATCTCTTGTACCATTAAATACTTCAATTACCCAATTAAATCCATTCATTACATAATTTAAAAATGAATCCGTATCTTCTTGTCGATTTCCTTTTAATTCATTACTTAAAATATTCATATTGGGTAATAGTTTTTCTATATATTCACTAACTACTTCCAGTGCTTCCATCTGTTGTACCTTTAATTCATCCATGATTTTTCCTCCGCTCCTTTTAAGTTAACAATTACATTACTATTATCGAACATTTTCTACTTTTTCTTGACCCCTTTTCTTACTGAAAATGCTTTATCGCATGTTCAAGCTCTGCCTCCGTATCAATATCATAATTTTCCTCCATAATATATCCAGCGATTTTAGAACCTGACATTGATTTCTTTTCCAGAATAACATTGGTACGAATTACGTCGATGCATGCATTTTGGTAATATACTTGTGGCAATTGTTGCCTTGGCATATTATAGCATTCCGGAATATCTTTTATTAAAGGTTCCATCATCCCGTCTTCTTTACATAACCACATTTTATAAGGAATTTCCTGTGCTTTGCAAACACACCTGATAGAATCTATTGATGAGTCAAGCAACATCCGCTCTATCATGTGGTCAATATCTTTTGGATTTCGAATCGGATAAGTTGGTCTTAACTGAACAACTAAATCCGGTACATATCCTTCTTCATCTCTCAGAAAAGTCAGTGCATGATTAAAAACGTCAAAATCCAAAGCAGTATCTGTTGCATATTCTGCCGGTCTGATGAACGGAACCTGCGCCCCATATTCTTTTGCTATTTTTGCATATTTGTCACTATCCGTACTCACAATTGTCCTTGTTATGTAAGAAGATTGTTTTGCATGCTCTATAGAATATGCTAATAAAGGTTTTCCATTAATCAATCGAATATTTTTATCCACCACGCTTTTAGATCCACTTCTTGCCGGAATCACCGCTAAAATTTCTTTCATACTTACACCCATCTGCATGCTTTCGCATGCACTCAACTTATAATAATGCTTCGGCTAACATTTTTGCAATTACCTGTTGCTGACCAATTTTTATCGAATCCCTAATAATAGAAGCAGAAACCTTTTCAAATAAACCGTATTTCAAATAATCATCTCTAAATTCCTTTAGAATAAAACAACGTGTTTTTAATGCTTCAAGCATATTAGAATTAATTCCATCACCCGATGTATAAGACAGTAACAACGGTTCCATTACTGCATATATTAAATATTTTTTAGCAATTCGAAGGCTTAGTTCATAATCTTCCAAGCAATTTAACTTTTCATCAAATTTTCCAACCTCATTAAGAACACTCCTTTTAATAAGCATGGTAGGCGTTCCACATAGTGGCGTACTAAATAATGTTTCGAGCAGTTCTCCTGACCATTTTTCCACTTCATCTGGATTGGGACAGATTTTTAATTCTTCAGAAGCAATTTTTATAAATGGTGAATAGACCATTCCTATATTTTCCTCTGTTTGCAAGAATAAACTCATTTGTTTAAATAATTTATCAAGCACCCATTCATCATCACTATCTTGAAATGCAATATAATCACCTCTTGACTTTAGAATACCCAAATTTCTAGAGACGTGTGGGCCTGAATTGACCGCATTTTTATAGTAAACCACTCTTTGATCTATTTCCTGATACCTATGGATTAGTTCTTCTGTTCCATCCGTTGATCCATCGTCAATAATAATTAATTCCAAATTGGAATAAGTCTGATTCAAGACACTATCAATTGCCCTTTCTAAAACATTTTGACGATTAAAAGTTGGAAGAACGACACTTACCAGGTGCTTTTCCTGCTCCAAAAAAACATTAAATATATTCTCCACATCTTTCATGAAAGCATCTTTTTCATTTCGAATGACTGCACGGTAAGAATCAAAGTCTATATTAACTTTTTCATAATTAGAGAAGACATCCCTTATCATTTCTATTATTTCTTCTGCCTGTTTTATCCCATCATGAAATTTGTATTTATCTGGAATTGGAACATCCTTGTAGTATGCTGCACTCCCATTCATCCCCGTTATGACACAACACCCGCTAAGGGCAGCTTCCCTTGGAATACGATCCTTTCCCGGATGATTTCCAAAATCAATATACATTTTTGCCGTGCGTAAATGCTCTCCTACTTGCGCTGGTGTCATATGAATAAGAGGAATAAATTGAATATCAGGTGCTTGTTCTATCAGGTATTTTGTAATCTCATATCCCTTTTTCGGATTATACAATACAATGTTTTCACGTTTGTATTCAACTGCTTCTACAAAGTCTTCTCTTAGATAGTCTGATAAGTAAAAAATACGTTCTTCCTTAATGCCAAAAATAGTATGAATATAATTTCTGGCAAACTCTGATTGTACAAAATGTAAATAGTCCATTTTAGCCAATTTCAGTCCATCACTCATACTGTTATTCTCAAAAAAGAAGTCAATACTCAGCCACCAGATAATTTTCCTGCAATATTTCATGCTTTCTAGTACTGAGACCGTTGGTTCTGGAACAATAAAACAATTGCCTGCCAAATCAATTCCATCCATAGTAACGGTATAGGGAATCTGGTATTGTATATAATTAGAATGAACAGGGCTCTGTTCATATTCACCATAATAATACATATACGCATTAAAACTTTGTTTCCTAAGCTCTGCTGCTAACTGATGCAAAAGTTCAGGACCTCCACTAGCCATGGAAGCTGGCGCTGCAATATATACATTCATTCTGGCTCTCCCTCCTCACCCATTGTAGGTTACTATTCTCTTTTTATCCAAACACCTGCTGAACAATTTGATTAATTTGTAAATTAAACTCTTCAATATTTGTTTCATCAATTGTAATCGTTACGAATTTTGCCATTTCCCGATATAAAGGAATTTCTTTAATATATGGATTATTTGTAACATTTTTTGCATACTGTTTCATTTTTTCCTGCATGGTATGGATCATTTCAAGGTCAATGATAAAACCACGTCCAGAGGTAAATAAGAGACCTTGCACAAAATAACACTTTGTAAAATTAAATTCTATGAGTTCTCCATAATCCTCTAACAAGCCTCTCATTTCCAGGTTTTTCTGTAATTCTAACTGTACGATCAGATGATCAAGCTTATGATTTTCCTTAAAGATTAACGACTTTGTGGTTCCTTCTGGATTTTGAAAACAATAATGTAAGCATTCCTTTAAAAAAACTTGTCTTTTAACATAAAATTTCGTTGGATATACAAAAAGTGGCTCTTCATATGCCACGTGTTCTGCAAATTTTACTGTACATTCTTTCACAAATGATGTTCTATACAGCTTATCCCAGCAGCCTGATTTCGATTTTTCCGATAGAATAAAATTTTTTCTTTCTTCCTTTGTCGTAAATATTACTAATTCTACCTCACCTTTAGAAGTTTCCCTTTTTCTATCCTTAAAACTATCATAACTGTCCACATCCTGATTTTGAAATTCAACAATGTCTGCCCTTTGTTCCTCCGCCGTATTATATAGTAGTTCTACAGCATTTTGAACAATCCAGTCATCAGAATCTAAAAACAAAATATATTGACCTGTCGCATAAGTGAGTGCAATATTTCTTGCACCACCTTGCATCATATTTTCAGTCAATGGAATAATCATAATGCTTTCCGGTGCCATCTGCTCAAATTCAAGTAATCTTTGTAATGTCTCATCTGTTGATGCATCATCCACAAAAATCAGTTCCATATTCTCAATCCCTATTGTTTGATCAATCAAAGACTGAAAACAGTAATCCAAATACTTCATGGAATTATGACACGGAATGATGACGCTGACTTTTTTTTGCATTTTTCACCTCATAATATATATTTTTGCATGAGCTTGAGATATAATGCTTCTTTTTTTTCATCAATAGCCATTTGCATGAGCTCCTCCAGCTTGTTTTGAAAAATTCCATAATCTTCATAATCTTTTCTAAACTCTTTAAGAATATAGAATCTGCTCTCAAAAGCTTCCTCTACCCGCATACTAACACAATCTGATAAAAAATAGGACTTTATGGTTGGTTCCTTACACATATATAGTTTATATTTTTGGGCAATTCTAAGACTCAATTCATAATCCTCTAAACATAAAAGTTTTTCATTAAACATACCCGTTTCATGTAGTATCCATGCTGGTATCAACATTGTTGGCGTATCAACCAAGGGCATCTGTAAGAGCGAGGTAAATATATGACCACTTAAAAATTTATTCTCAATATTCTCCGGTGGAAATAACTGAGACTCCTGATTATAAATCTTAATAAACGATGAATAAACCATTCCCAAATCTGGATTTTGGTGAAAAACTGCCATTTGAATTTCTAATTTGCAAGGCATCCATTCCGTATCACTATCAATAAAAGCAATATAATCACCTTTTGCACGTAAAATCCCTTGGTTCCTACTACCCGAAGCTCCAAGATTCTTTTCATTTCTAATATAAGTGATCCTGTCATCTTCAAAATTCTTCCAGATATACTCTTCTGTCCCATCTGTAGAGCAATCATCAACGATTAGTAATTCAAAGTCTTTATAAGTTTGGGTCAGCACACTTTTAATTGACTGACCCAGAATTTGTTTTCTATTATATGTTGGTAAAACAATACTAACCATTCTTATTCCCTTACTTTTCCATACCGTATGATAGCTTCACCAGCACCTATTAAAATAAATATTGTTGGAGTACAGATAATCTGCTGATAGCAGAAAAAATTATGACCCATATAAGATAAAACTGCACATGCGATTGCAATTAGTTCTGGATACTCTTTTGATTTTGCAAAAAAGCGCTTCGCAGCAGAGAGAAAAATACCTATATATGTGATTCCACCTAATAATCCTAAATTAATAATGGAATTCATCCACTCATTATGTGCACAAGTTAAGACTGTGTCTTCACCAAATTTAGCAACCAACTCTGTACCAAAATAATGATAAACAATACTAGAAAATCCATCTGGTCCTGCTCCAAATAATTTTCTCAATAAATCACTAAAAATAAATGTCTTCCCCGCAAAAATCCATGATGCACCACGGTTATTTCCCCAGTTCTCATCAAACAGCAGATAATTGTTATCACTTCGTAAACTTTCTGGCAGCTTTCCAGTCGTATTTAAATATACGTAAGTTGCAACTGCAATGCACCCTGATATTACTGCAATCAAAAGGATAATTCTAACTAGTTTAAACTTTTCTATTTGAATTTTTTCTTTTTTTTCAAGATTTACATAAACTATGTAAATGATGATAAACAGGATTAGTAAAATCCAGATAAGATTGCTTTGGCAGAAAAATGTTGGGATTCTATCTAGTTTCACAGCCTTGTCTGGTAACAGGGTTTGTAAAACTCCCATACATTTAAAGCTCGCCAGACACATAATAACCACTTCTAGAAACCTTCTAAATCTTTTATTTGATTCCATGGAAATCCAAAACAGCACTAAGAAAATTACCGCAAAGGCAATAAATGCACTATCTGAATTCTGGGTAACCATCGTCATAAATCCAACCGATGTGAAAATACCCGATAAAATTCTCGCCACTTTATTATCATAGTGCCAAAAAGCAAACATTCCCAACGGAAAAATGATGCACATATAACTAGAATACCAAGTTGCCTGTCCAATGGTTGTTAAAAACAGTATAATATACTGCTCATCCAAATCTTTATACATTTCCATTGGGTCAATTCCAAAACGCATAATTACAGCCATAAAAAAAACAATAAAAGCTACGGCTAAATAAACAACAATCGCTGGGGCATCATATCTCCAATAACGAGAAACAAAAAAGTAAATTAGCACGAAACAGATTTGTGCAATTAACCCCATATACCAGCCATCATATCCCCATATAATCTGATCCTTATATGGCGAAAAAACAACAGAAATGAGTACTAATATCATATAGCCTAAAACAAACCAGTCAAGATATGACATTTTAATCTCTTCTATGTATTTTGTTATCTGCCCATTTCGTAATATTTCCTCTATATACCATGCAAAGAGTGCAATTAAAATAATTCCTGCAGCAAAAGTAACGTATTTAAAAAACTGCCATTTTGCATCTCCCATATTAAAATACTTGTTCTGATAATATAGTGGATAAATTGCTAAAATAAGAAACACATAGATGGCAGTAAACTCTCTTAATAATTTATGTGGCAGTCCACCCGCTTCTTTCGTTTGTCTATTTGCTTTTTTATAACGATTACTCATAAGATTTTCTGATTAACCTAATTCCTCTCTAAAAAATTTATTTTATTATACCTTTTTTTTAAATAAATGGAAACTGTTTTTATCATTAGTCAGTTGTTTTATCCGTGGTTTCTAATTTTGCTTTTTGAACTTTATACTTTACGAATATCTTTACGTTCCCATCTGTCCATTCAACCTTTGGATTTTTATTCATACTTCCAAAGAAGTGATAAACAGCTGTACTCTGTAAAGTAGGTCCAATTAATTCTCCCGATTCACTATATTCAGCTGCCTCAAGTCTTATTGAAATTGGAGTATCCAAATGTCTGTCTGTAAGCAGGATATCATTCTCTGATGCAGTAGGTATCCCTACCAATTCCTGTTCTAAAGCTGGTTTCCCCAGAGTTCTTTTAGAATTCTCATCATATAAGGTTATAAACGGATTTTTTCCAGTCGGATCCGCCAATAGTTCTGCTCTGCTCCAATATAAATAAAGTGATTTTTTATCCATACTACTATCTTCTTCCAGTGGCTTTGTAAGAGATAAGCAATTCTCTGGATCTGTAAATTCGTAATAAATATCTGTTATTTTTATTTCTACAGGTACATTACTATAATTTATGAATTCCTGATCAGATGAGTAAATCTGTCCACAGGGCATAATTCCTTTAGGCTCAATTGCAAAATCAAGTATGGTAGGTACTTTAACACTAATCAGTTGTTGCCCGTCTAAGCTAGAAACAATCTCAAGACTCCTAGTATTACATATCTCATCCAAAGTATTACCCGAATTGTCACATGCTAGAACTCTAACTGTTTCACTATTTTGATTAATCGGCAGAATAAAGCTGATACCCGACACTACAGAAGCATCTCCATTAAGCAATGTTTTTTCCGTAACCTTTGCGCTGGTTGGTTCTATTTCCACTCCCTTATTAAAGAACTTATATTCTCTGATTCCAGAAACAATATCTCCCATCTCTCTTAGCTGAACTCGTAACGCATTTTCACTTACTTTTTCATAAGTCGCAATAGGAGTTTGGTTTTCCTTAATAACATAGATCGAAGATTGATCTGATTTGTTACCAGCTAAATCTTCACAGTACATGTCTACCTGTCCATAGAAATTATCAGGAATATTGATTATTGCTTTGTTATCACTTACCTGACTTTCATATTCCTTATCTTGTATCATATAGTGTAGTCTTTCAACTCCACTTGCGTCAGAAATATTTATATTTACACCCATATCATCCCTCTGAATACAAATATTATTTTCTGATATAGTCTGCAAATTCTTATCATCCACACTCATAATGGGTGCAACTGTATCTTTGCTATAGGTAAAAACAGTCCCCTCTGCTATGATTTTTCCATTGGAAAAATAAAGAAGCGTATCTTTTTGAATTCCATCCTCTGAAATTGTCGCACTTTCTGCAAACTGTCCTTCTTCTCCGATGCGCACCAGATGAAATCCATCTTTTCCAGTCGGCGTTATTGTAATATCACTACAAAAAATGTCATCTGTTCTTCCTTGTCCACTAACCATATAGTACGTATGATTTGCTTTCCTTGGAACAACCGTTAATGTTCCCTGTTTAAATGTAATGATATAATCCTCTAACGATAAATCACCTATTTCTTCCGATTCTGCGACCTGAGGTGTGTCTGTATTTTCGATAGAATAGGTACTTTCAACCAGGCCTTTAATGTATTCTATTTTATCAGGTTCCCTTAAACCATCTATCTGATAGTCATTCATAGATATTGTAGGTACCTCTGCTCCTACTTCAATTTCCATGTCCGGAGCCGTAATCATCAAATCAGTTAATTCTCTTCTGACCTCTTGTCTTACTGTGAGCCCAATTGATTTCTCCATATTTTGGCTTTTAATGGTCACTTCATCTTCATAGATTCCAACATCCATGCCCTTTTTTAGTCGAAGTGTAACCGTTGTTTTCTCATTAGGCTCCAATTGATCCTCCATAAGACCTTGTACCACTTCAAAGAATTCTGATTCCAGGTTAAACCCTTCTAAGCTTCTATCTCCAACATTCTCCAAATAAAGATGAATTTCTGGAGCCTCTTCATAACCAAACCGAAGGATATTACTATTTTCTACATTATTATAAGAAACCGTGGCAGAGAGTTGTCCATCTGATACGCTTTCTTCTTGCTCTTCCTCTTTATCCCCATCCAACTTTGTTACTTTATCTTCACTTACCGCAAATTCTTGATCACTGTCCTCATATAAACTGGTCTTACATATTTTATTTAAAATTGGTGAAAGAAAAATGTCTGATTGTTCTTTCGCCAACTGCGTATCAAATAACTCAGAAATAAGATTCATTTCATTTTCCACTTTATTTGTTGGCGCAATGATTGTCCTTATTTCATTATTCTCTTTGAAATTGCCTATTTCTTTTGTATCTACTATTTCTGAAGATAAGAAATTAGAAGTATTCAAAATGGGATCTTTTCTTGAAAGAGTAATATCTACGGCAGAATCTTGAGATAACCCGCATCCTGAATCTGCATTTTCACTATAATCTCCCGATAGTTCTTCGCTTACACTAAGTGTGGTTCTTTCCTTTTTAGTTATAGAATCTATATTTTTATTTGTCATGTAACCAGGAAAAAGTGCCCCTATTAAAACGCAAATGCAAAGTAATATACACATGCTCACTTTAAATCTTCGTGATGTATTATGGATCAGATGATCACAAAAAATGACAACAGCAAGTAAAGCAATCAGAAGATATCTGAAAAACTTATACTTACGTCCTAATTCAACTACTTTTCTTATTCTAGCTTTACGTCTAGTAGCCTTATCATCCATGATATTACCTACCTGCTTTCATTTACAGCTAATCCTACCATTAGGTGTAAATAATTATAATTCTAATTCATATATCGTCAAAATGTAGTTTTTCTTAATAAAAAAAATTACAAATTGTATCTTGTTTTTTTAACTAGAATTATTTTTATTATATAGAAAAAGTATAATTCTTGCAAACTTAAATCTGTCCCTATTTTTTATATCTCATTATTTTTCCACTAAAAATATATTTTTCACTTTTTATAGAAAGTATTATAATTGCCCTTTATAAAAATTCATGGTAGACTAAATAGTAATATCTATACTTTTGTGGAGGATTTTTGTATTTTTTGTATTAATTACTTTTTTTTATAAAGTTTTCCATAAAGTACTCCGATATAAAGTTTATGAGCATAAAAAATGCTTATGCTTCTAAAAATTTCTAGCTGTTCATGTGCGTACAT
>JAQUUB010000276.1 GCA_028694115.1 Lachnospiraceae bacterium
ACTACTAATGTGATAACAGTGGTCTTGAGCCCTCCAGGCGAATATCCTGAAATTTTACTCCTTCAAAGATTTCTCTTTGTGTTGCTTTATATTGCAAATCTGTAACTGATATTCAATTGTACTTCCGTGCTTTCGCTTGGAATATGTATATATTAACCTCATATCAGTTATCAGGATAGAAACTAGGCTGGTGTATTTTTTCTTTTTTACACCATTTTTTGGTGTTTCTCATTTTCTGGCAAATTGTGGGATGTCATGATTCACTTCTGCCTGATAATAGCCAGATATTGTTGATGGCGCATTGAACAAGGAAGCAAGTAGATACTTCTTGATATTATTCACCTTTGTTGTATTACCTTGAAGACTGTTCATCACATACTCAATATGCGACAAATTTAGTTTTAAAAATCTGCTCTTTACTAATGCAGTTGGCAGTTCTGAACTTGAAATAACCATCATCTCACTTTGATTCAATACAACCTCAATCAGTAAATTATAAATTCCCTCAATCATTTCTCGATCATATGGATGACGCTCAATTAGCAAATCATAATCGATATTTTCTTTAATTAATTCTTGATACGCACTTACGACATCAATCCCATCATCTCGCTTCTCATCACCAAATATGATTTGATTCGATTTGATATGATTCGTATCAGTCTTACTAAAATCTGTATCACTAAATTCAGTCTTACTAATAAGTGCCATCTTTGTCTGCTGTTCTTGAACTTCCATATTTACTGTTCTAGAACCTTCATTTTCTACAGGTCTTGAAACTGTATTTTCTTCGGTTCCAGAACAGTCATTTTCTACAGGTCTTGAACTGTACAATTTACCAGTTCTTGAACTTCCCTCACTTTGGATACCTTTTTCTTCTATGTCTTCTTCCTTTTCTTGCTTCATATCATCAATAATAAAGTTTTTAACATATAGAAGACTCGGCAATCCTAATCCACGTCTTTTCTTTTCGACTAAACCTACAACCTCTAATTCTTTCAATGTTTTAATAGCCGTTTTTTCAGCCATATTTAGATTTTCCATAATCTCAGATATTTGATAAATGATGTATACACGATTTTCTTTGTCTAACCACTTATTCTTCATAGAAAGACTCATTCTATCGAGAAGAATTCCGTATAACAATTTTGCTGACAATGACAAGTCTGCAAATAATGGATCTGTAATTAACCGCTTCGGAATTCGTATGAAATTAAATTGATCCGCTTCCGAACCGTAATAATAATTAAAGACCATTATAATCAACTCTCCTTCTGGTTTCTCCAAGTATGCTTTGGTAATGGTTTGGCTGGTTCCAAAAATTGTTCCAAGTACTGTTCAAATTCCTCTGTATTAACTAGTGCAGAAGCTCCTACTTTATATACTGCTCCCGCTTCTTTCGCCAGTGCCATAAATCGTGTTTTACCTAAACTGTAAATAATAGATCCTTCTGTCGCATTCACGTATTTCTTCATTATATCCTTTGTTTGTGAATAGCTTTTATACGAATATGCCATGTCTGCCCCCTTCCTAACTTTCACTTTCATTCCATAATGGATTTTTCATCGGAACTGCCTTTTCTCTAAACTGCTCCATATAATCATCAAACAACTCTAAGTTAATCAGAACAGTTCCACCAGTCCCTTCATTAATTTTATATACCGCTCCTGCAGCTCTTGCCATTTCAATAAAGCGATGATGACCAATACTGTAAATGATAGAACCCTCACCTATTCGAACATATTTCTTATGAACTAATTTATTTGTACCATGTACTTTGTAAAGGTGTTTCATGTAATCCTCCAATCTCTGATGACGAATAAGAAGTATCCTTGGTAATTGATAGATAGCTCCAGCTGCTGAGGCAAATTGAATAATGCGACTTTCATCTAAACCAAAAATCTTGCTAGCCTCTTCTGGGCGTAAATATCTTTTATAAATATTTTCATCATAAATGTAACTCCTGACAGATGGTTTTAGTTTACTCAACACATCGTCACCTCTTACTTGTAAAAGTCATCATCTAGTATTCTGAATGTTTCAATGTATTGATCCAATACCTCCAGACTAACTAAGACCATTTGATTCAATTTATAACAAGCTTTTGCATCTTTAGCGAGTTGCATAAATTTCGATACACTCATATGGTACATTTGTGCTCCCTCAGAATACCTAACAAACTTATCAGGGTTTAATTTTTTCTTCTCAATCTTCACTGGAGTATTTTTATTAATCTTATTATCCATACAATTCTCCTTCTGTTTTGGGTCATTATTATCTGACCAATTTTTTAATTTTCTTTGACTAATTTCCATAACGCAAAAAAGGACATCTTCTAAATTTCTTTAGAAAATGTCCTCTAATAGTGCTTTTTTCTATTAAATTGAACTCCAAACAATTCTTTATCTAAGCGTTGACCCGTGTAAATGACTATATTTTTTCTTGGTCAAAACTTGGTCAACCTTATATCAAAAACCTTGGAAGTACTGATTTTACTGGCTTTATTTATCCAGGCTTTTCATCGTCGGGA
>JAQUUB010000024.1 GCA_028694115.1 Lachnospiraceae bacterium
AGTAATGTTAGTATATCTACCTCGTATGTGTTAACAAATTTTATACTTTCGTTGATTCTTCTGTTTTGGTTTTATTATATTTTCAATTTAAATTCTCAATGCATTATTCAAAATTCTAGAACTATTATTCTAAAAAAAACTAAACAGGAGTTAGCCGATCTTTTTGGTGTGCAACGTACTTCAATCTCTCGTGAATTTACCAGAATGGAAAAAGATGGACTCATAATCATAGATAGAAATAATAATATAATTGAATTGTTAAAATAATTACTTACATAGAAACAATTGCAATATATAATTTAGTTCTATTGCTTCGCCTCAAATTCCAGTTCATCCTCAAATTACAAACACCACATACTTGGCATACTTGACAAGAACCTTTTTGGATGTTCAGGGGGTGAAAAGTTATTATTGTCAGAATTCAAACTCGTTTCAAGAAATCATAAAAAGTACCCAAAATTAATGTTATGATATGGTACAGAAAGAACGGGAACAAAGATTTGCGATATCAGTAGGTATGAACACTGAATCAGAGAATCATAGTATTTTCAGTCACTCTCTGCTTTATAACTAATTAAAGTCTTTCATTACTTCCACATACCCCTGCAATCCACCTGGTTTCTGAACATAGGACATATAAGTAGCAGGTTCAATTCTCGCCATTCTGCTAGATAACCAGCATGCTCCGGCTTATCAAATACAATATTGCTTCAGCTTTTTCACAGTCAATCACAATCTCTTTTCCATCCGTATCTATCATCACAACTGCATTTCTGCTTCCGTCACACCTGTAGATATAATATTTCATCAGATTTCTCCTCGCACAGTCTTCTGAAATCTTCAATTTTTGTATCAAATGGTATATCATTACCTTACACCATTTATTTGCCATCTTACAAAATGCCATAGACGATATGCATAATACATATCTGCAATTCCAAGATAATTGATTTCATCTTTAAAATTTTGATATGGTTTTTTGTCATGTAAGACACTTATCAATTTTCCTGATGCTTCTGGTTTGGAGTTTCATATGCAAAATATTCCATAATTTGATATTCGTGAATTTCAAACTGATTTGGAAGTCTTACATATTTATCAGATTTAAATCATCCCAAAATGCTTCAACGCATCCTCAATCACCTTTTCCTTTTCTTCCGGACAATTCGGTTGCTTTGTATCCTCCAATTTCGCCAAATTATAATTCTCTCCAACTTCTAATCCACATTTTCTTTTTACCTGTGAAATATACAAACTGGAAACCTTCAATCCATGCTCTTTCAGTACATAATCCTTGATTTCAGCATAAGTAGCCTTCGTCTCTGCACTTGTCACATCCAACTCATTCAAGTCCAAATCAACAGCAATCCTATCACTCGGTTTTTGTTGGGACAAAAGAACAACCGTCTCCACATGCACACTATGAGGAAACATATCTACAGTTCTTACTCTTTTTAATTCATATCCTGCTGCCTGCAGGTACTTTACGTCCCTTGCAAGCGTTGCGGAGTCACAGCTCACATATACGATCTTTTTAGGTGCCATGAGTGTCATGACTTCGAGACTTCGTTCATCCATTCCTTTTCTGGGAGGGTCTACCACGATAACATCCGCTGTAATGGATTGCTTATGAAGCGGCATATATTCTTCTGCCGGTGCACAAATAAAATCTACATTAGTTACCCCATTCATACGGGCATTTTGTTTTGCATCCTCTATTGCAGCATCGACGATCTCTAGTCCATGTACTTTTCCCGCTTTCTGAGCCAGAGCTAATGTAATCGTCCCGATTCCACAGCAGATATCCCAGACCTCTTCCTCTCCAGAAAGATCCGCAAACTCTAATGCAGTATCATAAAGCTTTTCAGTCTGCACGGGATTCACCTGATAAAATGCCAGAGGGGAAATACGAAACCGTAATCCACATAGAATATCTTCAATATCATCTTTCCCTCTGACTGTTTTGCAATTTCTTCCCAGAATTACATTGGTATCTTCGCTGTTCTCATTCAGAACAAAGCTCGTCATTCCTTTGATGGTAAATAGGTCCTCTGCAAGTTTTTCTATATTCGAAAGTCTGCCCGACTTCTTTAAACTCATATTTACTACAAGGCATACCATCACTTCCCCTGTTTGAAAGCCCTCCCGAATCAAAACATGGCGGATGATACCGCTATGCGTTACTTCATCATAGGGTTCGATTCCCTCTTTTTCCATATATTCAATTATCATCTTTAAAATCACTTTATGCTTTTCTGGTCCTAGTAAGCAATTATCATTTGCAACAATGGAATGCGTCCTTCCAGCATAGAAACCAGCTACAATCTGTCCCTCTTTATTTCTGCCGATTGGATACTGTGCCTTATTGCGGTAACGCCAGGGATTCTCCATGCCAATCATTGGCTCCATCCTTTCTTCTAGCGCCTTTGCCTCTATTCCACCAATGCGAATCAGATGATTTTTCACTTTGTTTTCCTTGTATTTCAATTGCTCTTGATAGGACATCGCCTGTATCTGACAGCCGCCGCACTGTTTATGAACGGGGCACTTGGGCTCACACCTTTTTTCAGAAGGGATTAATACTTCCACCAAACGGGCATAGGCGTAGCTCTTCTTTGTTTTCATTACCTTTGCCCGAACCACATCTCCTATGATGGCATCTTTAATGAAAAAGGGATAGCCATCGATCTTGCCGATGCCTTCCCCTTCATTTCCACAGTCTGATATTGTCACTTCCACAAAATCATCTTTTTTATAATTCATAATTCCTCTTTTTCTGACATGCTTGTCAGTTTCTATTCACTTGTTTTTCTAATATTAGTTTCTAATAATCGATTATATCCAAGCCAGCCGTTTTCTGGCGTAGCCGTGAAAATTTCTGACAATGTCTGCATCTTGGCATCCGTATTATCTGCAAAGTTCAGGGCAACCGCTTCCATCAATGCTGGTACTTTAGGTGAACCATACTCTAATTTTCCATGATGAGCCAGGATACAGTGTTTTAATTCCCCTAATAATTTTTGTGGGAATCCATCTATTTCCTTCGCTTTTTCCGAAATCATTTCGGATCCCATCACAATATGTCCCAGTAATTGGCCTTCGTCGGTATAATCATTTTCTGGGAACAAAGACAGTTCCTTTGTTTTCCCCATATCGTGAAACATTGCAGCTGTTAAGAGCAGATCACGATTCAATAAAGGATAGGCCTTTGTATAATATTCACAGAGTCTTGTTACGCTTAAGGTGTGCTCTAACAATCCTCCTACAAATCCATGATGTACCGCCTTTGCAGCAGAGCTCTTTTTGAAGCTTAAAATAAACTTTTCGTCCTCGACAAAGAATTTATTTGCGAGTTTTTTAAGATATTCATTTGACAAGGAATGAATGTAGCTAAGTAATTCCTGATACATTTCCTCAATATTATATTTACTTACGGGAAGATAATCAGCTGGATCATATTCTCCTTCCCCACGTTTACTGATTCGTTTAATACTTACCTGAAGCGAACCATTGAAAATACTCACATCTCCATACACATATACATAATCAAGAGAATCAAAATCTTCAATCCCACCAGAATTAGGATCCCAGATTTTAGCATCGATGGTTCCTGTCTTATCCTGTAAAATTACGTTTTCATAGTTCTTTCCATTCTTCGTGACAGCAGCCTGTCTGTGCTTACAAAGATAAATATCTGATAGTCTGTCACCTTCGTTTAGTTGCTCAATGTATTTCATTAACTTATGCCCACCTGTTCTTATTGTAATTTGTCTAATATTAATTCAAAGCTCATTTCTGTATACTCGCCTTTTGCAAATCTCATAACGGTTACCACCGCCGTATCACCTGGCTGACTTTTTGACATCACCGATTTGTAATCACTAAAGCTTAGAATTTCTGTAGTTCCGATTTTTGTGATGACATCGCCGCTCTGAATACCGACTTCCATAGCTGGGGAATCCATTACGATTTCCGTTACATAGGCACCTGCCGGAATTCCCAGCTCTTCCATTGCCTTCTCCGTCACATCGGTACCATAAATGCCAAGTAATGCCCGGTCTTGTCCATTGGAAAGTTTCTCAATGCTCTCTTTTAAGTCAGAAATTGCAATCGTTGATATTAAGTTCTCTGTATCCTCGCTGGCATAGTCTCTTGTAATAATACCAAGAACTTCACCTTTCAGATTTATAATCATTCCACTGGCATTCTTGCTTCCGTAGATATCGGTTGTAATGAGCTGCATATCCGTATCAATCATTTGCCTGGTATCCGATTCTGATGTAATACGGCCATATGCTACAGAATCCTCTGTGCCAAGCGGACTTCCCACTGCAATTACATCCTTTCCTACCAGATTGCTTGTAGCAGTACTACCCAATTTTACAGAAGTAATCTCTCTCATTGTTTCTTGACTGATATCTTCTAAATCAACACCAATAATTGCAAGCCCTGTATTCGCATCATACTTTTTAAGATTTGCTTCTGTGGTGGTCCCATCTACATATTTTACACTGATTGTCTGTGCATTTTCCGTCACACTTTTATTCACCAGAATGAGTAATTGTTTCCCATTCTGCGCAACAATCATACCTGCCTCTTGATTTGTATTCTCATAAGTGTTCTGAAACCAGTCCATATCTGAGGAAACTCCTGTAACATATACAAGAGATTTTTGTGCATCTAATGCAATATTATGTAGAAGTACCGAGAGACCTTCATAATCCTCTACCGACATATCTACCTTTTCAACAATTTTATTAATCACAGGCTCGGTCGGTTCTTCTTCCTCCTCCACCTCATTCACAGAGGGCGTCTCATTAGCGGAAACATCTACATTCTCTTCTTCCGATGATAATTTAACAATTTCTTTTTCCTTTGGATAAATGAAATCATTTAAATAATGAATACTGACTAAGTATACAGCACCAGAGATCAACCCAAAAAGAACCGCCAAAAAAATCGTTACAAAGACTTTTGTTGCCAGTTTTCTCTTATTGATTGGTTTGTCTTTAATCTTTTCTTTTATAAAAGTAAATTCCTCACCGCCATCATTTTCCTGTGGCTTCGGATTCCCATCATTTTGTTCACCCATGCAAGTATCTCCTTTTCATAATCTCTATTATATTGTATAATATGGGGATAGTAAACACATAATTTTTTCAAATAAGGACAGGTATATGAATCAAAAAGTTTTACGCGTACTAGAATATCAAAAGATAATAGAAATGTTGGCTGCACACGCGTCATCGTCAGGTGGGAAGGATTTATGTATGCATCTGCTTCCATCTGTTGACCGCGAAGAGATAGAAAAAAATCAATTAGAAACTGCGGATGGACTAAGCCGCATATTTGCAAGGGGCAGCGTTTCCTTCTCGGGTGTCAAGAATATCCTTCCCTCTCTAAAGCATCTAGATGTGGGGGGGAGCCTTTCCATAGAAGAATTACTTGCGATTGCTTCTTTATTAGAGGTTACAAGTCGTATCAAATCTTATGGAAGAACAGCGGACGAGAGGGTTGATTCCCTTTCGGAAATGTTTGAGCTGTTAGAACCGCTGACTCCCATCTCCAATGAAATCAGACGCTGTATTCTCTCGGAAGACGAAATTGCAGATGATGCAAGCTCTACATTAAAACAAATCAGAAGAAATATGAAAATAACCAATGACCGCATCCACACACAGCTAAACTCCCTGGTAAATGGAAGTCTTAGAACTTATCTTCAGGATGCGGTAATTACTATGCGTGGAGATCGCTACTGTATTCCTGTAAAGTCAGAGTACAAGGCGCAGGTACCTGGTATGATTCACGACCAGTCATCTACGGGCTCTACACTTTTTATTGAGCCTGCTGCCGTAGTAAAGCTCAACAATGATATGCGGGAGCTTTTTTTGAAAGAAGAGCAGGAAATCCTGGTGATTCTCTCAACCCTTAGTGCTTCCTGTGGAGAACATATGGAATCCCTGGAATATAATTATAAGGTTTTAGTTAAGCTTGACTTTATTTTTGCCAAATCAAAGCTTGCGCTAGAGCAAAACGCTTCAATTCCCGTATACAATGAAGCTGGTTCTATTCGAATCCGTGGCGGACGTCATCCACTTTTATCAAAGAAATCGGTAGTTCCTATTGATATTCATTTAGGCAATGATTTTGATTTATTAATTGTTACGGGACCTAATACAGGTGGTAAGACCGTATCCCTAAAGACTGTCGGTCTATTATCTCTTATGGGACAGGCCGGACTCCACATCCCTGCTAAGGACCGCTCTGAATTATCAATCTTTCATGAAATTTATGCAGATATCGGTGACGAGCAAAGCATTGAACAGAGTCTTTCTACCTTTTCTTCGCATATGACAAATATCGTGGATATTCTGAAGCATTCCGATCGTAGTTCTCTTTGTCTTTTCGACGAATTAGGCGCTGGTACTGATCCAACTGAGGGTGCTGCCCTTGCAATTGCTGTACTTTCCCATCTCCATGGCAAAGGTATCCGTACCATGGCAACTACTCATTATAGTGAATTAAAGGTCTTTGCACTTACAACGAATGGAGTGGAAAATGCATGCTGTGAGTTTGATGTCGAGACCTTGCGTCCTACTTATCGTCTGCTCATCGGTGTTCCTGGTAAAAGTAATGCATTTGCAATTTCTTCTAAGCTTGGCCTGCCAGACTACATTATCGAAGATGCGAAAACTCATTTGTCGGAAGCAGATGAAAATTTTGAAGATTTACTTTCTAGTTTAGAACAAAGCAGGATTACGATTGAAAATGAACGTTCCGCGATTGCTGACTACAAACGTGAAATAGAAACCCTAAAGGAGAAGCTGGAAAAGAAACAAGATAAACTGGAAGAAGCGCGCGATAAAATATTAAATGATGCAAGAGAAGAAGCTCGCAATATACTAAGAGATGCCAAGGATACCGCGGATGAAACGATTAAACATTTTCAAAAGTTTGGTGACCTTGAGGCTATCCGCTCCATGGAAAAGGATCGTACCAAACTTCGTGAAAAGATTGATAAAAATAATACAAATCAGAAAAATACGCAGGAAAAGAAACGTACGTACTTAAAGCCAGAGGATTTGAAACGTGGAGATAGCGTAAAAGTTTTATCCATGGGAGTCAAAGGTACCGTAAGCTCTTTGCCCGATGCAAAAGGAAATTTGTTTGTCCAATGTGGCATTTTGCGTTCCCAGGTGAATTATAAAGACTTAGTACTCCTTGATGAAGAGGTAATTATCGCACCAAATCTGCAAAGGACTGGATCTGGAAAAGTGAAAATGTCAAAATCATCTACCATTTCTATTGAGATTAATTTAATTGGAAAAACCATAGATGAAGCACTTGCTGCTCTCGATAAGTATTTGGACGATGCCTATCTGTCTCATTTACCTAGCGTACGGGTTGTGCATGGAAAAGGAACGGGTGCTCTGAGAAATGCGGTACACAATCATTTAAAGAGAATCAAATATGTAAGTGAATATCATTTAGGTGCCTTCGGAGAAGGCGATGCAGGTGTCACAATTGTAACTTTTAAATAATTTCTAATAGGAAATTCTTTGATGGAGGGTAAGAAAATGGTTGGGAAACAAAAAATATTGATTGTTGACGATGATAATAATATTGCAGAGCTTATTTCTTTATATTTTACAAAGGAATGCTTTGATACCATGATAGTAAATGATGGAGAGAGTGCACTGACTGCATTCGAAAATTTCACTCCAAATTTAATCCTACTAGACCTTATGCTACCAGGGATTGACGGCTATCAAGTCTGCCGAGAAGTCCGCAGTCATTCACAGGTACCTATTATTATGCTTTCTGCCAAAGGCGAAGTTTTTGATAAGGTTTTAGGGTTAGAACTTGGTGCCGATGATTATATGGAAAAGCCTTTTGATTCGAAAGAGCTAGTGGCAAGAGCAAAGGCGGTTCTTCGCCGTTATCAGCCTGCTCCATCTACCCCTCAGGTATCCGATATCAAATGCGTAGAATATCCCGATTTAATTGTAAATCAGACGAATTACTCTGTTCTTTACTACGGGAATGCTGTTGATATGCCGCCAAAGGAATTAGAGCTCTTATATTTCCTTGCTTCCTCACCAAACCAGGTTTTTACCCGCGAACAGTTACTCGATCATATCTGGGGATATGAATACATTGGCGATACAAGGACTGTTGATGTGCATATCAAACGTCTGCGTGAAAAGATTAAAGATCACACATCATGGCGCATTTCTACTGTCTGGGGAATCGGATATAAGTTTGAAAAGTTGTCCTAATAAATCATAGAAAGTAAGGTGATTTTCACTTGAAAATGTCAAAAACCCTATATTTGAAGTTCATAGCAACCTATGCTGTCTTCGCTTTACTTTGCTTTATTTCGATTGCAACTCTTACTTCCAGTCTGACATTATCGCATCTTACGAGGGAAAAGGCAGATGCATTATACAAGGAAGCAGCTCTGGTCGCAGGCAGCTACGCCAAGGAAGTATATAAAGGTGATATCTCTCTTGATGCGGCGAAAAGCCAGTTAAAAGCAATTGATACTTATATTTCTGCACCAATTTGGATTATTGATACATCCGGGAAGGTAATTTTAAACTCAAGAGATGATAATTCCGTGGAATCGGATGTGATAATTAAAGATTTTGATCCAACCTCTGCTGGCTCCTACTATATGACTAGTAATTTCTATAATTCCTTTTCTGAAGAAACCTTAAGTGTTTTTTCACCTATTACAGCCAAGTTTAAAGTCAATGGTTATGTCGTGATTCACACCTCGATGAGTAGTATTAAAACTTCCAGAGATAAAATCTTGACTATTTCCTATATTACCATGTCAATCATGGTGTTGCTTTCTTTAATTATTTTGATTGTATTCACGGAATTCGTTTATATTCCTCTGCGCAAAATCACAAAGGCTACTGAGGAATATGCAAATGGAAACATGCAATATACCCTGGAGGTAGACCGCAACGATGAAATGGGCTATCTTGCTGGTACCCTGAACTATATGGCAAGTGAAATTGCCCGTTCAGAGGACAACCAAAAGAAATTCGTCGCCAATGTCTCTCATGATTTTCGTTCTCCACTAACCTCCATTCGTGGATACATAGAAGCGATGCTTGATGGTACAATTCCCCCGGAGCTCTATGAAAAGTATTTAAATATCGTACTGAATGAAACCGAACGTCTGGCAAAGCTTACCAATAGTCTTTTACAGCTTAATAATTTAAATGTTAAAGGGATTCTATTAGATAAATCTGATTTTGACATCAATGGCATTATCAAAAAGACGGCCGAAACCTTTGAGGGTACCTGCACTTCTAAGCGAATCTCTATAGAATTAGTCCTCACTGGTGAAACACTTTATGTCACGGCAGATATGATTAAAATCCAACAGGTTCTCTACAATCTTCTTGATAATGCAATTAAATTCAGCCATCATGACAGTGTGATTAAGATTGAAACCACCGAAAAGAATGAAAAAATGTTTGTTTCCGTGAAAGATTCTGGAATTGGGATACCAAAGGATAGCCTAAAGCTGATCTTTGATCGGTTCTATAAAACAGATTTATCTCGTGGAAAAGATAAAAAGGGGACTGGTCTTGGGCTTGCCATTACGAAAGAAATCATTCAGGCCCATAATGAAAATATTAATGTAATTTCAACTGAGGGGGTCGGTTCTGAATTTATATTTACGCTTCCAAAATCGAAAGATTATGAGGATTAAAAAAATACTTCTTTATGGAAGTATTTTTTTTCGAGACTTGTAAAAGGGTATATAAAAACAATAACCCATAAAACAACCGATCATATTTAAAAGTATATCATCTACATCAAAATACCCAAGTCCTGTAATGAGCTGGACTACTTCAATCAATAAAATAATAAAAAGACAATGCCACATGGTAGCAAGGAAATTTATAAATAGATTTTTTCTTTTTCTTAACAATCCTTCAAAAGTACCCATCGGGATAAATGGTACTATATTTCCCACTAAATTCCAAAGATAAATGGGATTCACATTCCTTAATCGTAGATAAACTTTAATTGTCGAAAGCAAATTAAAGTTTGCGTTTAAGTTACCTTGAACTCTATTTTCCCTTACAAATGCTGCATGGATCCACAGTTCCCGGAAACTTCCATTAAACTTCATGGACACAAACAGAATCAGTAAAATCAGGTAAATGGAAAACAATACTTTTTTCAACTGATTCCCTATCTGCATGCTGCTTACATGCATCCTATTTCGTCAAACATGCCATTTTGTTCAACTAATTATACTAGAATTACTTTTCACGCTTTCCAGGACAAATTATGCAATTTTCCTTCCATCTGCATATGTGAAAATTCATTTTGCCTTAACGCTTCATATAAAACAATTGCTACGGAATTCGACAAGTTTAGGGAGCGGATTTCCCCTATCATTGGAATCCTGATGCAGGTATCCTCATAATCCACTAAAATTTCTTCTGGAATTCCAGCACTTTCTTTTCCAAACATAATAAAATCATCTGGACCATAGGACACTTGTGTATACACATGTTTTGCTTTTGTAGTGGCCATGTAAATTTTTGCATTTGGGTTTTTCTCTAGAAATTCTTCGAAATTTACATATACCGTAACATCCAGGTCTTTCCAGTAATCCATCCCTGCTCTCTTAATTGCTTTTTCATCAAGTCGAAATCCCAAGGGCTCTATCAGGTGTAGCTTTGTTCCTGTAGCCACACAGGTCCTCCCTATATTACCGGTATTGGCAGGTATTTCTGGTTGATGCAATATAATGTTCATCATTGCCATCACTCCTTTTAGAAAACTTTTTCCCGGGTATTCCCCGGGAAATCATTTGTGATTTATTATTATTATACGAATTACGACAGTAATCTATTCTGCTATTTTTTGTCTTCCGCTCTCAGTCGTGTGATAAATTCTTCTAATTTTCCAATTGCTATTCTCAACTTTTCAATGGAATATGCATAAGAAATTCGTAAAAATCCTTCTCCACAATCACCAAATGCAGTGCCTGGGACCACTGCAACTTTTTCTTCATTGAGAAATCTAGTTGCAAATTCATCTGATGTCATTCCAAATTCCCTAATGCATGGAAAAACATAGAAAGCACCATATGGTTCAAAACATGGTAAATTCATTTCTTTAAATGCATTCATCAGATATCTTCTTCTCTGATTATATGCTTCCCTCATCATTGCAACATCTTCATCACCATTTTTGAGTGCCTCTACTGCTGCATACTGACTTGTTGTAGGTGCACACATAATTGCAAACTGGTGGATTTTAATCATTTGGTTTATGATTTCCTCTGGTCCACATGCATATCCCAGACGCCAACCTGTCATGGCATAGCTCTTACTAAATCCATTAATTAAAATCGTTCTTTCCTGCATTCCCTTGATGTTTACAATGCTTACATGATCTTCCTTATAGGACAGCTCGGAATAGATTTCATCACTCATTACAAAAATATCTTTTTCGATGATAATTTCTGCAATTTCCTCTAAGTCTTTCCTTTCCATAATTGCACCAGTTGGATTATTAGGAAATGGTAAGATTAATACTTTGGTCTTATCTGTAATTGCATCTCGTAATTCTTTTGCCGTCAGGCGGAATTCATTTTCATTCTTAAGCTCAATGATTACTGGCTTTGCACCTGCCAGGATTGCGCAAGGTTCGTAGGAAACATAGCTTGGCTGGGGAATCAGAACTTCTTCCCCTACTCCTGGATTAATCATTGCACGAAGCCCAATGTCAATTGCCTCACTACCTCCAACTGTAACAATTACTTCGTTGTCTGCATCGTAATTTAGCTGATATCTTCGCTCCAGATAATTACAAATCTCGACCTTTAATTCTTTCAAACCTGCATTCGAGGTATAAAACGTACGTCCTTTTTCTAGTGAGTAGATTCCTTCATCACGGATATGCCATGGAGTATCAAAATCGGGTTCTCCCACTCCTAATGATATTGCGTCCTTCATCTCACTTACAATATCAAAAAATTTACGGATTCCAGAAGGTTTTATCTCTACTACCTGATCTGCTACTGCTTTTCTCATGGTGTAATCGACATCCTCTCATCTTCATTTTTTTTGGCAAGTATTGTTCCGTGATCCTTATATTTCTTCAAAATAAAATGCGTTGCGGTACTTAGTATCGATTCCTGCGTAGATAATTTATTCGAAACAAAAGAGGAAATTTCTTTCAGAGTTCTTCCTTCTAATGTCACCATCAAATCAAATCCACCTGATATTAAATATACAGAGTTTACTTCTGGGTACTTATAAATTCTCTCGGCAATGGTATCAAATCCTAACCCTCTTTGAGGTGTTACTCTCACTTCGATCAGTGCAGTTACTTTCTCTGTTGTTGTTTTATCCCAGTCAATCAGTGTGTGGTATCCGCAAATAATACCTTCACTCTCCATTGCTGACATTTCGTTCGCTACGTCAACTTCTTCAACCCCTAACATTACAGCCAATTCCTTAATATTTACACGACTATCTTTCTCTATAAAAGTTAAAATCTTCATTCTCATTTCATTCATTGAAATTCTCCTTTGGGGACGGTTCTCAGTTGATAATTTTATATAATTCATCCGTTTTGGGCGGTTCTAAAAAACGTTTCTCATCATTGTTCATAATAATTCGATCATTTCCGCTTGTTGTCTTCCCGACTACCGCACTATGTATTCCCTCTTTTCCAAGAGCTCTTACTAAATCATATCCACTATCTGTGGCAATCAACATGCTTCCGCTACTTATTAATTCATATGGATTAATATCAAAATAATTACATATTTCTATTGTTTCTTGCTTAATAGGCAATGTTTTTAAATTAATTTCAAGTCCAACGCCGGATGCCTCAGCCATTTCCCAAAGAGCACCAAAAATGCCGCCCTCTGTAACATCATGCATAGCACTGACGTTAGACTTAACGGCGGTGGCGGCCTCTGGTATTACAGACAGAAAGCAATCAAATTCCTTAGCTGCGTCAACTAGAGTCGGAGAAAATCTATTTAAAAGTTCTGATTCTTTTTCTTTCGCAATGATA
Source organism: Lachnospiraceae bacterium (assembly GCA_028694115.1). The sequence goes on from JAQUUB010000024.1 coordinate 13,072, forward strand.
CTTGTGCCTTCAAGACCAATCCACTTTGTAACAACAAGGTCTTGGCCTGGTTTCGCACCCGAAGTCGTAATGATATGACCTCTCTTTGCTTTACCAATACCTGTCACTGTTATAATCGGTTGATTGACTGCCCTTGTAATTTCTGTGTGTCCGCCCATTGTCTGCACATTAATCTTTGCACAAGCTTCTTCAACCTGTTGCATCATGCTCTTTAGCTCCGGCTCTTCCACTGACTCTGGTAATAATAAAGAAAGCATAATTCCTACTGGTTCTGCCCCAGCGGATGCAATATCATTCATTGTTACATTTACGGCTAAAGAACCAATATCCTTGGTTGTTCCCGTAATTGGATCGCAGGAAATCACAAAAACCTCGTCCTCCTGAAGCTGCATAATTGCGCAGTCTTCACCTACGGAAGCTCCGACAAGAACTTCTTCTCGTTTTGTTTGAACTTGTTTTAAGATAGAACGTTTTAATACGCTCTCACTAACTTTTCCTACTTTCATATACATACCCATCTGCATGTGATTGCATGCAATTTTTCATAAGCGAGAACCGTCCCCGCCTTCTAATTTCCCTGTGCTGCATCGGCTGCGGCTGCGGTTGCTGCTGCCTGTGCTGCCGCTACTGCTTGTGCCTGTGCTGCGGCCACTCCGTTATCAGCACCTAATAAGGATGCTGCAATTGCTTTACAATATTCAATATTCTGGGTAGACACTGCTGCTGCCATAGCACCCGTGGCATCACCCACAGTTCCTACTGTTGCTGTCTTAGGCGCTGCCATATAATTACTACTATTTAATAAAATTCGTTCTGTTTCAACACCATCTACTTTTACTATTTTCCAATATTTTGCTTTATAACCAATATGCTCTGCCTGAGTATTTACATATCCCACTGGCTGAGTGGCGTCCGCTACAACCTTTTCGCCCACTGGAGGTATCTGCTCAATTGTTTGACTCTCAAACGAGATGGTACGATTTTCAGGTCTTGTTTCTTTCCCGTAAATGGTAAATGTGATTTTCTTATCTTCTGTTGTAGATCCCTCAATATAAATTGGATATTCCAATGTATTCGTAAATTTAAAATCCTTATAAGTTCCAGAAATCGCTGCATCCGCCGATAAGTCTACATAGGAAACGACCATGGAATGATTAAATCTTTCATCTACCGTTAGTTCTGAGCGGATAACCGCATTATATAATGTGGAAGACACCTGGCAAATTCCGCCACCAAGGCTCTCCACTACTAAACTATTTAAATAGGACCCTGCTAAGTAATACCCATTCTCCTCTGAAAAAGGACTAACTGCCTTATAAACAGAAAGCTGCTCTCCTGGGTATAATACTGTTCCATTAATTAATCGGCAACCATTCTTTACATTTGCTGAACGACCCTTTGCAGAGGTTTTAAAGCTAGTAGTATAACTGCCCAAAACATCCTTTACCTCTGCTAAATCCTCAGCATTTCCAAGAGGTTCTGTTACTTCTACAACTAAATCAGCACTCGTTGTCTGCTTATCCCACTTTGTTCCCAGCGTGCTCATAACAGCATTTACTGATTTTTCTAAGTCTAAGACCATTCCATTTTCACCAGGAACAATCTCAAAGCCTTCATCTGTCTTTTTAATTGTTGCATTTACTGCATCTTTGTCAAATTTAGTACCCTGCTCGCTGACGATACTTTGAACAGCACCCACATTAAAAGAAACCTCAACATCAAATACTTTGTTTTCATGTTCAATATCCTTTAGTGCTTTATATCTCTCGACAATATTACCCTCTCGTCCTAGTCCCACTGCCTGATCTATGATTTCTTTATTATTCCATGTAAGTCCCAGACTGTTTGCAGAAACTGTGATTGCATTTCCCTCAACTGCATTTAAGGAAATCTGTGTATTCTTAAGACCCTCGACATAATTATCCACTGCCTGCATTGCTTCTTCTGCTGTCATACCAGATAAATCGATTGTATCGGCATAAACTCCTTTATGAATAGTTCCATTATCCGAAGCTGCATATGCCAATGTTTTCTCTTGAAAACCACAAAACACTGTGGCTGTAATTGCTACGATTACTGCAATACCTGCTAAAAGGCCTTTCTTTTTCATAAAAATCTCCATTCTACTATTCCCTTGCTAATATGATTTACATAATCATTTTAAAGAAAATCCTTGGTGCTTTCAAGATAAATAACTACCAATTTATTTGACAGAAGTGGCATGTTTATGTAAAACTATACCAAGAAGGATAAGCATAGAGGAACAACCATTGCTAATACTAAAATAATAATAATAATACTTGAAATTACTTTTCTATTTTTATTGTTAAAAAATTGAAACATTATGACTCCAATCTGGTGAATGATCACCTATTAAAAACTATTTCTTTCGAAAGGATATTATACATGAAATTCCCGATTTTTACAACCTTTGTTATCTTTGCACTTTGGCTTTCTTATGAAATGAAGAAACATATGAATGATAATAAAAAAGTATTCGAAGATTTTTTTTCAAGAGAGTTCCGAGCAAACACTACACGTAAGAAATCACTTGATAATTTAGACTACATTCAAATACCAATCGAACAATTTATGATACCGGCAAATGCGGATTCCCAGATTCAGGAGTACTATGGAATATTATCCTCTCTTTCCTCTAAAAAAATTGTCAATTTGACTGGTATCTCAAATACTGATTTGAAATTAGAATATGGTGCGCCTAATATTATCGCTTTATCAGAATATGACCAGAATTTTACTCTTTTAGCTAGTACGCTTGCACGGCTTTCCCAATCCCTGTTAGAACAAGGTTATTCTTCCGAAGCTTTGTCCCTGCTGGAATATGGTGTTGCGATTGGAAGTGACGTTCGTGCTAATTATGAGTTACTAGGAAAAATTTATGCAAATCAGGGTCGTAAGTCTGAAATTGAAACTCTTATAATGAAAGCTGAGACTATAAACTCTCTTTCAAAGGAAACCATTCTAAAAAAATTGAAATTATTATTGGAAGACATATAATATCACTTTTTTCCATATTGCAGCTTCCACAAATCCATCATTCGATCTGCTTCATTCTTGGTAAGAGAATCAATCTGAAAATCAAAATCAATGCCATACTGCTTTACGAATCGAATGATTCTTTCCTTTTGATGAATCGTAATTGGTCGTTGGCGTTTTACCTGATAAACCAAGTCTCTTGGCTCAAACAATTCGCTAAATCCTTCTTTTTCCCCAAACTCTTTACACAAAATCTGATACAATTCATGAGTAGCCATTGCATCATTAAGCGCACGATGCGCTTGTAGTATAATGCCAAAGTGTTCGCATAGACTTGGTAACGCGCGGGACTCAAGCTCTGGAAGGCAGGCCCTTGCTATACGTAACGTATCAATCCCCTTTCGGTTAAATCCCACCCCCTTTGGATCTATCAGTTGCAAATCAATGCAATATCTCTTTAAGAAAGAAAAATCAAAAAGTATACTGTGACCTAGGAATAGCGTTTTTGTGGAAATGAATTCTAGTAATGATTGCATTACTTCATCAGCTTCCTTGGCATCAATGAGCATTTCATTTGTGATTCCCGTCAATTCAATAATTCTCTCCGAAATTTTTCTGCCTGGATTTACAAACTGTTCAAAGGAATCTACTATTTCACCATTTACAACCTTCACAGCACCAATTTCAATGATCCGGTCTGTTTTTGGGTTTAATCCTGTTGCTTCAATATCAATCGAAATATAATCTTTTGTCATATTTTTTCTATCTTCTCTTATCTGCTTTTTTATAGGATTTGCATTCCTGATTCAAAAAACACACTTCGCATTTGGGGTTCCTTGCGATACAAATTTCCCTCCCTAGACGGATAATTTGAATATTATATAGGATCCAATGGTCCTTTGGCAATTTTTTCATTAAATCATACTCAATTTTGACTGGGTCTTCTTCCGTTGTGAAGCCTAGTTTATTAGAAATCCTTTTCACATGAGTATCTACTACAATACTTGGTTCATGAAAAATATTTCCTCTGATTACATTGGCAGTTTTCCGTCCGACACCAGCCAGGCTTGTCAACATTTCTATATCTGATGATAGCTCCCCATTGTATTTTTCCACTAATTCCTTGCAACAGGCAATAATGTTTTTCGCCTTATTATGATAAAATCCTGTTGAGTGAATATCACGCTCCAGTTCCTTTAAGTCTGCTTTGGCAAAATCCTCCACAGAAGTGTACTTTACAAACAAATCCTTCGTAACGATATTGACTCTGGCATCTGTACACTGCGCACTTAGAATCGTTGCAATCAGCAGCTGCCAAGCATTTTCATGATTTAGATAACACTTCCATTCTGTTCCATAATTTTCATCCAATAAATCAAGAATTGCCTTTGTTTGCTTTGTCATTGTTGACCTCCATACTTTTCACATTCCATATCTTAGCATCAGAAGTTAATGGATCCCTGTTCTGATAATCAAAAAGAACCAGGTTTTGGTCAATCACATCCATATGAGTCATTCTCATTAATTGCTTTTCATTAAACTCCTCATAATTCTTCAAATAGAATCTATTTTGTGATTCTTCGCTGTAAAATTCCCGGATTTGCTGCTTAAATGGAGTCAGATCCGTGCAAAAATCTGGTCTGCTTTTTAAGTTTTCCCTTAAATAAAGGTCAATCGTTAATTGCTCCTTCATTTTCATTAGCACTAAGTGATCGGATTGCATTTTCCTATTTGTTTTTGCTGCCTCTTGCACAAATTCGAATAAAATATAATAGCGTTTAATTCTGGAAGGGCTTGCTATGGTATAACCACTCTTCGCATAAAAATCCGCTAATGACTTGTACATAGTAAAATAGCTGTCGAAATAATTTTCTAGTAAATTTAAAGAATTCCGAAACTGGTTGCTATTATAATAGGTTTCCACCATTTCCTCGATCTCTTTGAGCTTTAATACATCATCAAAGCTCAACCACTTGGTAAATAATACCTCGTAAGGTGGCAAGCTTGTATAAACAAGACCATATTCTTCCTTTTGCTCATACATAAAGGAACCCTTTAACACCTTTAAAAACCCCAGCTGCAGCTGTTCTGGTTTTAAAGACATCACCTGGTCAAAGGAACGGATAAAAGAATGATAATCCTCAAATGGCAGACCTGCTATCAGATCCAGATGTTCATGAATATTATTACCCTTTTTGATTCGTTTTACAATTTGAGACAGCTTGTCAAAGTCCATTGTTCTGCGGATCTCTTTGATTGTCTCAGGATTTGTGGACTGAACGCCAATTTCCAGCTGTACAAGGCCTGGACGGAGCGTATTCAATAGTTCCAGCTCTTCTTCATTTAAAATATCAGCTGCTATTTCAAAGTGAAAATTTGTGACACCATTGTCATTTCTTTTGATATAATTCCATATCGCCATTGCATGTTGATGAGAACAATTAAAGGTACGGTCTACAAACTTTACCTGAGGTACCCTGTGGTCCAGGAAAAATTGTAATTCCTTTTCAACCAAGGAAATGCTTCGGAACCGAACCTGCTTTTCAATGCTTGATAAGCAATAGCTACAGGAAAAAGGACAGCCACGGCTAGATTCATAGTAAATAATCCGATTCTCAAATTCTTTCAGATTCAGATCCTGATAGATAAACGGAATATCATCCATATTAAGCAAGGGCTGAGGTTCTGTCAAAATTCTAAACTCAGAACCGTCCCCAATTAACAATTCGCCGGTTACGACGCCTTTGATCTGCGGCAGACTTTCTATAACATTTGTTGCATCGTAGGCAACCTCTGGTCCTCCCAGCCATATCTGGGCTTTGGGAAGTACTTTTGATAATTCTGGTACCAATTCCCTGACCATTGTAATATTCCATATATAACAAGAAACGGCAATCACATCGGGTTGCCGTTTATAAATATCCTTCCGTATTTCTTCTTTACTATTATTAATTGTATATTCTGCGATTTCCATATGTTCCTGCTGTTCCTTTGGGGCACATGCCTTAAGGTAGTAAACAGCCAGATTGGAATGGATATACTTTGCATTAATCGCTACTAATAATATCTTCATTCTGACGATTTCCTCTCATAATACTTTCACCGATTGCAAGTCCGATAAATAAAATTGGTGTACCAAATGTCTGTGGACTACCCATCATTCCCTGCGCAATATAGGCAACAATGCCCGTTGCTACAGCTAAAAGAAAAGGATCCTTTTGAAAGTTCTTTGCAAAACGTCTGCATGCTGTAATCTGCATTCCCAAATATCCCACAACACCGAAAATACCCAGGGTGCTAAGCACCTGCAGTGTCTCATTATGAGCATCCACTAAGTATGCTCCCATTTTCGCAAAAATCTGATCATTAAAGCGCTCATGAAGTGGCACGCCCAAAAGGTCAGGTCCAAAGCCAAATAATTTTTGAATAACATTGTAATCCTCACCATAAATTGTGAGAACTCTTGTCCACGTAAATCCACGGGAAGAACCCCATAAATCCGAAAAACGTAAGTAAGTATCCCATTGCCCTAAATCAATGGATTTGCCCGCCGTTGACAGATAAATGAATGTTGAAAATCCTGCCAGCACAATCAACCCAATTAGAACAAAAATAATATTTCGTATCATTTTTAAAGGTTTCACAACAACCTCTTTCTTTTGAAGCAAAAACATTACAAGCGTACATACCGCAAACAAAATAATTGCCAAATGAGAAACGGTAGATTTACCAATAAAGGAAGGTAGCGTTGCAAGTGGTTCTTTTACTGTTTTAATATTTACATCATCTAAAAAGCCGATGATTCCAGCCCCTGCAAAAAACAATGTGGCCATCAAGAAAAATCGTTTCAATCTAGCATAAGAATCAAAGCAAAACCAGAATAAGAATACAAATGCAACACCAATGCCAATGATCCCAGCATCCCCATTCGCAGAAATAAGTCCCATGAAGCTTACCACCATAAATACTCCATAAATAGTATGGGAAAGCAAGGTTTCACAAAAGCAAAAGAGAACCATGGTTACTGGTACAAATACACAAAAGTAACCTGCTAATACATTAATATTTCCCATTGTGGTAATAAACATCCAATAATTGTCTTCCATTAAATTGACATACATTCCTAGCGGATCGATCATAAAATGATTCAAAATCGCAAGACCAAATACAATAAAATTTGCAATAATATATACTAGCAAAATCCACTGATCATATTTTAAATAACGAGAAACCAGAAAATAAGCTAGAAATAAAATTATGTAAAAATAGACACCTGCCATTTTTCCAGCTGATCCAGTAAAAGCCTCTGTCTTATAATCACAAAATAGCCATGAAATCAAAACAGACATCATGAGCAAAATAATGCACCAGTCGGTAATCGAAAATGTCTTCAGCCACAATTTCCATGAATCCTTTTTCACATCTTCATATCTGGTACAAAAAAGAATTAAGGTGGAAATGCCTGCCACTACCACGGCGATTAGAGTTGTAATAGAAAAAAATCCCCACTTTGACTCCAGGATATTAATATAATTATTCGTATAGAAAAATGGAAATACTCCCAACATCAAGAGCACATAAATGTACGCTGCAACATTCGCTCCCTTATTCTCTACCTTTATCTTCACATTGTTTTTTTTCTTTATCTTCTTTGACATTTTTGTACCCTTCCAAAATTCATATAATTTCCGATGCGGATTCTTTTTTATTATAGTCAGTTTTATAGACACGTGCAATCCTTTTTCTATTTTATAAGGTGGGCTACGTCCCCGGTTTACAAAAAACAACCGACTGAATGATTCAATCGGTTGTTTTTTTAGGTCATAGACGTTTTATATAATTACACTCCCCAGTTTCATTACTCATTTTTCTATCACCTAACTTTATATGTATTATAATACAACTTTAGGAAAATAATTCCAAAATGTAACAAATAGGTATGTTTTATGTAATAACTTTAGCAATGTAGTTGGATAAAGTGCTTTATTTTTTCATCCTCATAAGAATAAAATCTTTATATGCCGTATTAAAACTTTGACAATAAGTTTTTGAAATAGGAATACTGACTCCTGATTTTAAGACAACCTCTTCCTTTTCAACTGTAACCACCGCATCCATGAATACAATATAGGAATTATGGATCTGCGCAAATAATCTTTTGTTTAATTCGCTTAAAAGCTCCTTCGTCGTTGAGTAAAACTCATAAGATTCCTGATTGGTATATACCAGCATCTTTCGCTTCTGGCTTTCAAAATACAGAATTGAGGAATAATCAAGCGTAATCCTTTTCTTCCCTGATTTAAATTGGAAGAACCGTTCTCTTCCCTCTAGTAAATAAATCGCACGCAGCAGAACCTGTTTAAATTTTATGGGATCCAGCGGTTTTACAAGAAAGTGAAAGGTCATTACATCAAAGACCTCCTGCGTCACCTCGGAATGGCTCGAAGAAAAAATAAACAATGCATCTCTATCGTTCTGCCTTATTTCCTTTGCAACCTCTAGTCCTGTACGCCCATTCATCTCAATATCCAGAATATAGATTTGGTATGGTTTGACTTTTCCTTCCAGTTCGCCTAATAACTCGTCACCTGACAAAAACGTATCACAGTGATACTCTGTTCTATTTTCTAAAAAGCAGGAATCTACTATTTTCTCCAAGTCTCCAATCATTTTAATGTCATCATCACAGATTGCTATGTTCATGTAAACTCCTTTACCTACTTCCAGACCTTCCAGGGTGCCTTTCCTGATTGCCAAAGTGCCTCTAACTGCTCCATTTCTCTCTTCGTATCCATACACTGCCAGAAGCCATCATGTTTATAAGCCTTCAGCTCTCCTACCTCAGCTACCTTTTCCAGCGGTGTTTTTTCAAAAATGGTGGAATCTCCCTCTAAAAATTCAAAGATCCCTGGCTCTAAAACCATATACCCTGCATTTATCCGGCTGCTGTCATTATCCTGCTTTTCCCGAAAGGATCGAATGCTATTGTCTTCCTCTATATCAATCACACCAAAGCGTTGTCCGACTTTGATGGCTGTGATGGTAGCTAATTTCCCATGCTGCCTGTGAAACTCTACTAATTGATTAATATTAATATCAGCGACTGCATCGCCATAAGTCAGCATAAATGGCTCATTTCCAATATAATTCTGTACTCTCTTTACACGCCCGCCCGTCATCGTATTTAGTCCAGTATCTACTAACGTCACTTTCCAGGGCTCTGATACATTATTATGAACGGTCATTTGATTCTCCGCTGAAAAATCAAACGTTACATCACAATTATATAAATAGTAATCGGCAAACCATTCTTTAATGACATGCTGCTTGTATCCACAGCAGATAATGAATTCATTATATCCATAGTAGGAATATTCCTTCATAATATGCCATAGCATTGGCTTTTCACCCACTTCAATCATTGGCTTTGGCTTTAGATGACTCTCTTCACTGATTCTGGTTCCATAACCACCCGCTAAGATTACTACCTTCATATTGTCCGTCTCCTTACCCTATTCTGTCATTGTCCCTTTCAAAAGAACATCTGCGATTCTTTTACATGCCTGTCCATCTCCGTAAGGATTTGACGCATGACTCATCTTTTCATATTCTGACTGGTTGGTCAGCAGCATTTTGAAATTATCGTAAATGCATTCTTCATTCGTCCCAACTAACTTCAGTGTCCCTGCTGCAATGCCCTCGGGACGCTCGGTCGTATCCCGCATCACAAGAACTGGCTTCCCCAGCGAGGGAGCTTCCTCCTGAATTCCACCACTATCTGTCAGAATGAGATAGGAGCGTGCTAATAAATTATGGAAATCCAGTACGTCCATTGGTTCAATCAGCCTTATCCGATCATGTTCCCCAAATACGTCTCTTGCTGCATTTCGCACAATTGGATTTAAGTGAATCGGATAAACCACCTTGATATCCTCTGTCTCATCTACAATTCGTTTAATGGCACGAAACATATGATACAAAGGTTCTCCTAGGTTTTCCCGTCTATGTGCGGTTAATACAATCAATCTTGCATCTTTTGCCCAATCCAGAACACTGTGATGATAATCCTCTCTGATGGTTGTCTTTAAAGCATCGATTGCTGTATTCCCCGTTATATAAATCCCCTCTGGGGACTTGCCTTCTCTAATTAAGTTATCCTTTGCTTTCTGCGTCGGTGCAAAGTGATATTTTGCTACGATTCCAACCGCCTGTCTATTAAATTCTTCGGGAAATGGGGAAGTAATATCATAGGTACGAAGTCCTGCCTCTACATGTCCCACCGTGATCTGCTTATAAAAGCATGCCAGTGAAGTTGCAAAGGTCGTCGTCGTATCTCCATGTACTAAAACCACATCTGGCATCTCTTGATCCAGTACTTTTCCAATAGAATTTAATATATTCGTCGTCACGTCAAATAATGTCTGGTTTTCCTTCATAATCGACAAATCATAATCAGGTGTTACATGAAACGCAGATAACACCTGATCAAGCATCTGCCGATGCTGCCCTGTTACACAGACAACCACCTCTGCATCTTTTCTATTTTTCAATTCTTTTACTAAGGGACACATCTTAATCGCTTCTGGACGTGTACCAAATACAAGCATTATTTTTTTCAATTGATTTTCCTTCATTCTGCAATTGCTTCAACTTTTTTTACTTTCATAGAAATTATAGACTATCAATTGGAAAAAAACAACTTCCTCTGCATATATTGGAAAGAAATGAAGCCTAAAATGGGAGATTCCTATGGAAAATTGTTGTGATCTTTATATTATCAGCACAATTGCCTGCAAAATCGCAGAATGCCTCACGGATGAAGAACTTGCCTTAGCCGCTGCAAACTTTACAATGCTTGGAGATGCCCTGGCTCTCATCGCAGCAAAGCGGGCCTGCTGTGAAAAACAGAAAGAAAGTACATCGAAAGCACCTTCCTTATGATAAGTTTAATTGTAAAACTAATTTTATCGCAAGTTGGTGCTCTCTTCTTTTTTATGTGGTTTACATAATATTATACAACTATTTACTCGAAAGTAACGTCACTCTATTATTGTTGTTCAGGCTTTATAATCTGAAACTTCACAGTCCTCGTTCCTGTATAGTTACCAATTCCCTTTATTACGACTTTTCCGGTTCCGACTTTTTTATTGTTGATATACTTTACTATCTCAAAGTCAGTTCCTTTCTCCAGCAGATCTCCATTGTAATGGATGACTGGTACTGGAGTTGCCCCCTGTTTTTCTACCGTATCTGTAAAAGGCACACTCTGACATTCAATTTTTGTCGTGAGTTTATTTGTCAGACTTCTTGGTATGATATAGCAGGTTACTTCTTTTTTGCCAGTATAGTTGCTCTTTTCTACGGCATTTACAGATAATGTTACTTTCTTTACTTTTAGTTTTCCTAAGCTTAAATCCTTTGAGGTGCTAAAATCTACCGTATAGTCCACGCCTTTTTTGAGATAGCTTTTTCCATCTTTAATCGTAAGCTCGAGATCTTCAATGGTTTGGCGATATGCGATTTTCGATAAGGTCTTAATTTTTACCTTGGACATATTTTGGGGCTGAATGGTAAAGGCGATGCTTTTGCTTCCAAAATAATTGTTTTTTCCAGAGACGATTATTGTTGCTGTTTTTTCTCCGGCATTCACATTGTTCTTATAGCTGATTTTATAGTCTTTATTTAGCTTTACTTTCGTTCCCTTTGAACCCGTCACTGTAATCTTTGGCTTAATTGCTTTTCCAGAATAGATATAACCCTTCTTAGGTAACTTTACTTCGAGGGCAAAACCTGAAACAGAGGTTGCATTGCTATTTTGTGGCAGGATGGTAAAGGTCTGTGTCTTTTTTATTGTATCCTTATAATTATTCTTGCCAGTTATAGATACGGTCACCAAAGTAGGATTGGTGGCATCTCCTAGAAGGGTGCTCTGTATTTCTCCGTTTACTTGATAGGTAATATCATAATCATTTCTACTAACGGTATTTACACCGTCTTTTACAAGAATCCTCGCATCTATCTGGGTTTTTAAGTCAGCTCCAGTTGCTTTCACGTCCTCGATGGGATCAATGACTGCTTTTTTTATGGACTTCGGAGTGATTGTAAATTCCTTTGTCATGGTACCTTGATAGTCTCCCATACCAGTTATTAAGATTTTTTCTAAACCGAGAACCGTCCCCACTTTATAATCGACATTTTCTACAAGCTTCTTTTTCTTTGGCTTGCCAGTTTGTTTGCCGGTATCGTCGTATTCGGTATAGGTGAAATAAACCACTGGAACTGGACGGATTTCAGAACCGGTATAAACGTAGCTTGTTTTCTTAAGAGTTATGGTCGCATAGCCTTTTTTGTATTTCCCACCTGGAAAACCTTCGGCTGTCTTCTCATCAATGAGATAGTGATAGCTGGTGTTATAATTGGCCGATACGGTTACTGGATTAGCCGGCATGAGAAAGGTTGTGGTAGTTGCTTTGCTGTCTTTAAAGGCAACGCCGTCACTGCCACTCCACCCTGTAAAGGTATAACCACCGCGGCTGTCTGCTGTTACGGTTACGGTCTGTCCCTCCCAGTAATTTCTGCCTCCTGTTCCGTTTGTTACAGTCATGGGATAAGTTGGCTTCGGAACCCATACCGCGTAGAAAATCATGGGGGTTGTACCTACTGTATAGAATTTTTCAGGTTTCCCGTTCTGACTTATGGACCATCCGTCGAAGGTGTAGCCATCTTTTGTGAGCTTGCCAGGATTGCCAGAAACCACCACGGCTTCGTTAGTTAAATAATTATTTGGTTCCACTGGAACGGTTCCACCATTATTTCCGTTACCGTTATAGGATACGGTATACCCCCAGTCTATGAATAGCTTTGTAGCTGCTGTTACGGATGTATTAATAAAATCATAGTTTTCACCAGCACCATCTTTCCAGCCTCTAAATATTTTTCCTGTACTCGTAGGATTTGAAGTGGGTCGTTCTGCCTTCTTATTTTCCGTTTTATTTATCCATTGTGACTCAGGATTGGTGAGCTTTGTCAATCCATCATAAAAGGCAACCTCGTATTCCACATGAGAGTTATCACTCACAGTACCAATATGAGCAGAAGATGCTTCAATTGAGCCCACAACACAAGCATCCACACCTATTTTTACTAAAACCGTTCCTAGGACTTTACCATAGCTTCCACCACCATATACACTTCCAGATATATTTCCACCGGTAACCGTTACGGTTGTACTTCCTACCGTATTAGTACTGTGTCCTCCACCGTAAACAGATTTTTCCAATATTCCACCACTTATGGTTACATTCGAGCTTCCAGTTACGTGCGCTCTTTCATCAAATGCTCCACCAAATACATCTTCCTGTATAATTGCAGTGTCTGAAATCGTAACGCTAGTATTGCCTTCTACCGTTGCACAATATCCACCGCCATAAACATATTGTAAAATTGTACCGCCGCTAATTGCTACGTTTGTGTTTCCACTGACAGTACCATATCCTCCACCACCATAAACACGAGATACCTTCCCACCCAGCATGGTCACGCTTGTGGATGCAACAGATTCTGTATTACTTCCTCCATAAATGCTATAACCACTCAAATCGTAACCATCTGATATGTTTCCATTTACACCTGCAATCTCTATCGGAGTACCCGGGGCGCTGTCAAGATAAATCAGCGTCTTCCAATTATCGGTTGGTCCTGCTTTTAAGGTTATAGGATTTCCGTTTGCATAAATGTAACTACTATAGTCATCATAATCAAACGTAACCCCTAACGATCCCCTTCCTGTCGACAGTTCCTCTAAATCCTGGGAATCATCTTCTGATAATTCTTCCAGCTCCTGTGAAGAGACCGTGTCATCCTTCTGCGACTGAATCTCGGGCATGCTTACCTCTTCCGCCTCAATATCTCCCTCCGATAGTGTCGGTGCTGATTCCTCTTTGAGGCCTGTTCCCTCATCCAGCGTACTCGCACTAATATGGGTAAACCCACTAAAGTCTATGATTGAAAATACCATCAAAAAGACCATTGCCATTGCTACTCTTCTTTTCTTGTCCATAACTTCCTCCCTTATTAGTATTAATCTATTTTGTGATCTTGAATTTCACAGTTCTCTTTCCAGAGTAATTACCGATTCCCTGGATTACCACTTTTCCGGTGCCAGCCTTTTTATTGTTTGCGTAGGTTACCTTAAAGTCCGTTCCCATCTCCAGCTGGTCTCCATTGTAGTGAATGACTGGTACTGGAGTTGCTCCATCTTTTTTCATACTGTCTGTATAGACAACGTCTGAACATTCGATTTTGGTGGTGATTTTATTCGTCAGGCTCCTCGGAATGATATAACAGGTTACTGTTTTCGTTCCTATATAATTACTGCCTGGTACCGCATTCACGCTTAGTGTGACTTTCTTTTTCTTTAATTTTTCTAATCTCAAATCCTTTGCTCTGCTAAAATCCACCTCATAATCCACGTGATTTTCTAGGTATCTACCTCCGTCAGTAATACTTAACTCTAGGTCTTCAATGGTTACCCGGTACGCAATGTTTGATAGGTTCTTAACCTTTACTTTGGACATTTCCTTTGGCTGAATCGTAAAATTGATACTCTTGCTTCCATAATACTTGTTCTTTCCAGAAACGGTAATCGTTGCTGTTCCAGCATTGATATTGTTCTCATAAATGACCTGATAATCTTTATTTGCTTTTATTTTTTTGTTACTTCTACTCGTCACTGTAATCTTTGGCTTCATTGCTTTCCCAGAATAGGTATATCCCTTCTTAGGTAATTTTACAGTAAGTATGAAGTCATCTGAAACAGAAGTTGCATTACTTTTTTGTGGCAGGATGGTAAAGGTCTGTGTCTTCTTAATTGCATCCTTATAATTATTCTTGCCAGTTACGGATACGGTCACCAAAATAGGATTTGTGGCATCTCCTAGAAGTGTAGTCTGCTCTACTCCGTTCACTTGATAGATGATGTCATAATCATTCCTGCTAACAGTATTAACACCATCTTTTACAAGAATCCTCGCATCCATCTGGGTTTTTAAGTCAGCTCCTGTTGCTTTCACATCCTGGATTGGCTCAATGACTGCCTTTTTTATGGACTTTGGAGTGATTGTGAAATCCTGTGTCATGGTACCTTTATAGTCTCCGATACCAGTTATTAAGATTTTTTCTAAACTGAGAACCGTCCCCGCCTTATAAAATAACGTATAATCAACATTTTCTACCAGCTTCTTTTTCTTTGGCTTGCCGCTTTGTTTGCCGGTATCGTCATACTCGGTATAGGTGAAGTATACGACTGGTACGGGGCGGATTTCAGCGCCGGTATAGACGTATTCGGTCTTTTTGAGGGTTACGGTTGCATAGCCTTTTTTGTCTGCTCCTCCCTCAAATGGGGCAGCGGTATCCTTGTCAATGAGATAATGATCGTCTGTGCTATAATTTGCCGTTACTGTTACTGCCTTGCCTGGCATAATAAAGGTGGTGGTGGTGGCTTTGCAGTCTGCAAAGGTTACGCCGTCTGTACTGCTCCAGCCAGTAAAGGTATAGCCCTTGCGGTCATTCGCTGTGATGGTAACGGTGTGACCCTCAATATATTTTTTTCCTCCTGTTCCGTATGTCACAGTCACAGGATAGCCATTGACCACCGTTAAGGTGCCGTTGGCATAGGTAATCGTATAATTGTTGCCAGCATCTGCGTTGTCTGGCACAATAGGATAGGTTCCAATCACCTCTGTATTTGCCGTAGGGCAGGTGATGGTCGGTTCCTTTGTCAGATTATCATCCTTCACAAGTCCTGTCTTTGTGTAAGTATAGGCAGGTTGTGGTTCCCCGATGATGATAGTTTTGTCATCCGCTGTAATGGTGATATTCTTCCTGTTCACGTTCAGACTATAGATAGCCGTTGCTTCAAACCATTCCTCATCGTTTGCCTTTGTAGCTATCATGTTGGTCGATCCTGCACCGACGATGGTCACTTCTCCTGTATTTTTATCTACCGTAGCAACCTTTTTATCACTGCTTTCGTAGGTAACCGTCCCATTCCCTCCGTCACCTTGCAGTAGGGCTGTATGTGTGAAGTTTCCATCCCCGTAGGTTTTCGCATCTAATTCCGTATCAAAAGCAATGGCCTGGGTATTCCTTTGTGAAACGGTAATGGTCAGTGTCGTTGTATAATCCATATAATTTTCTGTCTGAATCGTAACTGCTATAGTTGCTGTATTCCCCACCATAGCGGTATCTGCAATGCTGTAGGTCAGATTATTTCCGCTCACCTGCACACCAGTTAAAATATTATCAGCATTCTCTGTTTCTACTACAAGATAGGTTTTTGCACCTGTATCCGCTTTGTTCAACGCAATATTGTTCATATTGAACGTATAATTCCGACTTGATCCGTCTTTTGCATTCAAAGTAGGAATCGACAGGGTCTCTAACCCATTTGCCTTGTATACTGTAACAGAGACCTTCTGTCTCGTGATAATATTTGACCAGTCGTAATTTGCTGTATCCTTAGGGGTAAAAATCACTTCATAGCTTTGCTCTCCCGCTGTGGGAATCATGTTTGGTTCTGCCCACTTCCATGTGCCTGTAGTAGAACCACCACTTAGTGTGGCGTCAGATAATCTGGCACCATAAGTAATATCTAAAGCGGTGGGCCATATGAGACTTTCTGGTACTGCTTTTGAAATTGTAAAGGTTACCTGCTTGGTGCCTGTACAATTTCCTTGTCCTGTGATTATAGCTGTTGCGGTACCCGCATTGGTATTGTTGCTATATTGTACGGTGTAATCTCGATTTTTTTGGAACACCTTTTTTTCAGATTTAACGATTACTGGCTCTTGCGGTGAGCCGTTATAAGTAAAGGAGTTCCCTGATACAGAAATCATATTCTGTGTTAGCTCTCTTTTTACAATAGTAAAATCTGCAGCAGCACTTCCAACATACAGGGTACTATCCAGTACCGCTGTTACCGTATATTTCCCAGCATCTTCTGGCCTCTGGTCACTGGGACCATAGGAAGCACCACTTTCCAAGGTTCCTTTGTAGCTATAGCGGAACTTAGCATCAGGTGCTTTTGAGGAGCATTTTGGCTCCCAATCCTCGCCGTAGGTAATAATGGAGGGCATGGTTACTCTAATGATCTCATCTATTCCTAGTGTTTGTTCATATGTTTTATCATTCTCTCTTAAATAGGTACTGGTATATTTTACTCCATCCACCGTGAGTTTAATGGTATCTGGTTCACTTGATGCAGGCAGATAAAAGTAAAGCTTTCCATTCTCATCTGTCTTCACATCCTTAATACCATAAGCTCCGTTTGTGGGTACTGTGCTCATACAGTCTATTCCACTGACACTGCCAGCCGTAATCGCTCCATTAGAAACGTCAGGTACTGTCAGTGTATTCTTATAAACCTTTTCTCCTGCGGAATTTTTCGGTTCATATTTCCATGTATTATTGGTACTAACCGATCCGCCATTGATTGCAGGGTACATCGTAAAACCATATTCTGCTCCATCACCTGCCTTGGAAAAAATTACACCTCCATTGACTGTAAATCTTGTATAAAAATTATCTTCTAAATTCAAAAAATTTCCTCTTCCAATCCCAGCTCCCCCTTTTCCTCCTTCTGAGACAATGGTACCACCATTTATTGTAATACTACCCGTTATTTTATCCCAATTACCACTTCCAATTCCAGCGCCGTTGTCTCCACCAAATGCCGAAATATGACCACTTTCAATTGTAATTTTTCCGCAAGTATAATTAGTGTTATCAGTTTGACCTTTCCCGCCGCCTATACCTGCTCCTCCAGTTCCTCCATAAGCCTCGATACTGGCTGATGGATCATCATCCGATACGCAAATGGTCAGTTCGCTTGTTGAACGGACATTGACACCTGCACCATAGTTCTGGGTCATTTGCGACTGCCCACTCCGAATAATATTTTTGCCCCTGATTATCAGCGTGCTTTTATTCCCAGAAAATTGCAAGGGACCATAGGCATTTATTCCAACCTCATTCGAATGGTTATTGGCTGACTTTATGTTTAAATTCTGGATGGTTACCTGATTATTCCCATTAAATAGGAAAGCAAGGTTATTTCTCTCCTTTCCATCACTGATAATTGTTAATTTCTTATTTTCTGGAACCGACAAAATAAAAGGACTTTCTGGAGACTCCAACGTGGAAAGATTAATGGATCCCTCTCCCTCCTGGTTTATGATTTCCTGTAATTCCTCCCACTTTGCGAAGCTCGGATCGCTGAGTGTTTTCTCTATTTCTCCTTTTCGCTGATAGATTGCAGCGTATTTTAAACCATTTACTGTCAGATTCACTTCTTCTATACTCGCCGTATCAGGCAGCCAGAACCAGACCGTACCATTATTATCTGTTTTTACTCCACCAATTCCATAGGATCCCGCTGCCAGTGGAATCGATGTACTACAGGAAATCGCTCCTATGGACCCAGCGGAAACACTTTGGTTGTTTTGCTTGGGTATCGTCAGCTTGTTTAAAAATACAGAATGATTACTTTCATCCTTAGGTGCTCCATCGATTACAGCCTGAATGGAACCACCCTGAATTACAACATTGCCTTTTATTCCGTAGGTACCGTTCTGATCCGTAGCAGTAATGTTTCCACCATTAAAGGTGATATTGCCTCCTGAAATACCCGCGCCAAAGCTACCAGCCGCGGTAATAGATGCACCCTCGCCACCTGGCAGAATATTCAGTGATGCTCCCTCTACTACCTGAATGGCAGCGCCATATCCTGTCTGACTGGAAGTCTGTCCACTCGTCAACTTATTTGTTTTAATAAATGTCAGACTATTACTTCCACCAGCAAAATAAAAAGGTGCATAACCCTTGACACTCTGACTGTCTGTGTGATGATCCGCAGACATGAAATCGACGTCTTCTATGGTGACATTGTTATTTCCTTGGAATAGAAAACTCACATTATTAATTTTTTTGATGATATTTTTATTATTTACACCCTTTATATTAAGACTATTTCCCTTGGGTAAGGAAATAACAACGGGCTCTTCTGGAGTCGAAAAAAGAGTGAGATCCACGTTCGTAACTGTTCCCGCAAGGATACTGCTCTTCAGAGCAGTCCATCTGATCAAACAATTTTCTTTCAGGGTATTTAATTTCTCTTCTGCTGGACGGGAAAATTTACCTTCATAATAATTGCCGTCATCTAGTCCCATTGTGACCGTTTCCTCTTCACTAGAGGCTGGCAACCAGACGTAAATTTTTTTGTCATTATCAATATGTACATCTTTAATGCCATATACACCCCCTTCTGCGTTTGGTGTCATACTACATTCTCTTCCACCTATGCTACCGGAAGTAATCAATGCGTCTGTCTGTGCACTTCCTTCAAATTTCAATGTATTCAGGTGAATCGTACTTCCATTTCCGTTGGTAATGGTAGCAGGAGCACCTTCCCAAAATGAATGATCTATGTTTTGATAGGATTCATTTAATCCACCACCAATTTTCGGTGCATATTGCATCCAATACTCTGGATTGTTCATTGGTTTACCCCCTTGGGCATAGACGCTACCACCAGTAATGATAACCGCTCCTCCGCTACCAGGAGTACCCATTAAAGAACCACCGCCACCGATACCTGCACATTTCATTCCTCCGGTCGCTCTGACCGTTCCCCCCGTGATGGTAACCGTTCCTCCACTGCCTGCTGTATTCTTCATACAGCCGCCACCACCGATGCCTGCACCGCCACCGCCTTCAGCAGTAACATTACCACCCGTAATGGTAACAGTTCCTCCCTGTCCTCCGTTACTGGCAGTATTAAATGCACCGCCAATACCAGCACCACTATTACCTTTGGCAGTTACCTTACCACCTTTAATCGTTACAATTCCACCGTCAGCTGTAGAACCGCCACCAATTCCTGTAATCGCTCCATTTGCCGAGATGGTACCACTCTCTATAAAAATCGTTCCAGCAGCCACTTCATTTCCGCCACCAATACCTGCACCAGTACCGTTTGACTCTGCCAGTAAGCTGGCATCAGTATCGCCCGTAGCAGATTTAATCGTCAGCTCTGCTCCTGCAGGTACCCCTACTGCTGCACCATATTTGATGTCACTACTTACCTGTCCACTGGAAATCGTATTTTGTCCCTTAATCGTCAGAGTATTGCCGGTACCAGTAAAGTGCAGTGGAGAATATCCTTCACTATCTGCACTGTCTGCATGGTTATCTGCCGATTCTATGTTAAGATTTTCTATGGTAATATTATTACTATTTGATTCAAAAACAAAGGCTACATTTTGAATTTTAGTTCCGTTGCCTTTCAAAGTGAATTGTTTCTTATCCTTTACGGTAAATGTATAAACCTTATCGTCTGCAGGAGTACTAAAGTCTGAAAGATCAATTGTGGTATTTTCTCCTGCTTTTTCAATGAGATTCTGCACATTACTCCAATCTGTGGTTTCGCCTGTCAAAGCTTCTTCAAAAGAATTATCAGAAAGAGATTCTTCCCCCTCTTCTAACGCATTTTCAGAAGGAGATTCTTTGGGTTTCTCTGAAGAATTTTCGGAAGGAGATTCCTCGGTACTATCCTCCTCCGTACTATCCTCTTCGGTCTGCGGTTCCTCCGGCGTACTATTCTCAGACTCTGATGAATTTGACTCAGAAACACTACCTGAGTGATTCTGTGTATCCTCCTCATTCTGAATCCCCGTTTCACTTAGGGTCTTTGCACTAACTTGTATGAATGCACTGTAATCGATAACGGAACTGATCATCAGTATTGACAACGCCATCGCCAGTATTTTTTTTGTTCTTTTTCTATCCACCATTTCCCCATTCCTCCCTGTATTTTCTGGTAGTTTCTATTAATTTATGAAGATTTTACCATAACATTTTCCAGAAAGCCACTCCGCAAAAGGGTAGTTTGGGGGTGTTTTTGAAGGTTTTTTTAAAAAAATTGTGTTTTTTTTGATTAGGTGATATATTAAAATTAAAGAATTTACAATTTAAGGAGATTTAAGAATGGATGAACATAAGAATGAAGCAATGAAAACACGAACCTATCATGACCAGGCGGCCCGTACGAAAAGAGTAAATAACTATATGCTTTTAGGCACAACAATTTTATATATTATGTCATTTTTCATTGTTCTGTTGCAAATGCAAGAAAAAAAAGAAAACTATATTTTCTTTGTAATTATCTTAGCTTTGAGCGTTATTTGTATTATCGTAAACAATTATTTTTATAGGAAAAATCCTGTTTCTGAAACCTTCCGTTACCTATCAGTAGGTGGATATGCTTTCGTGTATGCATTATTACTTTTTAGTATTGGTAGCTACTATATTGCAGTTACCTTGGTTGTCGTATTAATGGGGGCAATTTTATATTATGACAGCAAATTTATGTCTATTTTTGCAAGCTATCTGCTGCTAATCAATATCTTACGAGCAATCATTCTAATTGTAACTGGAACAGGTTCCACTCCACTCGTTGAAATCTGCAGCTTATTTGTTATTTTGATTTGTACCACTACCTTGATTTTCAGTACCCGCATTGGCGGGCTCTTTATTGAGGATACCGTTGGGGCAGTCTTAGATGAACGCGCCCATATTGATGAAATCTTATCAGAAGTACTAGAAATTTCAGCCGTAGTTCAATCTGATATTGATGCAACTTCTATCATCATTCATGACCTGAATGATTCTACAAATACCGTTAATAAAACAGTAGAAGAAATTGCGGCGGGTACCAATTCCGCTACACAAAGTATTATTGATCAGACTCATATGACAGGAGTCATTCAAAACGAAATCAAAGATACGGAACATTCAACGAATCAAGTGGTTTCTGTTGTAAAGGAATCTTCGGAATCAATCGCAACAAGTTTACAGGCTTTTGAAGATTTAAAAGGTCATTCTCAGGAGATTGCTTCTATCAATGGAAATGTTGCGGATGCAATGAATGAACTTCAGGAAAAGGCAAAGGCTGTTAATAATATTATTGGTGTGATTTTAAATGTTTCAAGCCAGACTAATTTATTAGCATTGAATGCCTCCATTGAAGCAGCCAGAGCTGGCGAAGCCGGTAAGGGATTTGCAGTCGTTGCCGATGAAATCAGGAATCTGGCCGAGCAGACAAGAGTATCTACGGAGCATATTACGAAAATATTAGAAGAACTAAATGACACCTCTACTTATGCTTCTGACATCGTGAATCATTCCATTCATGTTAATACAAAGCAAAGTGAATCGATCCAAAGCGTCTCACAAAGCATGGATTTAGTACATACAAACATGAATATGCTTACCACTGATATTACAGATATGAATAAGAAAATATCGAATGTATCAACGTCTAATCAAACAATTGTCGATCATATTAGTCAGGTTTCCGCTGTATTTGAAGAAATCACATCAAGTACGGAAAATGCCACCAGTATTACGAATAATAGTAGACTTCTTGCTGAAAAAGCAGATACCCTGCTTCATGAGGTACTTGAAGTATCACACAAATTAGATAAATATAAATAATGTGATTCGGCATCATCAGGCTGAAAAAATGAAGGCAGAAGGAATTTTTCCTTCTGCCTTCATTTATGGTTATATTTGATTTCGCTACGCCTCCCACATAAGCTCCACCGAAGATATTCTTGACCTTTGCAGTGCCTCCAATGGTAATGTGGGTATTGCCATATAATAATGATATACCCTCTCCGCCTCCGCCACCATAAATAGAATGAACTTTTCCACCCAGCATCGTTATATTGGTGGAAGGGGTTTTCTTCCTTCTGCTTTCATAAATTACGGATTTTATATCTTGAATTCTTCAAAGAGCTTTTGCTGATATTCCTTATCGGTTGCTGCCTTTAGAATATCATCCACTCTGTTAAGTTCTGCTAATTTTCTATTTAACTCATTTACCTTTTCTTCTCCTATTGTTAAGCCCTCATCTAATCCTCGCTTTAGTCCTTGTTCTAGCCCTTGCTTTAGTCCCTGTTCTCTTCCTTTTTGTTCGCCAATTTCTAAAATATTCATTTGAACTGCCTCCCATTCTTCACTCTGCTTTACTTCGGTTACAATTCTGTCCAGTTCTAATAGTTTTTGATTTTTTTTGATTACTTCTGGATTTTCTAATGTGGTGTGTTTCATATATTGTAACAGACTTACCAGTTCTTTACTCCCATTTTTGCTCGTCATATTTAGAAATATCTTTGTAGCATCGTCATCCAGTATTAATTCTGGTATCTCTTTACAGCGATTCTCGAAGGTATAACATGCAAGGTCTCTTCCAAAGATATCTGCTTCTGTAATAAAGATAATATAGGTTTTCGGCAAGTGCTTATACTTTGTCTTCTTTCCAGACTTCAAGATTGGGGCATCCAGCATTCCCTGATAATATCTGGATCTTTTAGGGATAAAATCGGTCGTTGTATCATTTTGCATTTCGATGGCATATTGAATATCCTCTTCATCTAATGCCCATGCATCGAGTCGGATGGCCCGTTTCCCCTGCTCATTTAATACTACCTCTTCTACCTTAATGTCCTTTAATACGATGTTTTCCCGATTCATAATGATTTCTAAAACATTTTTGTAAGCACGTTTGTCTTTCATAACCGATAAAAACAATGCAAAATCTTTTAAGTTGAAATCGTAGTTTTCTAATAATTTTTTCTTTTCGTTTTGGTCCATGTAAGTACCTCCATTATATGATTTTCTGTGGTTTCTTGCAATAAAAATACATCGATTTGTTTATCGATAAAAATGAGTTTTGAATTGTTGAATATAAAATTTGATTGTTGATTTCTTTGGCAGAATGATTGCCAGAATGCAGAATTACTGCAAAAATATGAATAACTATAGACTTGTTTATAAGTTTAGCAGAAGAATTCCCCTATGTCTATAATTTTACGAATAAGATTAGAAAGTAAAAATACCTTCCTTGTGATAAGTTTAATGATAAAACCAATCTTATATACCAAGTCTAGTACGAAAAAGAAAGAGCCCTCTCAGGTCACAGGCCACGCAAGCTTCTGTGACACGATCACTAATTGCATTATAATAAACCATTAAAGAATGTCAATGAAATACTGCCTTGAGTTTCCGTAGTTAGTGCCTCGATTTATCATTCGAATGAATAATTCTAAACTGAGAACCGTCCCCGCCTATAAAATTCTAATTTGAGTTCTTCTACCAGATATTCATCACTCCTACAATGCATATCTGATATTCCCTCGCTAATTTCTTTATATAATCTTGAATTGTAAAAGAAATCCAAAGATTCTTCCTCAGCTATACACTGAACCTTTGCAAACATTATAATTATTCTTGCATACTTTTTTTGTAATAAAACGGGATTCGCCACAATTACAGCACCTCACTCTCTACAAATGTAACACATTCCTCTATTGCTGCCTGCGAACAAAAACATATCTGAAGATTTGGTTTCTCATAACGTAATCGCTCTATTGCAACAGATTTTTCGATCAGTCCGTCAAAGAAAAGTTCAATGGTATCAAAGACCTTGTCATTGGCAACCCCACCAATCACTACATCGAACTTTTTCGCATCCTCGCCTCTTCTACATGCAAGAATATAATCTAACCATTCATCAGAGTATTCTGAGAATTCTTTTACGATGAAGTCCTTCCAAAGCTTAATCTCATCCATTTCATAGATTGATACAATACTTTGTCCTTCTCGTTTTTTAAACCTTTTTGCCCATTTAATGGCCTGGTCTTTGATAGGAGTTGTATAAAATCCTTTCCCAAAATCTACATTGTTTCTAGACTTTGTGACATCCGGTTTCTGGATCTCAATATAGGAACCATGATATATCCTCATTTTAATTTCCCTGCCCTTTCCGTAATCTGCAAACTTTGAGCCTCAGGCACAAAGTTACGTGTGAAAAATTCATTTTCACACTACCCCCTCTGCCTTCATATATTCAATAATATCTTCTATAATATATTCTTTGCTCTGCGTATGAAGTATTTCAAAATTAGGACGTATATAATCTTCAAGAATATGACTCTTTTTAGATAATAATTCGTATACCTTATCCCCAGTCATACTAAGCTTCTGGCCGACATTTTCTATACAAAATATGATAAATTCTAATTCATTCTGGTTCTTGTCGCTCATATTTTTGCCTCCACACATACCTAAGTCATTATATTCCAAATTCTTTAAAGAGCTTTTGCTGGTATTCCTTATCGGTTGATGCCTTAAGATCTAACTCCAATAACTTCTTATCTTTTTTGATTACTTCTGGATTTTCTAATGTAGTGTGTTTCATATATTGTAACAGACTTACCCGTTCTTTACTCCCATTTTTATAGGCGCGTTTGTCTTTCATAACCGATAGAAATAGTGCAAATTTGGTTTATTTAAGTACCATCATTATATGATTTTCTGTGGTTTCTTGCAATTAAAAAGATCAATTCGTTTTAAATGAAAGTGAAAAGCCCTTTTTAGGAGCTGCGTCTTCCAATATTAGCATTGACATTAAATCAATAACAAAATACTTTTATGTCATCGAACATTTTACCGTCATAATCTTGATGCCTGCTGATATGAGTTAAGGTATCTGTTGAAACATCGTATTCAAGCCGTTCTTCTGTTTCGACCCGCTTCTCACCCGTAGGATCGTTCACATCAGGACAAGGAAATTTATCATCAGATATAACCAGTAGCTTGTCGCAGTAGTATTATCTCATGGATCTAGTTTACCATCCAAATAAAATTTTAAGTATTGATTGTTGAATGTGAAAGCACCTTCCTTTTGATAAGTTTAATTATAAAACCAATCTTATCACAAGTTGGTGCTCTCTTCTTTTTATGTGGTTTTCATAATGTAATACAGTTGTTTACTCAAAAGTAACGTCACTCTGTTATTGTCGTTCAGGCTTTATAATTTGAAACTTCACAGTCCTTGTCCCTGTATAATTACCAATTCCCTGTATTACGACTTTTCCGGTTCCGACTTTTTTATTGTTCATATACTTTACTATCTTAAAATCCGTTTCCTTCAGCAGCTCTCCATTGTAATGAATGACTGGTACTGATTTTGCCCCATCTTTTGCTTCCTTACCTGCAAAAGGCACACTCTCACATTCAATTTTTGTCGTGAGTTTATTCGTAATATTTCTTGGAACGATATAGCAGGTCACTTCTTTTATGCCTTTGTAATTGCTGTTTTCTAATGCATTTACAGATAAGGTGACTTTCTTTACTTTTAGTTTTCCTAAGCTTAAATCCTTTGAGCTACTAAAATCTACTGTATAATCCACACCTTTTTTCAGGTATCTGCCACCATCTGTAATAGTAAGTTCAAGATCTTCGATGGTTTCCCGGTACGCGATTTTTGATAAGGTCTTAACTTTTACTTTGGACATGTTTTTGGGCTCAATGATAAAGTGGATGCTCTTGCTTCCATAGTATTTGTTTTTACCAGAGACGGTAATCGTACCGGTTCCGGCATTGACATTGTTTTCATAGCTGACCTTATAGTACTTGCCTGCGATTGGTTTATTCGTAACTGTATCCGTTACTTTAATCTGTGGCTTGATGGCTTTTCCTGAATACGTGTATGTCTTGGCAGATGCTTTTAATACAACCGTAATATTACCTGACACGGATTTTGCTGTACTGCTTTGTGGAAGGATGGTAAAGGTCTGTGTCTTCTTTACTGCATCCTTATAATTATTCTTTCCATTTACCGATACGGTCACTATCGTATTTTCACTAGGGGTTAAAGGCAGTGTCGTCTGCTTTTCTTTATTTACCAGATAGGTGATAACATAATCATTCCTGCTAACGGTATTGACACCGTCCTTTACGATAATTCGTGCATCTATCTGTGATGTCAAATCAGCTCCGGTTGCTATGACATCTTCAATTGGCTCAATGGTTGCACTTTTTATGGACTTCGGAGTGATTGTAAACTCCTTTGTCATCGTCCCTCTATAATCTCCCATACCAGTTATTAAGATTTTTTCTAAACCGAGAACCGTCCCCACTTTATAATCGACATTTTCTACAAGCTTCTTTTTCTTTGGCTGGCCAGTCTGTTTGCCGGTATCGTCGTACTCGGTATAGGTGTAATATACGACGGGTACGGGACGGATTTCAGAACCGGTATAAACGTAGCTTGTTTTCTTAAGAACGATGGTCGCATAGCCTTTTTTGTATTTCCCTTCTGGAAAACCTTCGGCTGTTTTCTCATCAATGAGATAATGATAATTGGTGTTATAATTGGCCGATATGGTTACTGGATTAGCTGGCATGATAAAGGTGGTGGTAGTAGACTTTTCGTCTTGAAAGGTAACACCGTCACTGCCACTCCAATTGTTAAAGCTATTACCGCTAATGCTATCTGCTGTAATGGTAACTGGCTCTCCCTCTTGATAGCTCTTACTTCTGGTTCCGTTTGATAAGGTTCCATTTGATACGGTCACGAGGTGGGACGGTATCAGATTCCACACCGCATAAAAAGTAAGAGATTTTGTTTCCGCATTTCCTGTTGAATCCATAGTGTGGGTGGTGATTGGTGGTTCGTTCTTGCTTATAGACCATCCACCGAAGGTGTAGCCATCTTTTGTAAGATTCCCTGTATTGTCTGGTAGTGTTAAAACATCTAATGTTTGATAGATCTTGTTGTCTGTAGGAACAGCTCCGCTGGTATTTCCGTTACCGTCATAAGATATCTTATAATTGGTAATTGTCAGCCAGTTTGGATACAGCTTCCATGGTTCTGTTACCGTCGAATTGAAATCATAATCGCTATTATCTGCTTTTTTCCAGCTTCCTACTATTTTCCCTGCTTCATGATCTACGAGTGCTGGGGTTGGAAGCGTCATTTTCTGGCCGGATGCTATCCATTTCGGTGCAGGGTCTGAAAGCTTTGTTGTTTCATTATAAAATGCAACTTCGTACTCAATGGTATCAACATTTGATATCGTATTACTTGATATGATATTCTTATAATCCACACCAAATTGAAGCGTTTTGTTTCCGTTGACAGTGCCTCCATATCCAGTGCCTTCATTTCCGATGCCATTAAAATCTGTAGTAATGGTTCCACCGTTGACGGTGATCGTTGTGTTTCCGAGAACAGTGCCACCCCATCCGTTACCCCAAATACCTTCCTTACAACTTGTTGAGTAAGGTCTTCCATCAATACTTCCATCATTGATGGTTATCGCTGTGTTTCCACTGACAGTACCATTAACTCCGTTACCACAAATACCTCCAGTAATGGTTCCACCATTGATGGTTACCTTTGTGTTTTGAACGTCCTTATAATGCCCACCGCCATGAACAGTGCCATTAACTGTTCCACCGTTAATTACCACAATTGTATTTCCTTTTACGTTACCTTCGTATCCGCCACCAAAAACATTCCCCATGCTTCCACCACTTATTTCTACATAGGTATCTCCGGTGACAGCGCCCGAATACCCGCCACCATAAACGAAATCTACGCTTCCACCACTTATTTCTACATAGGTATCTCCGGTGACAGCGCCCGAATACCCGCCACCATAAACGAAATCTACGCTCCCACCCAACATCGTAACGCTTGTGGAGGCAACATTGTCACTTAGGCTTCCACCAATAATATAATACGTATTTAAATCGTAACCATTTAATTGGTCGCCAGCTGCACCGTTAATCTCTAGCGGAGTATCTAAATCACTGTCTAAATAAACCCTCGTTTTCGAATCATCGGATTGTCCTGCTTTTAAGGTTATCGGGTTTCCGTTTGCAAAAATAAGATTCCTACTATCTGTTTTTTCAACCGTAATCCCTGATAATTCTCCAGATGTCATCTGCTCTTCTGGGCTCTTGGAATCCTCTTCGAGAAGTTCTTCCGAATTCTGTGAGGATACGGTGTCCTC
Source organism: Lachnospiraceae bacterium (assembly GCA_028694115.1). The sequence continues at coordinate 41,991 of JAQUUB010000024.1, forward strand.
CCTCTGTATGTGGATTTCAGGTGTGCTTACACCCTCGGCCTCCATATCTCCCCCCGACAGCGTCGGTTCTGATTCCTGTGTGAGGGTGGTTCCCTCATTTAACGTACTCGCACTGACATGGGTAAACCCACTAAAGTCTATGATTGAAAATACCATCAAAAAGACCATTGCCATTGCTACTCTTCTTTTCATGTCCATAACTTCTTCCTCCCTGTTAATATAATTATTTCCTTTTTTTGTTAGAGTTTTTATCTGATTTTATTTCCTGTATTTGGTATTAAAATAGATTATCATGAAGATTTTACCATATGATTTTCCAAAAAGCCACTCCGCAAAAAGGTAGTTTGGGGGTGTTTTTGAAGGTTTTTTTAAAAATCATAAAAAGCATAAAAATTATAACCAATGTAAAAGAAATTATGGTTAAAAAAAATTGTAAAAGGAAATTCTGGTAAATAAAAAGCAGAAGGCATTTTAATCCTTCTGCTTACATAAATTACAAATTTTATATCTTGAATTCTTCAAAGAGCTTTTGCTGATATTCCTTATCGGTTGCTGCCTTTAGAATATCATCCACTCTGTTAAGTTCTGCTAATTTTCTATTTAACTCATTTACCTTTTCTTCTCCTATTGTTAAGCCCTCATCTAATCCTCGCTTTAGTCCTTGTTCCAGACCTTGCTTTAATCCTTGTTCTCGTCCTTTTTGTTCGCCAATTTCTAAAATATTCATTTGAACTGCCTCCCATTCTTCACTCTGCTTTACTTCGGTTACAATTCTATCTAACTCCAATAACTTCTTATCTTTTTTGATTACTTCTGGATTTTCTAATGTGGTGTGTTTCATATACTGTAACAGACTTACCAGTTCTTTACTCCCATTTTTACTTGTCATATTTAGAAATATCTTTGTAGCATCATCCTCTAGCATTAATTCTGGTATCTCTTTACAGCGATTCTCGAAGGTATAACATGCAAGGTCTCTTAAAAAGATATCTGCTTCTTGTAATAATGTTGAACAAAAAACATGTTCAACTATTGATTTAAGTGCATGCTAAAGCATGCAGATGGGTGTAAAGATAATATAGGTTTTCGGCAAGTGCTTATACTTTGTCTTCTTCCCAGATTTCAAGATTGGTGCATCCAATATTCCCTGATAGTATCTGGATCTCTTGGGGATAAAATCGGTCGTTGTATCATTTTGCATTTCGATGGCATATTGAATATCCTCTTCATCTAATGCCCATGCATCAAGTCGGATAGCTCGTTTCCCCTGCTCATTTAATACTACCTTTTCTACCTTAATGTCCTTTAGTACGATGTTTTCGCGATTCATGATGATTTCTAAGACGTTTTTATAAGCACGTTTGTCTTTCATAACCGATAGAAATAGTGCAAAATTTCTAAAATGGTGCCTGACCCCGCTTTATGAATAATTCTAAACTGAGAACCGTCCCCGCTTTAGATTTTGAATTCTTCAAAGAGCTTTTGCTGGTATTCCTTATCGGTTGCTGCTTTTAGAATATCATCTACTCTGTTAAGTTCCGCTAATTTTCTATTTAATTCGTTTACTTTCTTTACTTGTTCTTCTCCTAACGTTAATCCTTTCTTTAGACCTTGTTCTAGACCTTGTTCCAGACCTTGCTTTAATCCCTGCTCTCGTCCTTTTTGTTCGCCAATTTCTAAAATATTCATTTGAACTGCCTCCCATTCTTCACTCTGCTTTACTTCGGTTACAATTCTGTCCAGCTCCAATAATTTCTTGTCTTTTTTTATTACTTCTGGATTTTCTAATGTGGTGTGTTTCATATATTGTAACAGACTTACCAGTTCTTTAGTCCCATTTTTGCTCGTCATATTTAGAAATATCTTTGTAGCATCATCCTCTAGCATTAATTCTGGTATCTCTTTACAGCGATTCTCGAAGGTGTAGCATGCGAGGTCTCTTCCGAATATATCAGCTTCTGTAATAAAAATAATATACGTTTTAGGTAGATGTTTATATTTTGTCTTCTTTCCAGATTTCAAGATTGGGGCATCCAGCATTCCTTGATAATACCTAGATCTTTTGGGGATAAAATCGGTCGTTGTATCATTTTGCATTTCGATGGCATATTGAATATCCTCTTCATCTAATGCCCATGCATCAAGTCGGATGGCTCGTTTCCCCTGCTCATTTAATACTACCTCTTCTACCTTAATGTCCTTTAAAACGATATTTTCTCGGTTCATAATGATTTCTAAGACATTTTTATAAGCGCGTTTGTCTTTCATAACCGATAGAAATAGTGCAAAATCTTTTAAATTAAAATCATAGTTTTCTAATAATTTTTTCTTTTCGTTTTTGTCCATGTAAGTACCTCCATTATATGATTTTCTGTGGTTTCATGCAATAAAAATACATCGATTTGTTTATCGATAAAAATGAGTTTTGAATTGTTGAATATAAAATTTGATTGTTGATTTCTTTGGCAGAATGATTGCCAGAATACAGAATTACTGCAAAAATGTGAATAACTATAGACTTGTTTATAAGTGTAGCAGAAGAATTGCCATATATCTATGACTTTATGTGAAAACACCTTCCTTGTATAATTGTGGCATAATCAGACCATCTGTTATAATAAAACATTTCTTCTATACTTGTAATAATTCCACCATAATTCTAAACTGAGAACCGTCCCCGCTTTAAATTTTGAATTCTTCAAAGAGCTTTTGCTGGTATTCCTTATCGGTTGCTGCTTTTAGAATATCATCTACTCTGTTAAGTTCCGCTAATTTTCTATTTAATTTTCGTCCTTTTTCCAGACCTTGCTCCAGCCCTTGTTCCAGACCTTGCTCCAGCCCTTGTTCTAGACCTTGTTCTAGACCTTGTTCCAGACCTTGTTCCAGACCTTGTTCCAGACCTTGTTCCAGACCTTGCTTTAATCCCTGTTCTCTTCCTTTTTGTTCGCCAATTTCTAAAATATTCATTTGAACTGCCTCCCATTCTTCACTCTGCTTTACTTCGGTTACAATTCTATCTAGCTCCAATAACTTCTTATCTTTTTTGATTACTTCTGGATTTTCTAATGTGGTGTGCTTCATATACTGTAACAGGCTTACTAGTTCTTTACTCCGAATATCCTCTTCATCCAATGCCCATGCATCAAGTCGGATGGCCCGTTTCCCCTGCTCATTTAATACTACCTCTTCTACCTTTGTGTCCTTTAGTACGATGTTTTCGCGATTCATGATGATTTCTAAGACGTTTTTATAAGCGCGTTTGTCTTTCATAACCGATAGAAATAGTGCAAAATTTCTAAAATGGTGCCTGACCCCGCTTTATGAATAATTCTAAACTGAGAACCGTCCCCGCTTTAGATTTTGAATTCTTCAAAGAGCTTTTGCTGGTATTCCTTATCGGTTGCTGCTTTTAGAATATCATCTACTCTGTTAAGTTCCGCTAATTTTCTATTTAATTTTCGTCCTTTTTCCAGACCTTGCTCCAGCCCTTGTTCCAGACCTTGCTCCAGCCCTTGTTCTAGACCTTGTTCTAGACCTTGTTCCAGACCTTGTTCCAGACCTTGTTCCAGACCTTGTTCCAGACCTTGCTTTAATCCCTGTTCTCTTCCTTTTTGTTCGCCAATTTCTAAAATATTCATTTGAACTGCCTCCCATTCTTCACTCTGCTTTACTTCGGTTACAATTCTATCTAGCTCCAATAACTTCTTATCTTTTTTGATTACTTCTGGATTTTCTAATGTGGTGTGCTTCATATACTGTAACAGGCTTACTAGTTCTTTACTCCCATTTTTGCTTGTCATGTTTAGAAATATCTTTGTAGCATCATCCTCTAGCATTAATTCTGGTATCTCTTTACAGCGATTCTCGAAGGTATAGCATGCATGGTCTCTTCCAAAGATATCTGCTTCTGTAATAAATATAATATATGTTTTTGGTAGATGTTTATACTTTGTTTTCTTTCCAGACTTCAAGATTGGAGTATCCAGCATTCCCTGATAATACCTGGATCTCTTGGGGATAAAATCAGTCGTTGTATCATTTTGCATTTCGATGGCGTATTGAATATTGTCTTCATCTAATGCCCATGCATCGAGCCGGATAGCTCGTTTCCCCTGCTCATTTAAGACTACCTCTTCTACCTTTATGTCCTTTAGCACGATATTTTCACGATTCATAATGATTTCTAAGACATTTTTATAAGCACGTTTATCCTTCATAACCGATAAAAATAATGCAAAATCTTTTAAGTTGAAATCGTAGTTTTCTAATAACTTTTTCTTTTCGTTTTGGTCCATGTAAGTACCTCCATTATATGATTTTCTGTGTTTTCTTGCAATAAAAATACATCGATTTGTTTATCGATAAAAATGAGTTTTGAATTGTGAATATAAAATTTGGTTGTTGATTTCTTTGGCAGAATGATTGCCAGACTGCAGGACACTGCAAATAATGTGAATAACTATAGATTTGTTTATAAGTGTAACAGAAGAATTACCCTATGTCTATGATTTTAAGAATAAGATGAGAAAGCACCTTACTTGTGATAAGTTTAATGGGAAAACCAATCTTATATACCAAGTCTCGTACGAAAAGAAAGAACCCCCGCAGGAGCCCTCTCAGGTCACAGGCCACGCAAGCTTCTGTGACACGATCACTACTCACAGTTTACCACACCACTAGAAAATTCCATACTTTTTTTACCGCTTTAACTTGTTACCGTTATCTGTGCTTTTCAATCGCTTCCTGTCGATTTGACATTTTTAATAGGTGAGAACCGTCCCCGATTCTGTAATTTTTCTTTTTTATTGTAATGATGCAGGCTACTACAAATAGAAGCCATATTGCAACAGTAACACCACGTTCTATTCCTATCCATGTATAAGCAGCATCAATTAAACCATCTACTCCTTCTATACTACCCATTGACCAGTATGGATCTTCGTAGCTGCTCCAGAACTGATTAAATTTATCAATCTCAAAAGAAAGAAATCCCGGATATCGATCAAAGTTTTCTTTGAGCGCATTGGTAAAAGCTTCTTTACGCTCCACCTTGTCATCAATCTCACCAATATAGCCATACTCGTCCGTATAATATCCATTCGTATCGGCATCCATCCCCATAAGGAACTTGGTCTCAGGTATGTAATTTACTAGTCCCTCATCATTTAGCCCAGAACATTTTACTACCAGATTCATTCCTGAATAAAGTACGAAATACACACCAAAGATTAAGGCGGATGCAATGATTAAATTCTTAATCTCTTTTACGAGTACATCTCTCTTTTTTTCATCCCGTGATTTTCTAAATTCATAAATAGAAGCAATCAGCTTCCATATGATACATGCCACTACCACCGCAAAAAAGATAATTCCTTCTGGCCTGAAAAATTGTGATAATGTGATTGATATACCAGCAAGTACATAGGATAAATATTTAATTTTGCTTTTAAACGCAAGTAAAAAGTAAACAGCTAAAAGGAAAAAGAAAACCTCTTGGTGTTGACTTGTAAGTACGGAGGTCAGCATGATCGGTGCAGGGTATATTGCATACATCAGTCCGCAGATCATGCCTGCTTTTTTTCCAAACATTTTATCAGCAATCGCCATCACCAATGCAACAGAACCTGTCATGAAAAATATATTTGCTATTTTCAGAGACATTACTGCCGCAGTGCCAAACAGTTTAATAAATAATGCTTCATATAAGGCAACTGGAATCACCATTGACAAGTCCCTTCGCAGCATTAAAAACAATTTCAAAATCCGAACTGAGAGATGTATTGATTTTTAGTACAAATATGAACCGAATCATAAATGCAAGAATAATGATAACAGCATCCACATATTTAGACCATTTTTCGAGATGCGTTATTTCCCATACGCAGAAGCACAAACCTATCACTATCAGAATATTATAGAAAGGTTCCACTAAATACTTTAGATTATTAATAAAAATGCAAAACCCAAATACCAGACTGACTATTACTATCGCAAGTCCGAAAATGGTATCAGGTATCCATATTATTTTTTTCTTTTTCTCTTGTTTTATCTTTTTTGACATTGCAAATCTCCATAATTCTAAACTGAGAACCGTCCCCGCTTTATAAACCAAAATACAATTATCATCAGGCCTACCAGATAGGTAGAAAAATAGTACATGAACATTGATAAGGGTGCTGTTAAAAAAATAATTCCACATTTTGCAAGCAATAATCCAATCACAAAGAACCATGTGTAATTTTTCTTAATGGTCTCTATGATCCATATAGCAAGCAAACTAATGAGTATTGGAAAAACATTATAAAACCAAGCAACGATTGGTAAACTCGAACCGAGATAATCTGTCGTTTTTTTACATTCCAGAAAGCTGATTACCGATTTTCTAAGCTCTACGGATAAGGGCGTATTAAATGCGTATCTGCTTCTAAAATCCTGATAATTATTAATGAATTCATAGGTATCCTCTTCTGTAAATTCATCATACAAATGCGCTGACGCCTGTAATTGAATTTCATTGCCGTTAGAGAAATTTGTCGAAACAAATACCTTCCATCGACTCTTCATAAATTCAGGAAAATTATAAACAACTAATTTTATGTATAACTTTTTTAACTGAGCCAACTTTTCTGGAGTGATTTCTTTTAAACCGCCTCCCCAAAAAGTCGCCATCCCTCCACTTTGCGTCAGCATTTCTAGATCCATGCAGTCACTGATTAACTCCAAATCAGCCTCTTTATTATTTGAATTAAAATCTGTAGCAACAATGTCTCCAAGAGATGTTATAAATCCAGATAAGCTATATGCTTCTTTTTGCCCTGTAATTTCTCCATTTTCATTTTGGGAAAAAATAATACCATCCAATCCATTATTGTTCACTTGATTAGAAGTAAACACAATCATACTACTTAGGAGCAAATAAAGAAGCACTTTATTAGCATTTATCTTTTTTGTAAAGACCAATATGATTGGTAGACCAACGATGTAAATAATATTTTCCGGCCTCCAGGCAGTAACGATTCCACCTATCATTCCAAGCACCGCTATCGTTTTCGTGGTACATATTGCATCAAAAAACGCCATATCGATGATCTGGAAAACCAGCCAAAGTTCTAAATATGCGCATGGCGTTGCCCGAATCGGGTATAAATTAGAATCCAGTATGGCAGGAAGCATCAACGGTATATAAACAAGATATACTAATTTTGTTTTTAAGTTAATCAGCAATTTCCATACAATATCAGTCACAACCAACGAAATGATTACAACTTGAATGATAAGAATCCCGCCAGGTAAAGGAATTAACTGCAAACATAAAAACTCATACAAAGCTGACAACCAATGTTGCCAATAATGTACTTGTCCCTCCGTAAGATTTCCTAATGTATACAGCTCATCCCATCGCCATACCCCCGGCCATACTGCTATCAATAGTAAAACCATTATCACGAAGTAGATTGAAAATATTTTAATTTTTTTCTTTGTATCATCATCTGAAAAATTGGTCTTTACGATTTTATACCAAGCAATCGATAATAGGAAAAATATAAGGACCTTTCCAAATATATAAAATGAAAGTATCTGTGCAATTTTTGTAGAACTTTGTGATCCGAAAATTACTGAATCATTCAGAAAGGTAATCAAAAAATGCAGTGTAGCAATCATTTGTGATTTAACTAAGTCTGCATTGTTTGCTTTCCTAACGGATTTAGCGATTTTTTTCCTTTTATTATTCATTCCATTTCCCTCAGCTATTGGTTATCCCTTACTTGTTCTTACTATTTTGGTTTTTCGACAAACCACTCCGCAAAAGACGAGCTTTATCCTGTACTCTATCCCCTATTCAATCAAAAAATTAATGATAGCCTGCTTATCCAGTTCCATTTCATACTCAATCATTACCGATTGAACGTACTTATCCACCACAGAAAATACCATTTGAGGATCCTCTTTTGCGAAGCAGTATTCATTTTCTTTTACAATCTGGGCACTACTTCTGCTAAATACAATTGTTTCATATCCCTGGCTTGTACGGATTTTTGCTTCGCGGATAGTAATTATGCAAGGGTCATCACAAGGGTCAAATCGTAATTCCTGAATATCGGAATATTTAGATACATCTATTTCTAGTTTATTATTTCCCACTACCGAAAAGTTGCGTATGGATTCCTCTTCGCTATATCCATTTCCCATATCTATATATAATTGGAAATAAGAGTGTCTGACCTCTTCTCGATTGTCTTCTGGGCACAAATGATCTTTTGTACAATCCAGAATTTCATATATTTCCGTAGCAGGTAATCCAAAGAATCTGCTGATTTTTTCTTTTCTTTTAAAAGCATGAATACCGGCATCAATGGATATATTTAATTTATTCTGACGGACCTTATCTACATTTCGGCTTTCACTTTGCCCAATAAAATAGGTATCCTCTACCTTTTCAACACCACGTAGATATCCCATTGCATTAAATACAGGTTGCCCATTCTCTATTAATTGTAGGTCTGCAGAGTTGCAATATACTATATTTCCATCTAGTATCCGGATGCTATGGGGTGTTTTCTGTTTCTCAAACACGATTTCACGTTTCGACAAATCATCCATTTGTATCTTTATGATGACTCCTGAATCGATTGGCTTATCCCTCCATTTTCCATTCAGGGAAAACATCGATAAATACATTTGATTTTCCTGAAACCAAAGATCATTAATGTGAAGAATATCTTCTGTTTTGTCATCAAAAACTATCTCATCTACCCTTTCTAACTCGGGTAACTGGTATATGCCGATTGTGTTACATGCTGTTTGCAAATTCCGTTTCAACTGAACGCGTATTCCGCTAGCAGCTGAACATTGATTCCGATGGTTTCTGAACATGTTTCCGGTTCCATCTGAACATTAAATTTAACAAAGTGTTATAGTCATTTCGTA
>JAQUUB010000025.1 GCA_028694115.1 Lachnospiraceae bacterium
CGATTTAACACTTGACAATAAGATAAAAGAGTGGTATTCTTACAAATGTGTTGCGAAGCAACTAATAACAAAGTAGGGTATCCACTCTCACCCTGGGGCACAACAATAGCTACCAGGTGTTAATATTTTAATTATCTTTGTGCATATTTTGTGCAATTGTATGATGCGAATTTAAGTGGATAGACTAACTATCCACTTTTTTTATTTTATTTAGGAGGGCACGACTATTAGTGAATTAATGATTAACGAACAGATCAGAGACAGAGAAGTACGTCTGGTTGGGGAAGACGGAGAACAGCTTGGGGTAATGTCTTCGAAAGAAGCACAGAAGCTAGCAGAGGATGCAGGACTTGATTTAGTAAAGATTGCGCCTACGGCGAAACCACCGGTTTGTAAAATTGTGGATTATGGTAAGTTTAAATATGAGCAAACTAGGAAAGACAAAGAAGCAAAGAAAAAGCAAAAGACGATCGAAATAAAAGAAATTCGTTTATCACCTAATATTGATACAAATGATTTGAATACGAAAGTAAATGCAGCTAGGAAGTTCTTATCGAAAGGTGACAAAGTGAAGGTTACATTGCGTTTTAGAGGACGTGAGATGGCGCATATGCATAGTAGCAAGTATATTTTAGATGATATTGCTGAGAAACTTTCGGATATAGCGATTATTGAGAAGGCTCCCAAAGTAGAAGGCAGAAGTATGACAATGTTTTTAGCTGAGAAGAAATAGATTACAGTTAAAATAAAGAAGAGATAATAGGAGGAAGTATCATGCCAAAAATTAAAACAAACAGATCAGCAGCAAAACGTTTCAAAGTAACAGGAACAGGAAAATTAAAAAGAAACAAAGCTTATAAACGCCATATCTTGACTAAAAAATCTGCTAAAACAAAGAGAAATCTTAGACAGGCAGCTATTACAGACGCTACAAATGTTAAGAATATGAAGAAAATTATGCCATATTTATAATATGAAAAAAACCGAATGAAAGCGTAAGAAGGACAACCTTCTTTCAAGAAAGGAGCTAGAAAAATGGCAAGAATTAAAGGCGGATTAAACGCTAAAAAAAGACATAATAGAGTATTAAAATTAGCGAAAGGATATAGAGGAGCTAGATCAAAACAGTATAGAGTTGCAAAACAATCTGTTATGAGAGCATTAACTTCATCTTATGCTGGTAGAAAAGAAAGAAAACGTCAGTTTAGACAGTTATGGATTGCACGTATTAATGCAGCTGCAAGAATTAATGGAATTTCTTACAGCCAGATGATGCATGGATTAAAATTAGCTGGTCTTGATATTAACAGAAAAATGCTTGCAGAAATGGCAGTAAATGACGCAGAAGGTTTTAAATCTTTAGCAGAAATTGCTAAATCAAAAGTAGCATAAGTTCAGACATAAATTAAAGCTCTTAAAATGAATGTATTTTCATTGTTAGGAGCTTTTCTGTTTATAGTAGCTTCTTAAGCAAATAGATTCTTATTATTTAGAAAAAATCAAAGAGTTGCCAACCAATACTTGACACAAACTTCTTGTTACAATTATATTAAACATAAGCAAACCATTTTAAGATTCTATATAAGTCTTTAACAGATATCTATCTTTGCAATACAGTATATGGAAAATGGTGTATAATAGATATTATGGTAAGTACTATGTTAATTCTTATGAGAAAAGGAACAGTGTGAAAAAGTCGAAAAGGGGAAGGTATTTGTTATGATCTTACGTACAAGAAAAAATCGAATTTCCATACTATTAATGATAGATTATCTGTGTTTGTTTGCGGCCTATACAATTGCTGGGAATATCCGATTCAAAACAATGGGACTATGGCCAGCAACAGATATGTATCGAACACTCTTAATTGTTTTTTTACTTAGTTATTGTGTTGTTTATCTTATGGGAAAAGAGTCAGAGCAGGATGCTACGCTACAAGGTCATTTTACAACTTTCGCTTATATTATGAAAAGGACGTTTCTGACACTGTGCTTCATTACTCTTTATCTAATCGGAGTCAAGATCGGAAACGAAGTATCAAGGGCAATGCTTGGAATCTTTTTCTTTATCTTCCTAATTCTTGATTATCTCATGCGAATCGCTTTTAAATATATTGTGGAGCGTTATTTTTCTATGAATGAATACGCTACAAAGATTATGCTCGTAACTACGAAATCAAGAGCCAGAGAAATCATTTATAAAATTCATCAGGAAAAAAACACCTTATTGGACTTTAAATACCTTACAATATTAGATGAAGATATGGTAGGTGAGACAATTTGCGGAGTACCAGTAATTGGAAACAGTACTAATATTACAGAAACCCATCGTTTCTATGCATATGATGAAGTCTTCATTCATTTACCCTATGCGCAAAAATATCCGTTTGAAAAGATTATTTTTGGCTTTGAACAAATGGGTGTTGTGACACATGTGAATATTCAGATTTTTAATATCAACGTAGAGAATAAGGTAATTGGTAGCTTCGGTGATTACTATGTAATCTCCTATGGTGGTCAGTCTCATAAACCAATACTACTGATGATAAAAAGAGGAATGGATATTGTGGGATCGCTGGTGGGACTCATCGTTACAGGAATTGCAATGATTATTGTTGGACCATTAATATACATTGAAAACCGTGGACCCATTTTCTTCTCACAGACGAGAGTAGGAATCAATGGCAGACGATTCAAAATCTATAAATTCCGTTCCATGTATATGGATGCAGAAGAGAAAAAAAAAGAACTAATGGATAGAAATGAAATGCAGGGACCGATGTTCAAAATGCAAAATGATCCTAGAATCACAAAAGTTGGGAGATTCATTCGTAAGACAAGTATTGATGAACTTCCACAATTCTACAATGTCCTAAAGGGAGATATGAGCCTCGTAGGTACAAGGCCACCGACTGAGGATGAATATGAAAAGTATCAGGGCTATCATATGCGACGATTATCAATTAAGCCAGGAATCACAGGATTATGGCAGGTAAATGGAAGAAATAAAATCACGGATTTTGAAGAAGTTGTAAAGCTTGATTTAAAATACATTGATCAGTGGTCATTGCTTATGGATGTGGGGGTATTACTGAAAACGATCAGAGCTGTGATGAGAGGTGTTTAGTGGTGGTGCTTTTTGGATATCCTGTAATTTAATTTAAAAAAGAAATCACAACAGGCTATTTGTTGTGGAAAAATATGAGGTAGATAAAATGCAACATGTTTTTGTGATAGGGGCGAAGGGATTTGTTTATGGGGGATATGAATCATTCCTGAATAAACTTACAGAATATCATCAAAATAATAAGGATATACAATACCATATTGCGTGTAAGGCTAATGGTAATGGAAGAACGGACGAGTCAAAGCTTAAAGGAGTAGAAATTTTGTCTGAAACTGAATATGTGTATCATAATGCACACTGCTTCAAAATACAATCCCCCGATTTTGGCTCTGCCCAGGCACTCTTTTATGATATTAAATCATTGCAGTATGTATGTAACTATATAAAAGAGCATAACATTGAGAAACCTATTATATATATTCTTTCCTCGAGAATCGGATTTGCAATGGGACATTATGCGAAAATCATACATAAATTGGGTGGTCAATACTGGCATAATCCAGATGGACTTGAATTTAAGAGAGGAAAATATTCTTATCCTGTACGTTGCTATTGGAAATACTCAGAAAGACTGATGGTTAAGAATGCTGACTTGGAGATATGTGATAGTAAGAACATTGAGAAATATATTCAAAGTGAATATGAAAAATATAAACCAAAGACAACATATATTGCATATGGAGCAGATATTGAACCATCGAAACTAGCAGATAATGATCCAAAGTATGTTGATTGGTTAAAAAAATTCGGTCTTAGAGAACAAAATTATTATCTGAGCGTTGGAAGATTTGTTCCAGAGAATAATTTCGAGACAATGATTCGTGAATTTATGATGAGCAAAACAGAGAAAGACTTTGCCATTATTACAACCAATTATCCTAAATTTCTTGCCAGACTTGATAAGAAATTACATTTTAGCGGAGATAAACGAATTAAGTTTGTTGGAACCGTGTATGATCAAGAATTATTAAAGAAAATCAGAGAGAATGCTTATGCATATTTTCATGGTCATTCAGTAGGTGGAACTAATCCTTCGTTGTTAGAAGCTTTGGGTAGCACTAAGTTAAACATACTATTTAATATTGGATTTAATAGTGAAGTAGCAGAAGATGCTGCACTCTACTGGGATTTAGAAAATGGAAGTTTAGAAAACACAATTACTAAATCAGATGGTATGTCTTTTTCTGCAATTGAATCATATGGAGAGAAGGCAAAACAAAGAATAAAAGATAACTATAGCTGGCATTATATTGCAGATAACTATGTGGCTACTATAATTAATGATTTTGATGGAGAATAAAATGCAAGAGGATAAGGTTAGTATTATTATTCCTGCGTATAACGCAGAAAACTATATATCAGAATGTATTGGTTCATTGGTATCTCAAACATACAAAAACATAGAAATTATTGTTGTATCGGATACGGCATCTAAGGATAGAACACCAGAAATTGTAGATAGCATTGCAAATACAGATAGCAGAATTGTCGTAGTAAGACAACATGGGAAGAAGCAGGGAGAGGCGCGTAATGGCGGATTAGATGTGTCTACTGGTCATTATATTATATTTTTGGACGCTGATGATTGGCTAGAACCAGAGTGCTGTGAGGTTACTGTAAACGAAATAGTGCAAAGTAATGCTGAAATTGTTTTTTTTGATTATATAAAGGAATATGGGAAAAAGAGTGTTCCACGATTTGCTTACAAAGAGCAGAGATTGGAATACACCCTTGATAATAAAGAATTTTTTATATATGACATGAAAACAATTACTCCCTGGGGTAAATTGTTTTTAAAGGATTGTATTGGAAATGAAAGATTTGATGAAAATACAAGAGAATCAGAAGATGTAGAGTTTAACTTTAGAATATATGGAAAAGTAAGAAAAGCAGTATATATACATAAAATTTTGCAACATTACAGAGTGCTGGAAAGTTCTGCAGTCCATGGATTTGATAACTCTAAAATTCAAAAATTTGAATACACAATAAATTTAATTAGACAAGAAATGTTGGATGGAGATATAGATAAAGCAAAGGCTTACTATTCGTTTTTGGCAATTATTTACATTGTGTTGTGTCAGAACTGTATATGTCTTAATCCTGAGAAAAATATTTTTTCTAAATGTCATGATGTGGCTCAGCTTAATAAGAAAAACTATTTTTCAGAAATGTTTAAAAATTTAAACAGTGTTAATATTCCGTATTCTCGTAGAATAATTCCTATAATGGGAAAATTCGGGGTGAATATAGGTGTGCTGCTTGTTATAGGGATAAAACAATTGATTGTAAAGTCAAGGAGATAAAACATGATGAATGAACCTTTAATAAGAGTTCTTCATATAACTGAGACGCTATCTGCTGCAGGTATAGAATCTTTTATTATGAATTTGTATAGAACAATTGATAAATCAAGAGTTCAGTTTGATTTTTTTGTACTTAGAAATGAAAAAGAGTTTTATGATGCCGAAATAGAAAATTTAGGCGGAAAGAAATATTGGATTCAGTCAGATAAAAAGAACACTCTTATAAAAATATTAAATGAGAGTGTATTATTAAACTCCTTTTTGAAGACGAATCCATATGATATTGTACATATTCATTATACAACCACTCTTAGAGCTCCATATTTGTTTGCTTGTAAAAGAGCAAATGTGAGTACAAGAATATATCATTCACATAGTGCTTTTGTATTAGGAAAATCGAAGTTTAAGATGCTTATCTATGAATATATGAAAGGCGTTATAGAAAAAAATGGAACTGATTTTTTTGCTTGTTCCGAAGCTGCGGCAAAATGGATTTACTCGGAGAATATGATAAATGATGGGAAAGTAAAAGTTATTTTCAATGGCATAGATGTAGAGAAATTTAAGTTTGATAGTGACAGAAGACTTACTGTGCGAAAAGAATTACATATAGGAGATGAATTTGTAATTATACATACTGGAAGATTTCTTGATCAGAAAAACCATGAGTTTATCTTAGATGTTTTTAATGAACTGCTTAAAGAAGATAAAAAAGCAAAGTTATTATTACTTGGAACAGGTGAACTGTTAAATGGGATAAAAGTGAAAGTTAATAAATTAGGAATTGATTCATCGGTTGTTTTTCTTGGAGTAAAAGATAATGTATATGATTACTTAAGTGCTGCAGATTGTTATATAATGCCATCTTTGTATGAGGGATTACCGGTTGCGGCTGTTGAAGCTCAGTGTTCTGGATTGCCATGTGTTTTTTCTGAAAATATTACAAAAGAGATTGAATTAACAAAAAACGTAAGATTTCTGAGCTTAAATGCCCCCATTAGCAATTGGGTGACTGCAGTGAAGGAGTCGAAGAACCTTATAAGGGGAGATGATTCATTGGTTATTCAGAAGAAGGGTTATGATATGAGGCAGGTTGCATTAAATTTGCAAAATTTTTATATTGAGGCATCTATCAGAAAATGAGATTGATGTTGCGATATTCACGGAAATATAGTTGCAGTTATTAAGTGATTAATTTGGAGATGGGGGGAATAATGGATTGTAAATTAGTGAGTGTTATTATCCCGGTGTACAAGATACCGGAAGATTATTTGAAAGAATCATTAAGTAGCATAATAAACCAAACATATAAAAATCTTGAGATTTTGTTAGTAGTAGATGGGGATTCAAGTATTACACAAAAAGTTGTAGAAGAATTACATGACGAACGCATAAAGATTTTGATTAATACAGAAGGAACTGGTTTAGTGTATTCACTGAATAGAGGGTTGAGAGAAGCGAATGGTGATTATGTAATACGAATGGATGGCGATGATATATGCCGCACTAATAGATTTCGTAAGCAAATAGAGTATTTGGAGTTACATACATATATAGATGTGTTGGGTAGTTTTGCCAAAACTTTTGGAGCATTTGAGAAAATATATTCATCAGGAACATCTGCTAAAGAGATTGAAGCGGAATTGATACTAAAAAATCCAATTGTTCATCCTACAGTTGTGTTTAGAAAAACAAGCATTCAAAAGTACGAAATAAGTTATGACAATGGTGAATCAGAGGACTATAGATTATGGATTGACCTAGTATTTAAGAATAAATGCAAACTGGAAGTAATCCCAGAAGTATTATTGGATTATAGAATACACGAAGGTCAAGCAACCGTTGTAAAGAGTGATGAAATTGATGCTTTAGATAAAAAAATAGCAAATTATATTTTAGATTTATTAGATATATCTTTTACAGAGAATGAATTGGAAATTTTCTATAAAATAAGAAATACTAAGCATTTTACAATAAAGGAGAGCATAGAAGCTTTGCTTTTCTCCCAAAAGCTAATTAATGAGGTTACAAGTTATATTTCAAAACGAAGATTGAAACAAATTATTAGAAAAAGAGTATTGAGAAATTTATTAAGGAAAGATGAGGATAGAAAATGATTATTACAAGAGCACCATTTCGAGTAAGTTTTTGTGGAGGGGGAAGCGACTTACCAAGTTTTTATGAGAAGTATGGTGGATGTGTTTTAAGTACAACAATTAGAAAGTATATGTATTTAACAATACATAATTATTTTGAAAAAGATCAGATTTTTCTTAAATATTCTAAAACTGAGGTAGTTAAAGATTTTGACGAAATACAGCATAGAATATTTAGACAATGTCTTACAGATTTTAATTTGAAGGGAGTTGAAATCACTAGCTCGGCAGATATTCCGGCTGGAACAGGTTTAGGATCATCCTCTACATTTACTGTTGCTTTGTTACAACTTTTGAATACCTATACAGGAAGCTACTGCTCTAAATATAAGTTGGCAAAAGATGCATGCGCTGTTGAAATAGAAAAACTTGGTGATCCAATCGGTAAACAAGATCAGTTTGCAGCTGCATTTGGCGGATTAAAATTTTATGAGTTTATGCCCAATGGTTTTGTAAACGTGGAACCAATCATTATGGCACCTGAAAGTTATAAACGATTAGAAGACAATCTTCTTATGTTTTATCTTGGGGGAACTCATTCGGCATCTGAAATTCTAAAAGAACAGTCTCAGAATGTTAAATCGGTTGATAAAGCTGCAGTTCAAAAGCAGATGTGCGAGATTACAAGAAAATTGAAGGAAGAACTTCAAAATAATAATGTGGACATTATGGGACAGTTGCTTCATGAAAATTGGATGCTTAAGAAATCATTAGCATCAGGAATTACTAACCCGCTGATAGACAAAGCATATGAAAAGGCAATGAAAGCGGGTGCAACAGGTGGAAAACTTCTTGGAGCAGGCGGAGCTGGATTTATGCTTTTTTATGTTCCAAAAGATCAACATGAAAGTGTAAGAAGAACTCTTAGCTATTTGAGGGAGATGGAGTTTGAAATGGACAATTCAGGGTCATCAATAGTGATGACTGACTAAGAGTTTTATATAGGAGACAGAAAATGAATATATTAATAGCAGGTGGTGCAGGGTTTATAGGAAGTCATCTTTGTGATGCTCTTTTAAAAAAAGGAAATAATATTATTGTTGCTGATAAATTGATTTTTGGTGATCAGGATATTCAGCATCTTCGTGTAGATGAGAAATTAATAAACAGTGGAAAATTCAAATTTTATGAGATGGAATTGGCAGATCAAACAAATGTGGATAGACTGTTCTTTGAAAATAGAATTGATGCGGTTTATCATATGGCGGCTAATTCAGACATAAAGAAAGGCGGAAAAGAACCTTCTATAGATTTTAATGATACTCTTTTGACGACGAGGGCGTTACTCGAAGGAATGAGAAAAGCTGGAGTTAAAAATATGTTTTTTGCCTCAACGTCAGCTGTGTATGGAGAAATACTTGATATAGAACTTAATGAGACAACCGGAGGAATTAAGCCAATTTCGTATTATGGTGGAGCAAAGCTTGCATCAGAAGCTTTGATATCTTCTTATGTTTTTATGTGCGATATGAATGTAGTTATTTTTCGGTTTCCAAATGTTATTGGTCCAAGACTTACTCATGGGGCGGTTTTCGACTTTATTAGAAAACTTAGAAAGAATCCTACTGAATTAGAAATTTTGGGAAATGGGGCACAATGTAAACCATATATTTATGTACTCGATCTTGTGGAAGTTATTATGAAACTTACAGAAAAATTTAAATCAGGAGAAGAAATATATAACATTAGCGTACAAGGTGAAGGGACAACAGTTACTCATATTGCTGAAATAGTTGTGGATGTTATGGGTTTTTCTGATGTTATATTTAAATATACAGGTGGAGATAGAGGGTGGAAAGGGGATGTACCTAGATTTAGTTATGACATTTCTAAGGTTCTTTCTACTGGTTGGAGACCAAAGTATTCATCAGATGAGGCGGTTAGACAGACTATTGAAGATGCAATAAAGGAAGGAATGTAATATGAAAGCAGTGATAATGGCAGGTGGAAAAGGAACACGTTTGCAGTCTATTGCAAAGGATATCCCTAAACCAATGTTTCCAGTGCTAGAAAAACCTATACTTGAATACCAAATAGAAAGCCTTAAAAGAAGTGGTATTTATGAAGTGATTCTGATTGTAGGGCATTTGGGAAATATTATTCAGGAACATTTTGGAAATGGAGAAAAGTTTGGCATAAAAATAGAGTACATAACAGAAGATAAACCATTAGGTACTGCTGGTGCAATTTATTATCTTAAAGGAAAGATGGATGACGACTTTGTTCTTGTATTTGGAGATCTGATACTTGACGTGGATTTTAATCGCTACATGGATTTCCATAAGGCATTAGGTGGTATTATTACCTTATATGGGCATCCTAATTCTCACCCCTATGATAGTGATGTTATTGTCATTAATGATGAAAATAGAGTAATAGGAATCGAACCCAAAAGTATTGAAAGACATTTTTATTATCACAATTTTGTAAATGCTGGTCTCTATTGTGTTAATCCAAAACTTATAGATTATATTAATAAGCCTGAAAAGATTGATTTAGAGAAAAAACTGATAGCAGAACAGATAGAAATTGGGAATGTATACGCTTATCGCTCTACGGAATATGTGAAAGACATGGGGACACCAGAACGGTTGACTGCGGTATCTCTTGATATTGAAAATGGCGTAGTTGCAAGTAGAAATCTCAAACGAAGACAGAAAGCTATTTTCCTTGATCGGGATGGAACTCTTAATAAGTATATTGGTTTTATGAGAAATATAGATAACTTTGAACTAATTGATGGTGTAGCGGAGGCTGTTGGTCAAATAAATAAATCTCCATTCTTAACTATAGTTGCAACTAATCAACCTGTTATAGCTCGTGGGGAAGTTACATTTTCACAATTAGAAGAGATACATAAGAAAATGGAAACAGAACTAGGTAAACAAGGAGCATATATAGATGATTTGTACTTCTGCCCACACCATCCTGACAAAGGATACGAAGGTGAAATTCTAGATTTGAAAATAGAGTGTGATTGTAGAAAACCGAAAATTGGGATGTTTAAGAAGGCTGCTGAAAAATATAATATAGATCTTTCACAGTCATGGTATATTGGTGATACCACAGTTGATATACAAACAGGTATTAATGCGGGGATGAGAACAGTATTGGTAAAAACTGGTGAATCTGGATATGATGGAAAGTATGATGTGGCTGCAAATTATATAGCAACAGATTTAAAAGACGCTGTTAATCATATATTTAAGGTTGAAGATGAATGTTAAGTTATGAAAGATAAGGAGAATAATGTGGATTACAGAGAAGATTTACAAAAATATCTTGAAGAGGAAATTAGGGTTATTAAATCCTTGGATTTATCTTCTATTAATGATGTTATGAATATTTTGGAAGATGCTCGTAAGACCGCTAAGAAAATATTTATTTGTGGTAACGGTGGAAGTGCGGCTACCGCTAGCCATTTTTGTTGTGATTTTAATAAGGGAATAAGCGAAAATCAAGATGTTAAATACAATTTTGAATGCCTAAATGATAATATACCAACGATGATGGCTGTCGCTAATGATTTTAGTTACGATGAAATATTTAGAATCCCTTTGAAGAATAAGATGAAAAAAGGAGACCTGTTTATTGGAATATCTGGTTCGGGCAATTCTAAAAATGTAGTGAATGCAATGGAATATGCTAAAAGTATAGGCGGGACAACGGTAGCAATTGTGGGGTATTCAGGCGGAAAACTTAAAGAAATGGCGGATTATATTATACATGTTGATATAAACAATATGCAGATTTCAGAGGATGTTCATATGATAATGGATCATTTGATGATGTATGTTCTAAGTCATTCTAAATAAGGAACATGTTTTTATTGGAACTAACTTGATATTAAGGAGAAATTATAGTAATGATTCCTAAAATTATTCATTATTGCTGGTTTGGAGGAAAGCCGTTACCTGATGATGTAAAAAAAAATATTGAAACCTGGAAAAAATATTGTCCACATTATGAAATAAAAGAATGGAATGAAAAAAATTTTGATTTACATTCTAATAAATATGTGTGGGAAGCATATGAGAATAAAAAATGGGCTTTCATTACTGACTATGTTCGTTTATATGCTATGGTAAATGAAGGCGGGATTTATATGGATACAGATGTAGAGGTTATTAGACCATTAGATTCATATTTGAAACATCATGCTTTTTCGGGCTTTGAAACAGAAAAAGATGTGCCTACCGGTATTATGGCTAGTGAAAGAGATTTCCCATTATATAAAGAACTTTTAGATGACTATAAGAACAGAGCCTTTGTGCTACCAGATGGAAGCATGGATTTGACTTCTAATGTTTATGTTATTACAAAAACATGCTTAAAACATGGCTTGATACAAAATAATATGTATCAGTCTGTTGATGGTTTTGTATTATATCCCAGTGAGTTTTTTTGTCCTAAAAACCATAAAACAGGAGAAATTCATAGAACAAACAATACAGTAACAATCCACCATTTTGCAGGATCATGGGTTACTGGAAAAGATAAAAAGTGGCTTGAATTTGAACGGAAGTTGCGGAAAAGAAACATACGGGTTATCAATGTTTTTTTTGATAGTTATGTTGCAAATGTTGTTAAAAAATTATATGTTCGAGATTTAAAGTCAAATATAAAGAAGATAAGAGAGAAATTGTAATCGAATGATATTATCTAGAAAAATAAAAAGCAAATATGATGAAATGCCACTTCGTGTTAAGGCTTCAGGATGGTTTTTCATATGTTCATTATTACAAAAAGCAATTTCAGTTTTATCAACAGCTGTTTTTACTAGACTAATGAGTACGGATGATTATGGCCTAATCAGTATTTACAATTCATGGTCGGATATCTTTATGATTTTTGCATCTTTGAATTTAGCTGTTGGCTGTTTTAATGTAGGGATGACAAAATATGAAAATGATAGGAAAAACTGGGTATCGTCATTGCAAGTTTTGTCAGTTATAGCTACGGCATTGTTCGATGTTGTTTTTATTGCAACGTATCCATTATGGGGAAAATTAATTGATATAAAATTTAATTACGTCTTAATTATGGCGATTACTTTTTTTACAATTCCAGCATTGAATTTATGGACATCTCGACAAAGGTATGAGTGCTCATACAGAAAGTTAGTATGGATTTCAATTGGTTACTCTATTTTAGTATTTTTATTATCATTTATATGTGTAATATTTTCAGATAATAAGGGTGCGGCTAAAATTTATTCAACTTCTTTTGTTTCTATAGTCATAGGATTTGGATTATTAATTTCTAATATTTCAAAAGATAAACCTATAGCAAAAAAAGATTATGTTAGGTTTGCAGCTTCATATAACATGCAAATGATGCCAGCTTTCTTGGCGACAGTAATATTAAATCAAATCGATAGAGTAATGATTGACAGAATGGTGGGAAGGGATGCAGCTGGAATCTATTCAGTTGCTTATAATGCTGCATATATGATTTCGATTGTCGCTAGTGCGATAAATGCAACATATAATCCTTGGTTGATGAAGAAAGTGAAAGATAATAACTATGAAAAAGTTGATAAAATTGGAATTTCAATAACAGAGGTTCTTCTTATAATAATTTTCGCTTTTATTTTCTGTGCTCCAGAATTTGTAAAAATAATAGCTTCTAACGACTATTATGAGGCAATTTATATCATTCCAGCGGTTGCAGGAAGTACTTTCTTTAGTTTGGTATATACACTTTATTGTCCAATTGCACAATATTATTTAAAGGTTAGGCAACTTGCTTCTGTAACTGTTATTTCAGCACTTTTGAATATTTTGCTAAATTATTTGGCAATAGCTGAATGGGGATATATTGCCGCAGGATATACAACGTATATATGTTATTTGATTTATGGTTGGGGGACAGGTGTATATGCTATTAGATTGTTGAAACAAAATAAAATCAATTCTACAATTTATAGAACTGGTAAATTAATTGCTTTGACCGTAATTTTGACAGTTGTAACAGTAATTGCACCATTTTTATATAATGGATATTTAATACGATATAGTTTATTTGTTTGTAGCATAGTATTCATCGTATTAACTGGAAAAAAGTACATCAGTCTATTTGCTGATATAAAAAAGGGGTGAAGCATGAGTAAAGTTGGAATTTTAACATTGTATCATGTAAGGAATATTGGTGCATGTTTGCAAGCATATGCAATGAAAGAAAAACTAGAAGCTCAAGGAAATGATGTTTTTTTCATAAAAGGGTATGACACGAAATTTGCATTTCAGTTATTAAAGGGAGACGTTGGCTCTGTAAGGCCATGGAGCATTCCTTTTTTGCTAAAAAGAGAATTGAAATTTCAAAAATTTTTTTCTAGTTTTAATGAGGCATCTTTGATAGAATCTTGTGAGTTTGATTCGATTATCATAGGTAGTGATAGCGTATGGATAGCAAAATATGCTGATGGATTTATGCCTGAATGCTTTTTCGGCAGGATTGATAATACTAATATTTTTTCATATGCGCCTAGTGTTGGTGGAAAATATGATTTGTCTGTTTATGGTAGAAGTCAATTAAAAGCGTTAGAGAAATTGAAGTGTATAACAGTAAGAGATGAAGTAACTAAATCTTTTATAAATGATGCTATTGGAAAAAAAGCTGAATTAGTTGCAGATCCAACCTTATTATTTGATTGGAATAAATTTATTGAAGATACTGCAGTTCCACATAAAATTCCCAATAAGGATTACATTTTGGTGTATGGTGGGTTTGACCCAAAACTGACTAATGCAATCTCTTTATATGGAAAAAGAAACAATTTGCAAATTGTTAATGTGGGTATATACAATAGAAGATTTAAGAACTGTATTGCTGTTTCTCCAATTGAATTTTTACATTTTGTTAAGAAAGCAAATTATGTAATTACAAGTATGTTTCATGGGGTTATGTTATCGTTAGCATTTAACAAGGAATTTAGATATATTGCAATGGACCCTAATAGAGACATTAAGCTAAGTACAATATTAAAAAAATTATATTTGGAAAATGTAACAATTGAAAAAAATAATTTCGACGAAAATTATGATTGGAAATACAAGATAGATTATGAAGAAGTCAAACCATTGCTAAATGAATTTAGAAAACATTCAAATGAAATATTAAAAACTATGATATAGGAGAGTGGATTTTATGATTTCTAATATTACTAATGTAAATTGTTTAGTTGAATTGCTTAAGCAATTCAATATTAAACATATTGTTATGGCACCAGGCGCAAGTGACATACCGGTTATTCATATCATTGAAACAGATGATTTTTTTGAATGCTATTCAGTTGTGGATGAAAGAAGCCTTGTATATTTCGCTATGGGAATATCTCAACAGCTTGATATTCCAGTTGCATGTGTGTGTACTTCTGGAACAGCGGTGTCCAATTTCTTACCAGGGATGACAGAGGCATTTTATAGAGATGTCCCTATTATAGCCATTACATGTGATAAAAATCAGAATTTTCAAGGGCAACTTGAAATTCAAAAGATAGAGCAGGTTGGAATATTTGGCGAATCGTGCCGAAAATGTGTGAATCTTCCAGTCGTTACGAATGACGAAGAAAGATGGCTGTGTGAAAGACTGATTAACGAAGCGTTAATTGCTATGACACACCATGGAAGGGGGCCTGTTCAAATCAATATTCCTGTTATTGGTGATATTGGTATCTATTCTGATGGAGAGCTATCAAAATGTCAAAAGATAGATTTAATAGAAAATACAAATTCAAATGTTTTTAATGAATATATTAAAACTAAACTTCCATCATATCATAAGATAATGGTTGTTATTGGACAAGATATAAATTTCTCTTCTGAGGAAATTGATTTTTTTGAAAATTTTGCTAAAACGCATAATGCAATATTTGCAGTGGATCATCAGTCAAATTTGAATTGCTATGGTGTAATTAATACATATGTAGCAACGGAACTTGAAAAAGAACTGGATGAAGGCCTACTTCCATCCTTAGTTATTTCAATCGGTAATAATATCTCATCGTATGATTTAAAGTATATCTTAAGAAGTGCAAGGAATATAGATCATTGGCAAATTGATGAATCAGGAAGAATTCGTGATGTCTTTCACCATCTTTCCGCAGTGTTTGAGTGTTCAAGTATTGATTTCTTTAGGGCTGCAAGTAGTGAAAAAATTATTAATAATGAATATCTAAACAAATGGAAAGAAGAACTAAATAAAATAAAGATAGATGATATTCCATATTCAAGCTTTTTCATTGCAAAGGAATTGTCTAAGGCAATACCTCAGAACTCAATTTTGCACTTAGGTATTTTAAATAGCACCAGATTAATGCAATATTTTGAATTGGCTAAGAGCGTTAAAACATATAGTAATTTGGGAGCATTGGGTATTGATGGATGTTTATCTTCATTTATGGGACAGGCCGTTTCAACTGATGAACTGGCATTTTGCCTTTTAGGCGATTTGAGTTTTTTCTATGATATGAATGCGGCGGGAATTTGTCATAAAAAAAATAATATTAGAATAGTACTATTAAATAATAGTGGTGCTGGGGAGTTCTATTTTACACTTGGAAAGCAAAAAATAGATACCATTGATAAACATATTGCGGCTGTAAATGGTAGAGTTGCAAAGGGATGGATTGAATCACTAGGATATGAATATCATGCAGTTAGTAATGCAACGGAAGCTCATGATATTATAAGCAAACTTAATCAGCCAACCAATCGACCGGTATTTGTAGAAGTTTTTCTGAATATTGAAGAAGATACTGGTATAACAAGAGATTATTATGCAGAATATAGAAAAGTATCAGGGACGGATTCTTTAAAGGGAAAAATAAAGGGAATACTTGGAGACAATCAATATAATGCATTAAAGAATGCTTACCATAGGATAAAAATATGAAAAACACTATTCCACAAATACTGATAGGAACATTTCAAGTAAATACTCAGGAAGATATGGATAAAATTGTATGTGCTGCAGTTGAATCAAAGAATTATGCATTTGACACTGCTCCTTCTTATGGATCTGAAAAAATGCTTGGAAATAGTCTTATGAAACTTATTAAAAATGGAATTATTTCTAGAGAAAATCTTTATTTACAAGACAAAATTGATGCTATTCAAATGTATTACTGTGAAAAAGTTGGAATTTATGATTTTGTACAATCGCAGTTGTCTCTATTGAATACAGAATATTTAGATAGTTTACTTGTACACTGGCCTTTTAGGAAATACTTCATAGAAACATGGAAATGCATGCAGGAACTAAAAGAAGAGGGAATTATAAAACAAGTTGGAGTTTGTAATTTGGATGTAATGGGATATCAAGAAATTTTCGTTCAGAATAATTTAATTCAACCAGATATAATTCAAAATGAAATTTCACCTTTAAATACGGATCGGAATGCTACTGATTTTTTTATAAAACATGGAATATATATAGAGGCATATTCGCCATTGTGTAGGATGGATTCGAGGATTAAAGAAAATATTAGAATCAAAAGTATTGCGGATGCTCATAGTGTTGATGTGGCAAGAGTAGTTTTGAAATGGCATATTCAGAAAAATATTTCTCCAATTTTTACATCAAAGAAGGCCGAACGCATAGTGAGTAATACTAAATTAGATTTTGAACTACAGCCTGATGAAATTGATTTTATTGATTCATTAAATGAGAATTATAAGATATTTCCTATCTCTCATGGATGCCCGGGGTATTAATATGAAAAAAAGAGTATTAGCGATACTACTAGGATGTTTATTGCTTATTATTATATCAAATTTGTGTAAATGGTATGCTATTTCAATCATGTTAATAATTGTTTTAGGCTTAACTATTATTTCTGCATTATTGTGTAAGTATTCTAATGTTTCAATATTGTGGAAAAAAGCTCCTGATTTGTTGAATGATGGACAGCGTAATTTTGGTATTATGTATTTGGGATGGCCCATAGAGTATGTGGATGGATTGGACATGACGGTCGTTTATTCCAATTTATATTCAGACTTTCTAATCTTTCAGCGGTATTATAGTTTATTGAAGAAAGGTGGTACGGTTATTTTTTATTTAAAGGATGACTTAAAGTATTTTTACAAAAGAAAACTATCATTGTTTTGTTTAAATATGCTGCATCCGGTGACGTTGCTTGAACATGGAAAAATATATTATGACTATGAATATAAATGGAATGAAATGTTTAATACTATTATATATTTTCTTATGATATTCCGTAAAGAAATACGGGTGACTAAAATTAACTATAATCAATTAAGAGAAATTAAGACTTTTGCACAGGAAAGAGATTTAGAAATAGTATTTAGATTTAAAGGGGAGACAATTAAGAATTTATGAGTCTGCTAATGAAGTTATTTAGTAAGGAAAGAGGCTGTTACACTAATCATGTAACAGCCCTTTTTCAAGGAGAGTATTGTCGTATAAACGACTAGGAAATTTATACAAAACGTTATCTGAAATAATAATACAGATAACAGGAATTGTTAGGCGGAATTAGTAGCTTTACATTCATAAACAGATGTAATACCAGCGCGCTTTTGGACTACTAATTCCCTTTGACAATAATAAGTATACTTGAAAAATGTGTATAAACCGTGTTTAGTTTTTGAAAGAACTATGAACAGCACATAAAATAATAATAAAAAGTATAAATGAAAGAAATTTTATAGAATAACTGCATATATTATTTCAAAATGGTCTAAAAAATAGGAAAGGCTAATAAGTCAAAATATTAAATATTTATGAATAATATTAAAATTGCATAAATATGGTAAATGTAGTATAATTAATTATCTATAAAATCAATAAAAAGGAGAGTATGAAATGAAAACAAGAGCAGAATTGAAGGCAATGGCGAAAGAACAAATTAAGGGGAATATTGGTATTTTATTTGTTTGTTCATTAATTTTTACAGCAATTTGTGGTGGGCTAGGATTTATTCCAGTTATTGGTGCAATCGGATCCTTTATTATTACACCAGCATTCGCACTTGGTTTAGCCACAATCTACATTGGTGTTTCCAAGGGAAAGAAAGCAGAAGTTGGGGATTTATTTTCTGGTTTCCAGAATTTTGGAAATGCATTTCTAGCAAATTTATTAATGTCTATTTTTATTTTTCTTTGGTCTCTATTATTAATTGTACCTGGAATTATCAAAGCAATTTCCTATTCTATGACATTTTATGTTTTAGCAGAGCACCCAGAAATGAGTGGAAAAGAAGCAATTGATGAAAGTAAAAAAATTATGGAGGGACATAAATGGGAATACTTCGTTCTTTGCTTATCTTTTATTCTATGGTTCTTACTTGGTAGTATTACATTAGGAATTGCATATATTTATGTTGCTCCTTATATGTCAACTACAATTACTAATTTCTATCATGAAATAAAGAATGCGGATGAAGTCGTTAAAAATGGTACATATCAGGAGCCAGTCGCAGAGGCATAATCATTTATAAAAATGATGATAAGATAAATAAGATAACCATTTTGTGGTTCTCAAAAACTATAAGGAAACCGGCTCTAGGATATCATCCTGGGGCTGTTTTTCTTTTTGCTAAAAGGGAATCTAAAGGAGATTAGCATGGATGATTTTTATATAAGATATCTCGAGAAAATAATAAATGTTCACTTTAGTGAAAAGGAATGTGAAATAATCAATACGTCTTCCAAAATTGTAGAGTATAATAAGGGTGCAATACCAATCAGGCAAGGTGATATACTGACTCGTGTTTTTGTTATCGTTAAGGGTTTAGTCAGAGGATTTTATATTGATGTAGATGGAAGCGAAATAACAAAATGTTTTAGCTGTGAAAAAAGCTTTTTTTCACGTGAGGGGCTAATCTCCTTAGGCACGGCGTCTTTTCCTATTGAATGCCTTGAAAATGTTTTGTGTATTGAGATACCTTATTCTGTCTTTTTCACAGAGTATAAATTATGAATATAAGGACAAGGGTGTATATGTGCTTGCTGTTTGTCCACAAGCAACAAACACTCATTTTTTTGATAACTTCAATAAAATGAAAGGTAAAATGAGAGAACCAGAGGATGTTGTAGATTCTACATTTCGAGCGATGGCAAAGAAGAAAAGTATTTGTATCGATGGAGGATTAGGTTTGTTGCAATCCCAAATGATTCATTTTTTATCAAGGAGAATGTGTGTTAATATTTTGGGAAATGTCGGAAAGACAATATGGGGGAAATGAAAATGTTTCATAGAGATAAACAAAGAACGGTCGAGACATATATGGGAGTTGTTATTGTAATATTATTTGCAATATCACTGTATGTTGTAGAATGGAGCAGTATTGGAAGCCATGCAGTAGGACAATACAATAATGGATATGGTACTTTTGATATGAAATCTTATTCGGTGGATATTGTAACCCAAGTTTTAAACCAGATGGAGCCCAGAGGGTTTGTAGTTTATAAGAAATATTTTGTGGCAGATTTCTTTTTTGTTCTGACTTTTGGTTCCTTACAGATTATGTTGTTGAATATGGTTTACAAATGGAATAAGAATAAAATTAAATATATTTTGTGGACGGTTCCTGTTTTACGAGGGATTTTTGACATCATTGAAAATATCATGCTTCTTACTGTACTGAATCGATTCCCAATAATAAGTGAGAGAATCATTCATATTTCATCAATTGCAACAGGACTTAAATTATTAATGATAAAAATTTGGACAGTAATATTTATTGTAGGGATTTTATGGGGAATTATAAAAAGAAGAGAGATAATTGCAAAAAAATGACACAAAAAGTCAAAATATGAATATTATATTAGTGAACACAATGTTAGAAGGTATATAGATGCAATCAAATTGTTATAATGGTTTTGAAGGCCCTGATTCACAGATGATGGGACCCTTATCTAATTGCTCATGTTGTTGTCCACATTGTCCAGTAGTAGGACCTCCAGGACCTCCCGGCAGACAAGGTATTCCAGGCGTTAAAGGTGATCCAGGTACAAACGGTATTAACGGTACCAACGGTAAGGATGGTGAACCAGGTACAAACGGTACGAACGGTACCAATGGTACAAATGGTACGAACGGTACCAATGGTACGAATGGTGTTAATGGTATGGGAGCAATCATTCCGTATGCTTCCGGTAGCCAAATTGCTCTAGGTGCTCCTGATGGTACGGTATCGAGAAATGTAGGTGTTCTAGGGTTTGGAGAAGAAACAAATCCAAATGTTCCCATTAATGTAACGATTGATGATAGTGGTACGGTTGATGCATTACAGGCATTTGCCTTTATTGCACCAAGAATTATGACATTAAATTCAATTGCAGCAAGTGCTATAGGTGCTGCTTCGATAAATGCAGGTGCTCATATTAATGCTCAGATTTATACGGCTACTTCTACTGGAAGAGCTTTTAGTCCGCTTGCTGGTGCGTTAGTAACGTTTGACGCTCCAGATCAAAATACTGTTACAAGTGGGGTAGCAAACATGAATCTAACGATTGCTGCAGGGACACGTATATTAATGGTTATGTATGCAACAAGGACTTCAGGCGAAGGTAACGTTAATGTTTATTTAAATGGTTCCATCAACCTTTCCTAATTTAAAAACTGCAGAAATATCCGAATAATTTAGAATAAACAAAAAGTACCGAAACCCTTAAAGAGTTTCGGTACTTTTATTAATCGGAGTGACGTGATTCGAACACGCGGCCTCTACCTCCCTAAGATAGCGCTCTAGCCAAACTGAGCCACACCCCGATTTGATACACCCTTTTGGGTGACTCACAGGGCATAGTATATCGTATTTTTAGCTAAAAATCAAGACCTAAGTTGCATATTCTTTTTTAATAAAATTTTTAGATTATGTACATTGAATTGTCTGTTTGGAGATAGTAATATAGTGATAGTAAGTTTAGTAAAAAACATGAGAGGAAGCTCTAATTATGTTGGAATATGCTGTTTTATATTATAGTGAAACGGGAAATACATCAAAAATAGCAGCAGAGATTTTTTCATCACTTCCCGGTCAATCGAAGGACCTGATAAAAGTGGATATGGGAAAACCAATTCCACAGGCAAAGAACTATTTTGTTGGTTTTTTTGTAAACAAGGGGACTTGCAACATGGAAGTGGCGGATGTGCTAAGTGAAATTCATGATGCAAAAGTTGCAATATTTGCGACCTGTGGTGCTAATCCAATTAAAGAATATAAGGACAATGTCGAAAGAAAAGTAAAGGTCTGGATTGATGATGATAATGATTATGAAGGGTTCTTTCTTTGTCAGGGAAAGATGAAACGGGAAGTACGAGAGAAGTACGAAGAGATGATAACGTCAGAGAATGAAGAGAAAATAAGAGTCATGCTTCATAATTATGAAGAGGCCAAGCTCCATCCGTCATCAGTTGATCTGGAGCGTGCAAGAGAATTTGTAGAGCAGATAATTTGTGGAAGGAGCTATTGAGAAATAGCTTCTTCCATTTTTTCTATCATGTAATCAGCTGCATTGACTGCTTCAAAATTACAAATATCTTTAATTCCAGGCTGGGCATTTGAAACACAGGTGGGATAACCAACGATTTGCAACATTTCAAGGTCATTGTAATGATCTCCAATTGCCATCATATCTTTAAAAGGAATATTTAGTGATTCCGAGAGAACGGCAAGTGCACTTCCTTTATGGATTCCCTTTGGCATCATGTCGAGCCATGCATTTCCGGATGTTACTACATTAACCTGATCTTGAAAAGTATCATAAAAGAATTTTTCAGAATGCTCAATTCCGTTTGGATTATAAACAGATATTTTAAAGTAGGGTTCCTTCACAGAGAAAATATCGTCAACGACAGTGGTATTGTTTTTAACATGTTCCTTAATATAGGTTTCAAATGATGGATTCTGGGGCTGAATATAGCAAGTATCGACTCCTGACAATAATATTTCACAATCCTTCTGAGATTGAATCCCTCTAAGAATTTCTTCACCTGTCGAACGTAGCATATGAGCGTGATAGAGGATGGTATCTTGATAAATAACAAGGCAACCGTTTTCACAGATATAGGCAATATCGTCTTTCACTGGTGCGAATAATCGTCTGAGATTTGCATACTGTCTGCCACTTGCAGCTACAAAAAGTCCACCCCTTTCAGAATACTTTTTAATATAAGGGAAAAGTCTATCAGGAACTTCTTTTGAGTGGGGCTGCAATAAGGTTCCATCTAAATCACTGGCAATCAATTTCATCATAAATGCTCCTTTGTGTTATAAAAATAATAGGGTACATGTGCACAACGACTTTATTATATCGAAGGAAACTTTAATTGACAACTGGAAAGATTATAACGGATAAAAAATAACAATAATAAAAATATAAAATTGACAAGAGGAAGAAAACAAGATAGAATATCCTTTGTAATTAAATTTCGATTACATACTTTTGCAGAAATGGCGGAATTGGCAGACGCGCAGGCTTCAGGTGCCTGTGGTAGCAATATCGTGAGGGTTCGAGTCCCTTTTTCTGCATTACTTTAGAGCGGATAATACCGCTCTTTTTAGTTATTTATAAATATTGACACGCCATATAGAAAAATATATGACGTGGTAAATGAATGTGTATCACAAAAAATGTCTTGTTATGGTATAATGGGAAAGCTTAAGTTTGATGAGAAACACTGACTAGATGATAAGTAATAAGGATAGGTAAGAGATGAATACATTATATTTTAAATATGCAGTGGAAGTGGATCGAACTGGATCCATAACAAAAGCGGCACAAAATTTATATATGGCACAACCCAATCTAAGTAAAGCCCTTAAGGATTTAGAGGAAGTCTTAGGATATGAAGTTTTTGAGAGAACTCCACAGGGCGTAAATTTGACAACTCGTGGTTCTTTGTTTTTATCTTATGCAAAAAATATTTTAGAGCAATTAGATGAATTAGAGACAATCACAATGGAACAGACGAATCCAGTTCAGAATATTAAGGTGTCTATTCCTAGAGGAAGCTACATAGCAAATGGATTTACAGAATTTGTTTCAGAATTAGATTTAGAACAAGGAATCGATATTACCATTCGGGAAACCAATTCCGTTCACGCAATTTCTGATGTCGTAGAAGAAGGACATAATCTAGGAATTATTCGTTATCAGACGATGTATGAAAATTATTTTTTGGATTATCTGACACGTAAGAATCTTGTTTATGATACATTATGGGAATTTGAATATGTGATTGTTATGTCAAGCAAGCATCCACTGGCTGATAAGCACATGATAGAAGCATCAGACCTTCAAGATTATATAGAAATTTGCCATTGTGATACGGCGATTCCATTTATTCATGAACCAGATGAAAAGGATATAAAAAACGAATCACCAAAGAAAAAAATATATGTATATGATAGAGGAAGTCAGTTTGACTTATTAACAAATGTACACAAAACGTACATGTGGGTTTCTCCAATTCCAGATAAGTATTTAGAGCAGTATGGATTAGTTCAGCGTAAATGCAAGGTTCCAAATAATAATTATAAGGATCTTTTGATTTATAAAAAGGGACATCAGCTCACAGAGATGGACAAAAAATTTCAGATGAAATTATACGAATCAAAGGTAGATGTTTCATCAAAAGTTTATAAATAGTAGAAAATCGCCATATAGGTAACTATATGGCGGTTCTATTTTTTGCATTAATTTTATATTTCAAAATCTATTTTAATGGTGATATGATACGTTCGTTGAAAAAAATAGATGAAAGAAAGTAGGAGGAAGCGAAGATGGCAATTCTTTTAGGTATTTTTACGGCTGTAACTATCATAGCAGCGTTTGGAATGTTATTAAGTAAGAAAACATCGTTAACAAAAATCATTATGGTTATGACAGGATATGCAATTGTAAATGTAAGTGCATATTTAGTAGCTTTTTTTTAACTATTGATTTGTAATCATGCTTTAAGCATGATTTTGCATGCTAAAGCATGCGGATGGGTGTAAGGAATGGACAGAAATTTTAAAGTGCCAAAGGAAATGGTAGAAGGGTACATTTGTGCAGGCAGAGAAAAAGTAGAAATGTTGGTTAGCAAGATGATAATTCTGGGTATGATGGCAGGTGCATTTGTAGCATTTGGTGCATCTAGTAGTAGTCTTGCAGTTCATGCAATAGATAATGCTGGAGCTGCAAAGGTGATTGCAGGGGCAATATTCCCAGTGGGACTTATGTTGATAATTTTTATAGGTGGTGAACTTTTTACTGGCGATTGCCTAATGATTATGGGGCATATTAAGGGTGAATATAGTTTTAATGAAATGGTTGCAAGATTGCTGCTTGTTTTAGGAAGTAATTTAATTGGTGCAATGATTGTTGCAGTATTTGTTTACTTTGCAGGGCAATTTGATATGTCGGGAGGCGCACTTGGTGCATATACGATAAAGGTAGCATATGGAAAGGTTTCATTATCTTTCTTAAGGGCGTTCATATCTGGAATTCTATGTAATATTCTTGTGTGTGGAGCTGTGCTGATGGCTGCAAGTGCAAAAGATGTTGCAGGAAAAATACTAGCAATCTTTTTTCCTATCTTTGCTTTTGTGATTGGCGGTTATGAGCATTGCGTGGCTAATATGTATTATATTCCAGCAGGAATTCTTGCATTAGGTAACAGTGCATATCGTGAAAAAGCAATGGAATTATACGGATATACACAGGAACAGTTAGCAACCATCAACTATTATAATTTTTTTGTTCATAATATTATCCCAGTTACGCTGGGTAATATTGTGGGTGGAATGGTATTTGTTGGTTTACCCTTGTATTATTTACATGTTTCCAAGGTAGATAAGACACAGAAAAAAGAGATTCCTGTAAAAACACGAACAGCCATGGATGTATAATTAAATTTAATAGGTCTTAGAGACATAAAGTGTTACAAGAGAAAAAACCGTGAGATGTATTGCCTTTGGCACGGTTTTTTCTCTTTTTGGTTTCGCTGTAAGCCAGATTATGGCATAATGTGAAGAAGTGGGGGTGATATTAAAAAGTATGAAGGTTACATATATAAAACACAGTAGTTTTCTAATTGAATTTGAACATTGCTATCTGCTTTTCGACTATTATCAAGGGGAAGTGGAAAATCTGGATTCAACCAAAAAAGTTCTGGTATTTGCAAGTCATGCGCACAGGGATCATTTTAATCCAGAGATTTTTCATTTAACTTCAAAGTCTGAGAGTGTAGAATTTGTTTTAAGTTCTGATATTAAGACGACTCCTTTTAATATAAGGAAGTGGAAGGTGACTTCAGATCAATTCAAAAAAATAGTGACTGTGAAGGCAGAACAGGCCTACGAATTTGATGATGGAACTGGTGAAAAAATTTACCTGTCAACTTTGAAGTCAACGGATTGTGGTGTTGCATTTTTAGTAAAATATCAAGGGCAGACCATTTTTCATGCAGGTGATTTGAACTGGTGGGTATGGAAAGGTGAGAGTAAACAGTACAATAATAACATAACGGCTAATTTTAAAGCCTATATGGAACCAATGAGAGACATTCAAATTAATGTTGCTTTTATGCCCCTTGATCAAAGGCAGGGTGCTGACTATTTGCTTGGCATGGATTATCTGTTGGAATTGACAAAAGTGGATAAAGTATTTCCAATGCATTTTTGGGAAGATTATTCCGTAATACCACGCTATGAGAAAGAACGAAAAAGTAAAGAGGCAGCAACAAAGATTATGAAGATAGAGTATCAAGGGCAGATATGGGAAAATATTTAAAATCACCTTTTTCTTTACATAGTGGCGGGAGAAAAGTTATAATATAAAAAATTATGGCTGGAGGAAAAAAAGTTGAAAATAAATGAATTTATGAATGAGCTATCATCAAAAAATCCTGTTCCAGGCGGTGGTGGTGCGAGTGCTTTGATTGGTGCTATTTCAGCAGCACTATGCGGAATGGTTTCAAATTTAACTTCTGGAAAGAAAAAGTATGCACAGTATCAGAAGGATATAGAATTATTTATCGAAAGAGCGGAACGGTCACAAAAAAATTTATTGTCAATGATACAAAAGGATGCAGAAGCTTTTGAACCTTTGGCACTTGCCTACGGAATACCTAAGGACCAGGCAGATCGAGACGAAATTCTTGAGAGAGCACTTACAACGGCGTGTACAGTTCCCATGGAAATATTAACAGAATCTGCAGCACTGATTAGTATGATTGAGGAGCTAGCCGTAAAGGGAAGTAAATTGGCGATTAGTGATGTGGGGGTAGCGGCAGTTGCCTGTAGGGCTGCTATGGAAGGTAGCATCATGAATGTATATATTAATACAAAGCTTATGAAAAATAGAGACTATGCTTTAAAGTTAAATGAGCAGGCAGAAGGAATTCTAAGAGAAGGTATTAAATTATGCGATGAAGTCTATTTACAGATTAGTGAAGAGTTAAAATCATAATAGGACAAGTGCTCGAGGAAATACTAGGGTATAAGAGAAAGGTATGGTTATTATATGAAAGAATTACGTGGAATGCCCGTTGTAAATTCTTTACTAGAGAAGTTTGCAACCGAAATAGAGGAATTAAAAAACAGTAAAATTGTACCTAAATTAGCAGTCATTCGAGTAGGGGCCAGAGAAGATGATTTGGCTTATGAAAGAGGAATTAAAAAGCGCTTTGCTGCAGTGGAAGCGTGTGCAGAGACAATTGAATTACCAGTCGATGTAACACAGGAAGAGTTAGAAGCAACCATACAGCGAATGAATCGTGATGAAATGGTTCATGGGATTATGATTTTCCGTCCTTTGCCAAAACACCTGTCAGAAGGAAGAATAAAAGATCTCATAGATGAGAGAAAAGATGTTGATTGTATGAGCAGTGCAAACAATGCACATGTGTTTGTGGGTGATAAAAGGGGTTATCCTCCTTGTACGCCACAGGCTGTCATGGAATTACTTGATTACTATGGAATTGAGTTACAAGGGAAAAAGGTAGTTGTGGTTGGCAGAAGTATGGTGGTAGGCAGACCTCTTGCCATGCTATTATTATCCAAAAATGCAACGGTAACAATATGCCACACAAAAACAGCAAATTTACAGGAAGAGTGCAAAAACGCAGATATTATTTTAGCTTGTGCAGGTGTTGCTAAGATGATTAATGAAAATTATGTAAGTCAGAACCAAGTTATTATTGATGTTGGAATTAATATGGATGGAGACAAACTTTGTGGAGATGTAGATTTTGATCAAGTCTGTGAGAAGGTAGAAGCGATTACTCCAGTACCAGGTGGAATTGGAACGGTTACAACATCGGTATTGTTAAAACATACAATCCTAAGTGCAAAATGTGAAAAGATATACTAACGCATGAGAAAACCATGCTAAGTATATCTAAGTTTCACACAGGAAGAAGGCGCAAGCGCCTTCTTCTTATTTTATAAATAATCGTCAAGTAAATTACCAGAACTAGTAGAAGCTTTTGTAATCAATCCTGCTGATGTATAGGTAGAAACTCCACTTGCAGCATTCTTGGCATAGAAGGCTATGGAAGAAGCTTTTGCAGAAACCTGACTTGCAAAGGAACCACTACCACTAAATAGAGAAGTTAAATCATTGATATTTGCTTTTTTACAGTTACTTTCATCAATAGACAAGGTATTATCTTTATTAATTGTAATTCCTACACTGGAAAGCATTTTTTCATTTGCTATTGTATTTTTTACTAGGCTTACTGTTTGACGAAGAATAGAACTATTTGAAGAATCTCCGGCAGAATTAATTACGGAATTATAATTGTCTACAAAAGATTTCAATCCATTATAGATTGCGGTGGATTTTGAATCATTTGCAAGGAGTGCATCTGTGGATTTTGTTAATTCAGATGTAGCAGCTTGAATTGTATTCAAATTTTTTGCAGTATCCTTCTCCGTACTTGAGCTTTCTGATGAGGAGGAGTCTTGCTTTGCATAATAAGCTTTTAATACTTTGCCATAGCTCCCATTTTTAATGCTTGCATAATCAGACAGTATGTTATTACTTGTGGAACCAGAAGTGGAGCTTGAGGAACCAGTTAAACTTGAAAACAATGTAGAATAATCAGTTGAATTGTAATTATTAATTGTTGACATGATATCACTCCTTTGAATGTATGATTAGCGTCCGTGCTGATAATTTAATATTATTATATATGATATCGGCAAAAAAATATATATTATAATAGGAGATCATAAATATTTTAGCTATCATAAAATATTAAAATAAATAGGAGAATTGGGTAATATGTGGTATAATTTAGTTATCTAATAATGGTATTAACGAATTAAGCAATCAGGTTGATTGTTAATGGTTGAGAGGAGGTTTTTTTATGAAATGCGTAAGGACGCCAATCGAAGCCGATGTTTATAAATATGAACAGGGCAAGGGGTATGAAGATGGATTTGAATTATGGGCGGAAGTTGTGACAAAGGGGTGGATTGTAACCGATTTTCTTGTAAAAGTAAAGAAGGAAGATGGAAATATAGCATGCCCTTACATTAAACATAGAAGGGGAAGAACGTTTATTGGTGAGGGTGATTATATTATTATTGATGCAGATGGAACCAAACATGTATGTGGTGTAGATAAGGTATTTAAGAGGTATAGAGAGAAATGACAAAAAATCTTAAAAAATCTCTGGGAAAGCATTGACATAATTAACTTGAAATGTTATTATTTTTATCGCGGTGTAAAACAACATCGCGGTAAAATTAGCGGGAGTGCTGGAATTGGCAGACAGGCAAGACTAAGGATCTTGTGT
This sequence comes from Lachnospiraceae bacterium, assembly GCA_028694115.1. Next base: position 29,354 of record JAQUUB010000025.1, read on the forward strand.
CTGTATAGACGTGAGGGTTCAAGTCCCTTCTCCCGCATTTTGAAGCTCTGTAGACGACTAGATTAGCGTTTGCGGAGTTTTTTTTATAGGAAATATTGTAAGATTGTAAATTATTATTATAGATAGAAATCGAGAGGTTTTGTAAATGAAAATTGACCGCCTTTTTGCTATAACAAATATTCTTTTAGCCAGGAAGAATGTAACCGCCAGGGAATTGGCGGAGGAATTTCAAGTTTCCGTACGTACGATTTATCGCGATATCGATATTCTGTCTACAAACGGAGTACCTGTCTTATCTAGCCAGGGAAAAGGTGGGGGAATTACATTAATGGAGCATTATTCCATTGATAAATCAATATTTACGGATGAAGAACAGAAGGAAATACTATTGGCACTACAAAGCCTTGAGGCAACCGGTCAGGGATTAGTTGGTGATTCGGCTATGAAACTGAGGGGACTATTTCAAAAGCCAGAAACGAATTGGATCGAAATAGACTTTACTAGGTGGAATCAGAAACAAGAGGACAAGGATCTATTTTTTCTGGTACGGGACGGAATCATTGAGCGTAGACGAATCCAATTTGATTATTTTAATAATAAGGGAGAATACAAGAAACGGGAGGTAGAGCCACTCAAGTTGGTTTTTAAGTATCAGACCTGGTATCTATATGCGTTTTGTCTAAAAAGGAAGGATTATAGATTTTTTAAACTTACAAGAATGGAACATGTAGAAAAGCTAGAAGAAACCTTTCAAAGGGAGGTTCCTAAACAATTGGTAAAGGAATATCAACAGCCTGAAACAGAAAAGAAGGTTTCTGTGACATTAAAAATAAAGGAATCTATGGCTTTTCGGATTTATGATGAATTTCGGATGGGTGATATAAAAAGAATCAATCATGATTTCATCGTGCAATTGGAAATGCCAGATGATGAGTGGATTTTTGGATATTTATTAGGGTTTTCAGATTCTTTAGAAGTTTTAGAGCCGGAAGAGTTTCGAGAGAAATACCGGGATTACATAAAAAGAATTTTAAATAAGTATTTATAATATGACAAACATATGTCTAGTTTTATTTGTTATTCTAATTGAAACTAAGGTGTTCATTAATCATTAGTTAAAAAAATAGGAAAGCAGGAAAAACAGATGAATTATGAAATAGTAGAATTAGAAGAAAAAGTAGTGATTGGAATCAGTGCCAGGACAAAAAATAGTGATCCACAGATGGGAATGATTATTGGGGGATTATGGAGTGACTTTTATCAGAAGGGCATCTATCAATCAATCCGTCATAAGACGAATGAAAAAGCACTTGGTATCTATACTAATTATGAAAGTGACTTAAATGGTGCATATGATGTAGTAGTAGCATGTGAAGTGAATTCCTCAGAAAGTCAGCCGGAGGAGCTTAGAAAGGTTATCATCCCAGCTGGCAAATATGCAAAATTTGTTGTACGCGGTAATATGCAGAAGGCAGTTCAAGAATTCTGGTATGCACTTTCATGTCAACCAATTGAGAGAGCATATGGTTGTGACTATGAAGAATATCAGAACAGTGATATGGAAGATGCAGAAATTCATATGTACATTAGTATTAAATAGAAATTTAATTTTGGGTGAATAAGAAATAGAAAAAAAGGAGATATCAACAGCAATAAGAAAATGCTGTTTGATATCTTTTTTTGAAAATTTGATTGACAAACGCATTTCCAATCTATATACTTTGACTATCAAAACATTTGACTATCAAACAATTTCATAGTCAAACAAAATAAAGGAGAAAAATCATGTTTGAAAAAGTAAAAGAAATTATTATGGAGCAATTAAATTTAGAAGGAGTAGAAGTAACCTTAGAATCAAGTTTTAAAGATGACTTAGGAGCTGATTCTTTAGATTTATTTGAATTAGTAATGGCAGTTGAAGAAGAATATGGAATCGAAATCCCATCAGAAGAATTAGAACAAATCACAACAGTTGGTGCAATGATTGATTATCTAAAAGATAAAGGTGTTGAAGTTTAAAGACGTGAATGAAAGGTATTGGTATTTAAATGAAAACAAGAGTAACAGAACTTCTAGGAATACAATATCCCATTATTCAGGGAGGAATGGCCTGGGTCGCGGAACATCATCTGGCACAGGCGGTTTCTAATGCAGGCGGGCTTGGAATCATTGGAGCAGCAAGCTGTCCACCTGAAATTGTCAGAGAAGAAATAAGAAAAGTAAAAGCATTAACAGATAAACCTTTTGGAGTCAATATCATGTTAATGAATCCAAATGCAGAAGAAGTGGCTAAGGTAGTGATAGAAGAAGGTGTGAAGGTTGTTACCACTGGTGCCGGAAATCCAGCAAAGTATATGAAGGATTTTAAAGAGGCAGGGGTAAAAGTAATTCCAGTTGTTGCAAGTGTGGCAATGGCAAAATTAATGGAACGCTGTGGAGCAGATGCAGTCATAGCGGAAGGCATGGAATCTGGCGGTCATATTGGAGCACAAACAACGATGTGTTTAGTTCCGCAGGTGGTTGATGCAGTGAAAATACCAGTTATTGCAGCAGGTGGAATTGCAGACGGAAGAGGCCTTGCAGCTTCCTTTATGTTAGGAGCAAGTGCAGTCCAGATGGGCACAAGATTTGTTGTGGCAAAGGAGTCTATTGTCCATAAAAATTACAAAGACAAAATCTTAAAAGCGAAGGATATTGATTCTGAAATTACAGGAATGAGTACGGGACATCCAGTTCGCCAAATCAGAAACCAAATGACAAGAGAGTATCATAGACTTGAAAAAGAAGGTGCTACCTTAGAGGAGCTAGAGTATTTAACATTAGGCGCCCTAAGAAAGGCTGTTCAAGAAGGAGATACGATTAATGGTACATTAATGGCAGGTCAGATTGCTGGACTAGTATCGAAAGAGCAGACCTGTAATGAAATTATTCGGGAAATCATGGAAGAAGTAAGGGAAAGGTTAGGTGCATAAACGTGGGAAAAATCGCATTTATGTTTCCAGGTCAGGGAGCACAGTATATAGGAATGGCCAAGGACTTTTATGAGAATGAGAATTGTTCAAGAGAAGTATTTGAAAAGGCTTCAAAAGCCACAGATCTGGATATTAAAAGCCTTTGTTTTGATGAGAATGACAATATAAATAAGACGGAATACACACAGATTGCAATGCTTACTGCGGAAGTAGCTATCTTAAGGGCAGTAGAACAAATCGGTATCAAAGCAGATTATACAGCAGGTTTAAGCCTTGGAGAATATGCAGCGGTGGTTGCATCTGGAATAATGAAAGAAGAAGATGCATTTTTTGCAGTTCGTAAAAGAGGCATCTTTATGCAGGAGGCTGTGCCGGTTGGTGGAGCAATGGCAGCAGTCTTGGGATTACCTAGTGATAAAATAGAAGAGATATGCAGACAGACAGAGGGCAATGTATCAATTGCAAATTATAATTGTCCAGGACAGATTGTAATTACTGGCGAAGAGTCAGCGGTTCAACAGGCATCCGAACAATTAAAGGAAGCTGGAGCAAAGAGAGTGATCCCTTTAAATGTCAGTGGACCTTTTCACTCCAAACTTTTATCCCCAGTAGAAAATCAATTACACGAGGTGTTAAAAGGGATTGAACTTCAATATGAGAAAATTCCATATGTGGCAAATTTGACGGGCGACTTTGTTTTTGCAAAGGAAGAGGTAAAACCACTATTAGAAAAGCAGGTTTCTTCACCAGTCAAATGGCAGCAGTCGGTCGAAAGACTGATTGAGGAGGGAGTAACAACCTTTATTGAAATAGGTCCAGGAAAAACATTAAATGGTTTTATGAAAAAGATTAATAAAGATGTTATAGCAATATCAATTGAGCATTATGAAGATTTACAAAAATGTCAGGAGGTACTTTCACATGCTTAAGGGAAAGGTGGCACTTGTAACGGGTGCAAGCCGTGGAATTGGAAGACAGATTGCGATCACACTTGCTAAAAATGGAGCATTTGTAATTGCTAATTATAATGGGTCACAGGATATGGCAGAACAAGTGGTGAAAGAGATTATCGCAAATGGTGGAAGTGCAGTTGCCAAAAGATGCGATGTATCTGATTATGTGGCATGTGGAGAAATGATAACAGATCTTATAAAAGAATATGGAAGAATTGACATCCTTGTAAATAATGCGGGAATTACACGTGATAATCTTTTGATGAAAATGAGCGAAACGGAGTTTGATGATGTGCTTCGTATTAATTTAAAGGGCGTTTTTAATACGGTGAAGCATTTGTCACGTCAAATGTTAAAGCAAAGAAGTGGTAAAATTATAAATATATCTTCTGTGTCAGGTGTTATTGGGAATGCAGGTCAAGCAAATTATTGTGCATCAAAAGCAGGAGTAATTGGTTTGACAAAAAGTGTTGCAAGGGAACTAGGAAGTCGTGGAATTAATGTGAATGCAGTTGCACCAGGCTTTATTGAAACAGATATGACAGATAGTCTTCCTGATTCTGTAAAAGAAGCAATGAAGGAACAAACGTTATTAAAAAGAACAGGTACAACGGAGGAAGTAGCCCAAGTCGTATCTTTTCTTGCATCGAGTGCAGCAGATTATATTACAGGTCAGGTCATTTCAGTAGATGGTGGAATGGCATTATAGGAGGATTATTAGCAAAATGAAAAGAAGAGTGGTAGTCACAGGTATGGGTGCAATTACTCCAGTGGGGCTTAGCGTTGAGGAGTTTTGGCAATCAATTAAAGAAGGAAAGCATGGCTTTGCACCAATCACTAAATTTGACAGTAGCGAATATAAGTCCCAGTTAGCAGCTGAAGTAAAAGGATTTGAAGCAAAAGAATATATGGATTTTAAGGCTGCAAAGAGAATGGAATTATTCTGTCAGTATGCAGTAGCAGCTGCAAAAGAGGCAATTGCGGATGCAAAGCTTATTATGGCGGAAGAGAATCCCTATCGCGTAGGATGTGCAGTTGGTTCAGGAATTGGAAGTCTGCAGGCGATGGAAAGAGAATATGAGAAGTTATTAAACCGTGGACCTTCCAAAGTAAATCCTTTATTAGTTCCAATGATGATATCCAATATGGCAGCAGGAAATGTATCCATTCAATTTGGCTTAAAGGGAAAAAGCATTAATGTGGTAACTGCATGTGCTACTGGTACGAATTGTATTGGAGAAGCATTTCGAACCATTCAGTACGGGGACTGTGATGTAATGGTTGCAGGTGGTACGGAGAGCTCTGTTACCCCTATAGGAGTGTCTGGATTTTGTGCATTAACAGCATTATCTACAGAACAAGATCCCAATCAGTGTTCTCTTCCATTTGATAAAAAAAGAAGTGGTTTTGTCATGGGGGAAGGAGCGGCTGTTGTGGTTCTTGAAGAATTAGAACATGCAAAAAAGAGAGGTGCACATATCTATGCTGAGCTTATTGGATATGGATGTACGAGCGATGCTTATCATATTACCTCACCAGCTGAGGATGGCATGGGTGCAAGAGGTGCTATGCTTGCAGCATTAGAGGATGGCGGAGTTAAGCCACAGGAATTAACGTATATCAATGCACATGGAACAGCAACACATCATAATGACTTGTTTGAAACAAGAGCAATTAAGCTGGCATTTTTAGAACATGCAAAGAATCTTAGGATTAACTCTACAAAATCAATGGTCGGTCATTTACTTGGGGCAGCAGGAGCAATTGAATTTGTAACATGTGTCAAAGAAATAGAAGAAGGCTATCTTCATAGAACGGTAGGATTTGAGGAAGCAGAAGAGGAAATGGATCTTAATTATTGTAAAGAAGCTTATGAAGAGGAAGTACCTTTTGCATTAAGCAATTCATTAGGATTTGGTGGACACAATGCAAGTTTATTATTAAAGAAATATTCAGAATAGTTATGTAAACCGGAAAGGGGCTTTATGTCAATACTATCAACAAAACAAATCATGGAGATTCTGCCACACAGGCAGCCATTTATGCTAGTCGATACAATAGAAGAATTAGAACCAGGGGTAAGAGCATTGGGCAAAAAATGCGTTTCTTACAATGAACCTTTTTTCGCAGGTCATTTTCCACAGGAGCCTGTTATGCCGGGTGTATTGATACTAGAGGCACTTGCACAAACAGGGGCTGTGGCGATACTAAGCATGGAAGAGAATAAAGGGAAAATAGGATACTTAGCAGGAGTTCAATCCGCAAAGTTTAAGCAAAAGGTATTTCCTGGGGATGTTTTGTATTTAGAAACTACGATAATCAAAAAAAAGGGACCAATTGGAATCGGACTTGCGATAGCAAAAGTAAACGAAAAAATAGTAGCACAGGCAGAATTGACCTTTGCTATTTCATCATAAAGGAAGCAGGCAAATCATGAGTAGGTTATTTCATAAAGACAAATATATCCATCTGAGTGGTAATCGTGTAGGAGAAATTGTAAAAAAACAAAATATTTTTGAGAAAGTCAAAAAGGGTAAAGAAGCACTTGACCAGATAGAAGAAAACAAAAAGCCTGAGGAAGAAAAAATAAAGCCAGAAGTAGAAAAACTTAAGAAGGCAGGTGCAATTTGTCCAGAATGCGGAAAAGAGTCAGATAAAAAAGAGGTTATGAAAAATCACTTCATCTGTCCCTCCTGTGGAGCCTATTTCAGAGTAAGAGCGAGTCATAGAATTCGAATGGTATGTGATAATGAAACTTTTGTTCCTTGGTTTGAGGATTTAGATATATGTAACCCTTTAAACTTTGAAGGGTATGAGGATAAATTACAGTCTGTAAAAGAAAAAACACGATTACATGAAGGCATTACGATAGGGTATGGGGAAATCAATGACGAAAAAGTGTGCATTGGAGTTTGTGATGCTCGATTCTTAATGGGAAGTATGGGACACGTGGTGGGGGAAAAAATTGCTTCAGCAGTGGAACGTGCGACTGAGGAGAAACTACCTGTTATCATCTTTTGCTGTTCAGGCGGGGCACGTATGCAGGAAGGAATTATTTCTTTGATGCAAATGGCTAAAACATCAGCCGCACTTAAGAAACATTCCGATGCTGGTTTCTTGTATGTTCCAGTGTTAACAGATCCAACAACAGGTGGAGTTACGGCAAGTTTTGCAATGCTTGGTGATATTATTCTGGCTGAGCCTGGAGCTCTGATTGGATTTGCTGGTCCAAGAGTCATCGAGCAAACGATAGGTCAGAAACTACCCAAGGGATTTCAACGCGCGGAATTTCTATTAGAACATGGAATCATAGATGGAATTGTAGAAAGAGCACAATTGAAAGAGACTCTTTATAAGATATTAAAAAGCCATAGAATTTCAGTGGGAAATACCCATTTTAATAACTTTACCAATGGAAAAGAAAAATTCTTGATTTCGGAAACTGTGAAGGAACAGATGTATCAGGCGGATAGCAAATCAACATGGGAGAAGGTAAAAGCGGCTAGGAGCATGGAACGCCCATCAACGTTAACTTACATTCATATCATTTTTCAAGAATTTATGGAATTACATGGAGACCGTAGTTTCCGAGATGATAAAGCAATTGTTGGTGGAATCGCAAATTTAAATGGTCAGCCAGTGACTGTGATTGGAGTTCAAAAGGGAAATGATGCAAAAGAGTGTGCTATGAGAAATTATGGTATGACTTCTCCAGAAGGCTACCGGAAAGCACTTCGCTTAATGAAACAGGCAGAGAAGTTTCATAGACCGATTATCTGTTTTATTAATACAGCAGGAGCGTATCCAGGAATGGAAGCAGAGGAAAGAGGTCAAGGAGAGGCAATTGCTAGAAACCTTTATGAAATGTCTGCAATACAGGTGCCTATTCTATCTATTATAATAGGAGAAGGCGGCAGTGGTGGTGCGCTTGGACTTGCTGTAGGAAATGAAGTGTGGATGATGGAAAACTCAACGTACTCCATTCTTTCGCCAGAGGGATTTGCAACAATCCTTTGGAAAGATGGAAAAAGGGCAAAGGAAGCATCCACCATTATGGGGATTACAGCTTTGGAATTACAGAAATTAAATGTCATCGAAACAATCATTCCGGAATTTGGTGGAGCAAACGAGAAGAGTGTAACAGATATTTCTTTTTATATGAAAGAAAAGATGATTGAGTTTCTAGAAAAATATCATGGAATGGATGGAAAAGAGATTGCAAATGAAAGATATAAGCGCTTTCGAAAATATTAACAAGAATCAGAAAAAACTTGTCATCGGAGATCTAGAAGCTAGAATTCCTGTAATTCAGGGAGGAATGGGTGTTGGAATCAGCCTTTCAAACTTAGCAGGACATGTTGCAAAAGCAGGAGGAATTGGTGTGATTTCTTCTGCACAAATAGGATTTAGAGAGGAAACATGGGATACATCACCATTAGAAGCGAATCTCTTTGCACTTCGAAAAGAAATTATTAGAGCAAAAGAAATTGCTTGCGGTGGCATTATCGGTGTTAATATTATGGTAGCTACAAAATGTTACGAACAATATGTAACATGTGCAGTAGAAGCAGGTGCAGACTTGATTATTTCAGGTGCAGGACTTCCTGTTGATCTTCCTAAATATGTAGAACATTCCAATGTTAAAATTGCACCGATTGTTTCATCAGTTAAATCACTTGAGGTTCTTACGAAGTACTGGATGAAAAAGTATGAACGAGTTCCTGATCTTATTATTGTGGAGGGTCCTCTGGCAGGAGGTCATTTAGGATTTAAAAAAGAGGATTTAGATGATATTGATTCCTTACATTATGAGAATGAGATTGGACATATACTTGAAAAGGTAGCAAGCATAGAAAGGGAAGCACAAAAAGAAATTCCTGTCGTAATTGCTGGAGGAATCTATTCTGCAAAAGACATGAAGTATTATTTAGATTTGGGTGCTTCGGGGGTACAGGTGGCAACACGTTTTGTTACGACTTATGAATGCGATGCGGATGAAAAATATAAGCTCAGCTATATCAATGCAAAGAAAGAAGATATAGAAATTGTGAAAAGTCCCGTTGGAATGCCAGGAAGAGCAATTCACAATAAATTTCTTGATGAGGTTTATAGAGGCGAACGGAAAATTTCTAAATGTCATCAATGTTTAGCAAAATGTAATCCTAAGGAAATCCCATATTGTATTACAGATGCACTAGTCAATGCGGCAAAGGGAAACGTAGATGAAGCACTTCTTTTCTGTGGTGCAAACGCTTATTTATCCACGAAATTAGAGCATGTTGAAGATATTATGAAAGAATTTGATTTGTGCCGCTTGTAGAGGCATGTTTATAAGTTAAAAGAATGGAGAATAAAATGGCAGCAAGAATTATAGGAACAGGCAGTTCTTTGCCTACTCATATTGTTAGTAATGATGATTTGTCAAAAGTCATGGATACTTCGGATGAATGGATAAGGAGCCGGACGGGAATAGGAAAAAGACACTTGGCAGTGGAGGAGACCACCACCACAATGTCCGTTGAGGCAGCAAAAAAGGCTATGGAGGATGCAGGTGTTACTGCTGAGAAAATTGATTTGATTATTGTGGGAACCATATCGTCCGATTATTGCTTTCCATCTACAGCATGTGAAGTGCAGGCCGCAATAGGAGCTAATAATGCGACAGCATTTGATATCAATGCTGCTTGCTCGGGTTTTCTTTTCGCACTTGGCATTGCGGATGCCTATTTTCAGGCAGGAACATACCAGACAGCACTCATTATAGGAGCAGAGACCCTGTCAAAAATGATGGATTGGAACGATCGTAGTACATGCGTATTATTTGGAGATGGAGCAGGGGCTGCAATTGTGAAAAAAGATGAGATTGGTGTTATGAGTATGGTACAAGGATCTGATGGAAACAGAGGTCCTAGCCTGCAGTGTGAAAACAGAAAAGTAAATCACCCTTACGTAAATAATTCAAAAGAACTTTCTTATACAAGCATGAGTGGACAGGAAGTCTATAAGTTTGCTGTAAAAACAGTTCCAAAGTGTATTGAGCAGGCGTTAGAAAAAGCCGGTGTAGCGAAAGAAGAAATTAAATATTTTATTTTACACCAGGCAAATATACGAATTATTGAAGCAGTTTCAAAAAGATTAGGAGAGCCTTTTGAAAAATTTCCCACAAACCTTGAAGAATGTGGTAATATTTCAGCAGGGAGTGTTCCTATTCTCTTAGATATGACGAATCGAGAAGGGAAACTTCAAAAAGGAGATAAAATCGTATTAGCAGGATTTGGCGCAGGACTTACATGGGGAGCGCAGGTAATTACGTGGTAAATCCCGCTACAGATAGGAGTACCAAATGGATCTAGATAAAACTTTGAATATGTTATTAGTTACTTTGTTTCAGGATATTATGGATATTGAAGAAAAATCACTAATTAATGATGAATTCAAGGATATTACGGCAAATGATATGCATGTCATAGAAGCAATTGGAATTGGAAAGCCACAGACAAGCTCTAGTGTAGCAAAGCGATTATCCATTACCATGGGGACACTGACAAAGGCCATCGATGGATTGGCAAAATGTGCATATGTGAATAGAGAAAGAAGTGATGAGGATAAGCGCCTGGTATTGTTGTCTTTAACGGACAAGGGTAAAAAGGCTTATTACCACCATCAAAAATTCCATAAGGATATGATTGATGCAGTAATTGCGCAATTAGATCCGGACGAAACACAAATCTTAACCAAGTCTCTGGGGAGCCTTGCGGGATACTTGAAAGATAACAAAGAGACTGTTGAATAAATAGTCTCTTTTGCTTCGGTGGAAAGGGTGGTGAATAGGGGTGCCTGTACAGGTGGAACGAGTATTATCTCAAATTGAAATACTGGTTATCGTGTTTTGTATTCAATGGGGATTTAAATGGGTGTTGCGAGTGTGTTTTTCTATTTATCGGTGGATATTATCATGGAAAATGGAAAAAGAATATCTTTCTTCCGCAAATACGGTGGATGCTTTAAGAAATAAATTTTATTATCATCCAACGGAATTCGAGAATTATATGGCAATGATTTTTGAAGCGCTAGGGTACACAGATGTCATGGTTACTACAAAAAGTAATGATGGTGGAAAAGATATTGTTATGTACCAAAGGGAAGACAAGTGTATCGCAGAAGTAAAACTTTATAGTCCGGAATATAAGATTAGTCGTGAAAAAATACAAAAACTTCATTCTGCTATGCTTGATTCGAATGCAGATCATGCAATTTTTGTTACAACAAGTGACTTTACATCAGCGGCCATGGCATATGCTGGAAAGCACGAAATTGATTTGATTAATGGTTTTTTATTGAATCGACTGATTCTAGCCGTGCAGGGAGGAACCACTCATGGGCAGGCTGATATTCTATTTTTAAAGGATTACATTCATCAGGACTTAGAGAAAATTAAAAAACGTGATATCAAAAAAGCGGCAGATAGAAGTACTATTATTTTATTTCTTTATTTAGTTTATGCAACAAGTTATCTGATTACAGTATCGAAACTAAAGCTGTGGTATTTACTCATTTTAATGTTATTATGCATGTCAATTACCATAGTGGGAATATTAAAAATATTACTAAAAGAATGCGATATATGAAAAATGGAATACGAGGTATTCCTAAATGGAATACAGCTATTGACGACACAAAAAAATACTTGTATAATACTCTTTGGTTATGTCGAATTTCCATTCAAAATAAAAAAATAATAGGAAAGCAGGGTATTTTATGGGAAAATTTAGTAATCGTTGGACAAGAGCAGCGATTCCGGCGCTTTTAATTCACTGCAGTATAGGAACAGTGTACTGTTGGTCATTAATTAAGGGGGATATAGCAGAGTATATAGGGTGCTCAAAGGGCTCTGTTGAATGGGCATTTAGTATTGCAATTTTCTTCCTTGGAATGTCAGCAGCATTTGCTGGTGGAGTTGTAGAAAAGGATATTCATAAATCATCATTAATTGCAGCAATTTGCTTTGCTATTGGTTTTGCTGGAACTGGCTTAAGCGTTTATTTTAAATCATTAGTTGGTATTTATATTTTCTATGGTGTAATTATGGGTATTGGATTGGGATTAGGGTATTTATCTCCAGTTAAGACCCTCATGCTTTGGTTTAAAGATCAGAAGGGATTGGCAACCGGACTTGCAGTAGCAGGATTTGGTTTGGCAAAAGTAATTGCCAGCCCGATTATGACTGCACTAATAGGTAAGGTAGGCATTATTACTATGTTTTATATTCTTGCAGCTGTTTATTTTGTTATGATGATGACAGGTCATTTCCTATTAAATAAACCAGAAGGATGGGTAGAAGCGAAGGGAAAATCAGAATTCAAACCTCTTTCTATGTTTAAGAATCCTATATTTATTGGAATTTGGTTGATGTTCTATATTAATATTACTTGCGGTCTTGCCTTGATTTCTCAAGAAAAAGATATTATGCATACATTGGGATTATCCGTAGGATTTATTAGTGTTATATCATCTCTTACTGCAGTCTTTAATGCGGGAGGACGTTTAGGCTTTTCTGCAGCAGCAGATAAGTTAAAAGACCGTAATACCATTTATAAATTAATATTCATACTATCTATCGGATTATCTGTAATAACAGTTGTGACAAATGGAATAAATAATGCAATTATACCATTGATTATCGTTCTGCTTTGTACTGTAAATGCAGGATATGGTGGAGGATTCAGTAATCTTCCAACATTGTTGTCAGACCGTTATGGAATGAAAAATGTAAGTCAGATTCATGGATTAGCACTATCTGCATGGGCAATGGCAGGACTGTCAGGTAATCAGTTAAGTTCTTTCATTGTTGCAAGAACGGGTTCGTTTACTAATGTTTTGATTGTAACGAGTATTCTTTATACAATTGCACTGGTTATCAGTTTTGTAATTGTAAAATCTAAGAAGGTAGCATAATTACTAAAAATAAGAGACTCTTTTTTGTACCTGAGGTATAAGAAAGAGTCTTATTTTATGTATAATAGAAAAAGAGCCGTATATCCTAATAATGGAATATGTTTGAATTCTTTATTAAGATTTCCGAAATATACGCAATTAAAAACAAAAATGTGATATGCTAATTTCATTCATAATAGTAAAAATTATTGCATGCAAGAAGCATGCAGATAGGAGTAAGAGTGAAAAGAAAATTAATTCAAATAACAATAATTGCTGCAATGATCATGCTGACAGCGTGTGGAAAAACAGAAGAAAATATAATAAGTAACAAAATAGATGATGAATCAGTAAAAGAAAATACACTTTCACAGTCTGAAGTGAAAAAAGAAGTTAATTCTGAGTCAGTAAATACTGTTTCAAATGATAAAACGGAACACAAAGTTCCAACAGAAGAAATAACACAAATAAATTTTGAAACGAAAGTAAAAGAAGATACTTTTGAAAATGCACTTGCATACATTACAGAACAAAAGGGAAAGATGCCTGCAATTGACTATAGCTTAGTAACTTATCTGCCAGAAAATCGGGATACTAGCTTAGCAATAGAAAACGTAGCGGATGAGATTGATGCAAAAATAGGAGCTTACTCTGTTAAGAAAATCAGAATGCTACGTACCGATAATCATGGTTCTACGATCGATTTTACAGTTTATACAAATCCAGGAACTAAAAAAATAGATAAGATTATATCCACAGAGTACTGTAGTGATGGCAGAGATATTACAAATTTTTATTTTAATGAAGGAAGTCTTTCCTATGTATATTCCTATAAGGACAATATATATGGAACATCCTATAAGGATGGAACGATTCGGGGTAAAAAATGTTATTTTGCAAAAAGCACGATGGTAGAATGTTATATTAATGATGAAGATGCTTTAAAGAGTAATAAATCCTATACAGCAAAAGATTATAAAAAGTATGATGAATTTATACAGTCTCAGTACGATGAATTAGAAAAGGATTTAATTAATCGTGCGTATACGACCTACATGGCTGTGAAGGATATCCCAGGAACAGCTACAATCAGTGGATATGTAGCAGACGAGTATGGCGGAATATTATCAAATGTTAAAATGACAATTACTTCAAAATCTCATAAATATTCATCAAGTTTTGTTACAAATGGAGACGGATATTTTGAAACGCAGGTGCCAGTAAATAATGAAGATTGGTATGGAGTGGAATTAAAGTATGGAGATTTTAAAACGGTAACAATCAATGATATCTATATCCCAACACAAACAATTTCTTACTCATTGGGAATTACTTATATGGCGGCCGAAGGTGAGAATAAACATGATACCGATTACTATTTATTAGATGTCACAAAAAATGCATCGAAACGACTAAAGGATAATGAATATCAGATTGTATTAACATATGATAATACGAAGGCAGAGTTGCAACCGTTCATGATTAACTTAGGAAAAGAGAAAAAGAATACCGATAGTAGTATAATTGTATCGGTAGATAAAGATACACAGTTTAAATATTATGTTACAGATAAACGCGGTGGAAATAGTGATAATACGATGACGTATGAAATGTCTACAAGTGAAGCACAGGTAAAAGTATATAATAAAGATGGATTAGTCGCATCTTATCAAGTACCTGTGAATAAGGCGGGAGTTGTATGGGAGGTATTTGAAATTAATGGAACAACCATAGTTCCTGTGGATAATTATTATTATGATGTAGGAAAAGAAGTATTTTTTGAATGAGAAAAAGAAGTTGATTGTTGTTTATAAGCAGTCAACTTCTATTTTTTATATTAATTTAATAATTATTTAATTGACATTAAAAGGATAAAAGAATAACATTTAACAATGTTAATAATTAACGTTGTAAACTAATAAAAATATATAAAGCATCAAATAGTATTTCAAGACAATGAAAATATGAAAATAGTGTAAATAATGTATTGACATATAATACTATATTGTATATAGTATTGAATTGAAAACAGTATTAAATGGCAAATAATATTGCGTAATATGAATTATAGAAGAACGATGGGTAAGAAGAGGAGAAATAAAATGAAAAAAAAGTTAGTATGTGCGGTGCTGGCGGTAAGCATGGTAATGACAGCATGTGGAAGCAGTAAGGAGAAAGCCGAAGAGAAGGAAACGGTATCAGTAGATATTACTAGTCCTGAATTCGGGGATATTTCTGTTAAGGGAGAATTCATGGGCACACTGGAGCCAGAAGAAGAGACGGCCGTAATTCCAAAGATGTCTGGAGAAGTTACAGAAACATTCTTCAAGGTTGGAGATCAGGTGGAAGCAGGAGATTTATTATTTACGCTCGATGATACCGCGTTGCAAATGCAGATGGCGAATGCACAGGCTACGTACGATACGGCAGCAGCAGGTGCGAGTCAACAGCTGGGTGGATTGGATGTACAAAAATCAGGTGCTGAAAATTCAGTACTTTCTGCTAGTGATTCCATAAAATCCGTTACGGATGCATGCAGTAATTTAAGTGACTCTTATAATGATGTAGAAGAACAATTAAATGATATGGGAGATAATAAAAACAATTTAGAAAACGCTGCAAAAAAAGCAAGTGATTATTATCAAAAACTTGCAACAGCAAATAGTCTTCTTGGAAAACTAAAAAGCTTAGAAGCACAATACATTGCTGCACCCGATGGCTCAGATGAACAATCGAAATTACAATCAGAATTTAATGAATATTTTGCACAGATAACAGGGTCATTAGGTAATGTTAAGCCATCTGATTCTCATTCATCTGAATATAATGCCTACATAGCAAAGACGACGGGAAATCCATTAATTACAATAGACAATTTATCAACTGAGATGACGACAGCAAAAGGAAATGCAAACAGTGCAAGTACAGCATTATCTTCTGTAGAGAGTGGAATTAGTGCCCTCGAGTCTCAAAAAGATAGTATTAATAGTTCAAAAAATTCAACAGCAACTTCTTATGATCAAGCTGTCAGAGGGAAAAATTTAGCACAGAAAAACCTTGATTACTTTAATAATTATACAGCACCTGGAACCCAGGCAACCGTGTCGGCAACTTTAAAACAAGCAAGCGTTGGCGTAGAATCTGCGAAACTGCAATTAGATTATACAAAAGTTACGGCTCCTGTAAGTGGAGTGATTGAGAGTATCAATGTTGAAAAATATGATATGGCTCAAGCTGGTGCTCCAACTTATGTAATCACGAATAAGGATAATATGGTGGTTAATTTCAAGGTAACAGAAAATGTTAAGAACAATTTAAGTGTGAACCAGGATGTAGTAATAGAAAGAAATGGAACAGAGTATGCTGGATATATTTCAGAAATTCCTTTAAATGTGGATACTACCAGCGGATTATTTATAATTAAGGCGGTCGTGAAACAGGGTGGGGAACAATTAGTATCTGGAACGGCTGCAAAAGTAACAACTCAGACACAATTCTCAGAGAAAACTCTTATGATTCCTATTGATGCAGTGTATTATGATAGCTCGAAAGCATTTACTTATGTAGTAAAGGATGGTGTCGTAAAAAAAGTGTATATTGAAGTTGGTGTATTCGACGATACAAATATGGAGGTTATTTCCGGAATTAGTGCAGATGATAAAGTTGTATGTTCGTGGTCCTCAGAACTTCGTGATGGACTTGAAGTTGAAACAAAAGAAGTATCTGCAAACAGCGTAGAAGAATAGGAAGGAAAAGATTATGCATAACTTAACGAAATTATGCCTTAGAAAACCTATATCTACCATTATCCTTATTATGGCACTGGTTATCTTTGGACTTACGGCGATTCCTAAAATGAATATGCAGTTAACTCCAGATATGGAATTACCAATGATGATTGTTTATACGCTTTATCCACAGGCAGGTCCTGAAGAGGTAGAACGTTTAGTAAGTAATAAAATCGAAAATATCGGTGGAACGATTGCAGGACTAGATAGCGTTATGTCACAATCAATGGAAAATATGTCTTACATGATTTTTTCATTTGATTATGGAACCGATATGGATGAGGCCTATATGGATTTGCAGGAGGAACTGCAGACCATTAAGAATGATTTGCCAGAAAAAGCAAGTACGCCAGTGGTTATCATTATGGATATCAATGCAACGGATGCGATGGATTTGTCCATTGCTTCCAAGGATGGCAGTAATGTATTAAATTATGTAAATGATACATTAAAACCTGAGATAGATAAAATTACGAATGTTGCCAGCACGACTGTCTGGGGTGGAAATGAAGCTTATATCAGTGTAAATCTGATTGCTGAGAAACTAGAACAGTACAATTTGAATATGTCATCGATTGCTAATTTTTTAACAGCTGCTAATTTCTCAATGCCAGCAGGATCTGTTGATGTAGGTAGTCAGACTTTTAATGTAAGTGCAGAGGTAGATTATAGTAGAATTACGGATATTCAAAATATTCCAATAACAACGGGATCGGGAGAAGTTATCCATTTATCTGATGTGGCTAATGTTTCTTTTGCTTCAAAAGAAGCAGATAGTTTAAGCCGTTATAACGGATATGAAAACGTTACGTTAGGAATTGTAAAACAACAAGGAACAAATGCCGTTGAATTGTCAAAGGATGTCAAAAAGGTTATTAATGATTTAAATGAAAAATATCCAGACATGGAAGTTACAACGACCTATGATAGTAGTACTGCGATTATTTCTTCTCTTAAAAGTGTTGCGGAGACACTGGTATTAGGTATTATTATTACAATGTTTGTTTTATTCCTCTTCTTTGGTGATCTCAAAGCCAGTCTGATTGTAGGAAGCTCTATGCCCATATCATTACTTGCAACTACAATCTTAATGAATGCATGTGGCTATTCGTTAAACATAGTTACGATGGGAGCGCTAGTTATTGGTATTGGAATGATGGTAGACAATTCCATTGTTGTAGTAGAAATGTGCTTCCGTAAGAAAGCACAGGGGATGTCATACGAAGAAGCATCCTATTCAGGTGTAAAAACAGTTGCGTTATCGATTACCGCGTCAACATTGACAACCGTTGTTGTATATTTTCCATTAGCATTATTAAAAGGATTATCAGGACAGATGTTTGGACAGTTAGGATTTACAATTATCTTTTCGTTGACTTCTTCATTAATCGCAGCAATGTCCTTGGTTCCGCTATGCTTTAGTAAGTATCAGCCAAAAGAAAAAACAGATACAATAGTTTCGCGTTTCCTAGACAAGGTATCTAACTGGTATGGGAACTTATTGTCGAAAGCTTTAAATAGGAAAAAGCTTTTATCAGTTCTGGCTCTTGTGATATTTATTATATCAATGTTTTGCTTTAAGTTTGTGCACTTTGAATTAATGCCGGCTACAGATGAAGGGCAGATTACAGTGGCCGGGGAGGTAAGACCGGGTCTCAGCCTTGAAAATAAAGATGCAGTTATTAAAAAATTAGAACAGTTTGTGAGTGAAGATATAGATGTTAAAAATTATTCTGCCAGTACAGAAGCAGGGTCATCTTCCATAACGGTGAAGGCATATTTGAAAAAAGAACGTTCAAGAAGTACGGAAGATATTGTAAACGAATGGAACAAAGAAATGCAGCAGTTTAAAAATGTTGAAATAGTCTGCAGTTCTACCTCATCATCGATGATGAGTACAGGAGGCGGTACCGGCAAGGAAGTTGATATTCAGGGTTCCAATTATGAGGATTTGAAGGTTGCAATTAAACAACTTGATGAACAGATTCGGAAAATTGATGGTGTAATTAGTACCACCTCATCTTTTAGTAATTCGGGATCGAAAGCAGAAGTTATAATTGACCCTATTAAAGCAGTAGCAGCAGGCACAACTCCGGCTCAGGCAGCACAAAGCCTATACATGATTAAAACAGGGAAAGATGCCATGGATGTTTCCATAGAGGATAAGGATTATAAGGTAACGGTAGAATATCCAAGTGAATCTTATAAGACAGTTCAGGATATTCTCAATTTATCAATACCAAATAATTATGGGAAATCAATCATCTTATCGGATATTGCAGAAATTAAATATACCGATACCCCAGAAATGATTGAAAGGCAGGATTCTCTATATAAAGCAAGTATTACAGCAAATTATGACACGGAAAAGAAATATGAGGTCGAGGATGCAATCAAAACGCTGATGGAGGAGGTTTCCTTACCAAGAGGTGTTAAGCAGATGTCTAATATGGAAGACGAAATGATGATGGAAGAGTTTAAGGCAATCTTAATTGCTACCGCAACAGGTCTTTGGCTGGTATTTATGGTAATGGCAATGCAGTTTGAATCCATTCGTTATGCTGGTATGATTATGTTCTGTGTACCATTTAGTTTAATTGGATCTGTACTAATGTTACTTGTTACCCAGAGTACACTTAGTATGACCTCCATGATGGGATTCCTGATGCTAGGAGGTATTGTCGTAAATAATGGTATTCTTTATGTAGATACAACGAATCAGCTACGACAGTCCATGCCAACAGAAGAAGCGCTCATTGAGGCTGGAAAATCAAGATTACGTCCAATTCTTATGACAACCTTGACAACGATTCTTTCCATGGTTCCATTAGGACTTGGAATTGGTGAAAACGGCGAGGTAATGCAGGGTATGGCAGCTGTTATTATCGGTGGATTAGTAGCTTCCACAATCTTGACCTTGATTTTACTTCCGATTTTCTATATGATTATTCATAAGCATAGTAAAGCGAAAAAGCTGAAAAAGAAGAGAAAGCTTGAAATGGCAGCAATTGGACTGGAAAATGCCATAGAAACGGGAATGACAGATGATTCTGGTACAGAATAGCAGAGGAATCTGGAAAATAGGTTTAATAGGAGAAGCTTTATGAATTATTTAAGGGCTATTGGGGACGGTCTGGTGATAGCGGGGATTTATATTTTGACGGTAAAAAGAAAACCGCAGTGGAAGATGAAAGCATTAGCAATTGGATTGATTTATAGTATTCTTAGTGTATGGATTATTTACAGAGGACAGGAGAACTCAAATTATTTTTTCTGGCATCCTTATATTTCATGGATGGTGGTAAATATTTTTGATTATACTGTCAATAAGAAGGATTGGAAAGAAAAAGTACTCCTATGGCCATTCGTCATTCTACCTATTATTGCAGGCTTTGAATTGGCAGTTTCATGGCTGATGAAACTGTATATCAGATAATTAAAGAATAAAAAGAGCTTTTGCAATGGAGAGAAATTTTCTCCATGCAAAAGCTTTTTTTATGAAAGTAGATTAGGAAACCTCCATTGAACGCATCATTTCTCTAATCGTGTTGAAAATATAGGGCTTAAGTTCTGCGATTGGAACTGGTTCATCATAGAGAATTGAGCTATAGCTTGTGGAGCTTACAAGTTCTACAATCATGTAAACTAAGATTTCGGGATTTTCATACTGCTTGTCAGACTCTTGAAACATGGAAGTGTAAATATCTAAAAAATTAATTCCTTCCTCAGGGGTATTCGATATTAAGACACTTTTGAAAATTCCCCAGCTTAAATTTTTAGAGATAAAGTTGAGAAGTGACTTATTTGCAGATAATTGATCGATGATATGATCGACAATAAAAATTATTTTTTCCTCCAGAGAGGTAATTTTCGTTTTGGCTAAACTCCTTTCTGCTTTACGAAAGACTTGGCTTGCTTTATGGGCAATCAGTTTATTACGGATATCGTACTTGTCTGAAAAATAGAGATAGAAGGTACCTTTTGCAACGCCCGCGCGGTCTACGATTTCTGAAATGGATGTTTTATTAATACCCTTTGTAGTAAATAAATCGAAGGCGGTATTTAATAAGGCATCTTTTTTTAATTGCTTATTTAGTTCAAGCTTTCCCATAAAAAGCCTCCTTTTTTGATTATGCTTGGACTATATCACAAAAATGACCGACGGTCAAATAAATTATTAAAAAATTATAAAAATTATTGACCAACAGTCATTTGTGTGATATAACACAAAAGAAAATAAAAGTGACTAATGGTCACATATGAGATAGTGTCAAATAAGTTATGAAAAATCAAATTTAAAAAATAGGCTACAATAGAACCTTGAAAACTGTAGATACGAAAGATTTTGGCAGCTTACGCCACCCTTGACAGCACACCAAAACAATGCT
>JAQUUB010000026.1 GCA_028694115.1 Lachnospiraceae bacterium
GGTCAAATGAAAAACTAAATTCCAGTTTCTATTGATTTGACCTTGTATTTTCGATTTTAAGCAACTTTTTATAACTTAGCCTATGTAAAAGTACCTTGAAAAGTGCTATAATC
The DNA here is from genome assembly GCA_028694115.1 of Lachnospiraceae bacterium. Next base: position 114 of record JAQUUB010000026.1, read on the forward strand.
CGTTTTGTAAAGGTTGTCTGTTTGCATAGCAAACAGACAACTGGAGCAGTTTGAGAAAAAATAAATTCCACCTGTCAATTTTGAAAATTATTGGATTTTGACTTGCCGGTGGTTATCTATCTGCTCATAAAATATTTAATAATTCAAAGTGTAGGTATTGATTACAGAAGACCAGCTTCTATTAGAAGTCCTTCCAAGTAATCCGCATATTTTTGCCAAGTATCCGTTTCTTCATGAGATTCCTTTAAATAGCTTTCGAGGGCCTGGATATCATCAAGTGCATACTGATATTTCTGCAAGAGTTCTTCGTATGAAAGATTATTCTTCATATGCAGCCTCCTTTGAATTGTTAGACTCAATCAATGCCGGTTTTAGCATGACTTCGTCTGGGGAGACTTTTTTCAGTCCTGCTAAAAGCGGTATTCTTTTGTCTAAAAGCAGGTCTGCAAGGTCAAATGGAGTAGCACCATTTAAGCTGTCTCTTGCGGTAGAATTGATATGGCTTGTCATCCGATTGATGTCTTCTTGGGTATATTTGTACATGCTTCTTCCTTTTGGAATGACGTACCGTATGTATTCGTGGTTTTTTTCTAATCGTGCTTTTTGGTTGGATACATAAGGATCACAGTAGAAAACATAGGTGCGGTGTCTACCATCATCATCTGTTTCAATATCCCAGGGATTCTTGAATTCTGAGCCGTTGTCCGTCAATAGGACGGGAAAATATTTACGGAACATACGAATTCCCAAAGTATCTGTGAGTGAATTGATTGCATCAATTACACACTTTTGTGTACAGGAAGGAAGTAGTATTACAAGCATTAAACTGCAACTTCGAAAAAGAAGAGTAAGAAGGCATTTTCCTGCAGCACGACCACCTTTTACAGTATCCATTTCCACTACGTCAACATCTGGATGTGCTTCCATAAATCGCTCAAAGTCAATATAGGTGCGCTTATTGCGATATACCTGTTGTAAGTTTTTAGTTGTACGTGGAGCTGACTTTTTCTTTCGCTTTTTGTATCTGACACGTCTGGGAAGATCAATGTTTCTTGCCTGAAAAATTCGTTGGTCAAGGTAATTGTAAAGTGTTCGTCTACATACAGGAATTTCATCGGCATGTACTGCAAAGATATGGCTTAATGGCTGTCCTTTGAGAATTAGAGGAGATATTAATTCATTTAGTTCTAGAAGTTCATCGGGTGTCATGTTAATTCCATCTCTACTTTTTACAAGAGTCTTTTCGTATGCAATCTGTGCAGTTTTTGCGGCATAAACAGGATGCGACAAGGGACAATCTTTTTCAGTAACGCAACAATTACAAGCATATGGAGCATGTATGGGCTTATCACATACAAATGACATGTAGATGGAACAGAACTGAGGTGGGCGTTCGCGCCAACATCTTTTACAGATATTCTTACAATACGAAGAATGTTTGCACTCAGAAACAACAGAATCATATCCTCGGATTTCACAAGAAGTGTAGTGCTTACATTTAATGCAATGTCCAGAAGCACGTTTCCCATCGACCATTTTTACATGCTTACGTATTTCCTTTGAGATTGTAGATGGATCCTTGTGCAATACATTTCCAATGTAACGGAAAGTACTATTTTGTAGTAGTTCTTGTTCAATATAAGTTCTGTCAGAGAAGGTTAAATGTTTTTGATTATGTATAGTATTTTTATCATTGTTCATGGCTTTTCCTTTCTAACAGATAGATAACCATGGAATATCATAACATTAATACTATATTTTTTGTGCAGGAGTAAATTCTAGTTTAAATAAAATTAGGAGAGGCGAACTGGAATTTAAATTTTCACTTTACGATTACACATTAGTTATACATTCAAGTACGGGTTATTGATAAATAATATAAATATATCGATAAACGATAAAAATATATTGATTATTAATTTGTTGAGTAGTATAATGACTAGAATGTAACTAATAGCAACATAGGATAGGAATCGTTTATAGGGATTACATATATATTAGGTTAAACATCCATGGAGGATAATAGAATGAATGAAGATTATAAGAAACAGACTGATTTGGCAAAGATAACAAAACTTATTTTAGATTTTATGTTTTATAGCGGCATACTGACTTGTATGGCACTACCTTTGCTAATTGCAGCGATTGCACCATTTTATGATAAATTTAAAATATTTTATTGGCAGGCAGTCATTCTGTATTTTATTGATGGCGTGCTTGCAGTCATGCTGATTAATGAATTACGAAAAATTTTTCGAACGGTCTTAGAGGACGACTGCTTCATTGTTAAAAATGTAGATAGTCTACGGAAAATGGGGAATTATAGCTTTTCAATTATGGCTGTTTCAGCAGTGCGTATGTTTTTTTACATTACACCTGCAATCTTGGTCGTAATTTTAGTGTTTTTAGTTGCAGGATTTTTCAGTAAGGTTTTGTCACAAGTATTTGATAAGGCTGTCACATACAAACTTGAAAATGATCTAACGATATAGGGGGCATGTAGATATGGCAATTATAATAAATCTGGATGTCATTATGGCAAAGAGAAAGATGGGATTAACCGAACTTGCAGAGAAGGTCGACATTACAATGGCAAACTTATCTATTCTTAAAAATAATAGGGCAAAAGCAATTCGCTTTTCGACTTTGGAGGCGATTTGTAAAGCACTTGATTGCCAGCCAGGTGACATTTTAGAATATGAATTTGAGGATAAAAATGCAGTGCCGGAGATAGAATCATAAATCAGTAATTTTGGATCTATAGTTAGTATCAGGATTTAAAAATTTAAAAGCAGAAAACAAAGAGGTGTAAATATGATAGAACAAAATGGTATGGAAGAAGTAAAAGAAGAAGCTAAAACAGAGGTTAAAACAGAGCCAGCTATGGAAGTAGTGTTGAAGAACAAAAGCTGGGTGGAAAAGATGAATGAACATTTTGGTGCTATTGGCTTGGCAACGTTAGTTTTTGCAGTATTTTATACGTTTTGTCTGTATCAGAATCTTGTAGGAATCACATTTCCACTATTCATTGGAGGTGTTTACATCTATTTTTTATTTTGCATGAAAAAACTGGAGATCTTGATGAAAAAGGATGCATGGTTTTATATAGGAAGTTCTTTATTGTTGGGAATATCGACATTCTGCACCGACAGTTTGCCAATTCAAATATTTAATTTTATGGGAATTCTATTATTGATCTGCAGTTTTATGGTACATCAGGTATATGATGACAGAAAGTGGGACTTTTCCAAGTATTTAGGAACCGTTGCATATACTGCAATCGCTTCCATTCTACATATTTTCCAACCGTTTATTCATTTAAATCATTTTTTGAAGAAGAGAAGCAAAAAGGAAAATTCCAAAGGTAAATATGTCGTATATGGACTTATTATTACGGTTCCGTTACTAATGATTGTTATGGGATTATTGACAAGAGCAGATATTGTATTTAATCATATATTTATAAAGGCATTTAAACAGTTGGATTTGATTGACAAGGATGTGTTTGGTGTTATTTCACTTACCATTTTTGCATTTTTTGCATCCTATTCTTTTTTGTGTTCGGTAATCAGTAAAAATTTAAGTGAAGAAATGAAAGAGAAAAGAACAGCGGAGCCTATTGTAGCAATTACCTTCACATCAGTATTGACATCAGTATATCTCGTTTTTTGCACAATTCAATTTTTTTATCTGTTTATTGGAGGGTTAAAGCTCCCTGAGGGATATTCTTATGCGGATTATGCAAGAAGTGGATATTTCCAATTGCTGTTTGTATGTTTACTGAATCTGGTTATGGTATTAATTTGTCTACATTATTTTCGGGAGCATAAAGTATTAAAAGTAATATTGACAATGATATGCGGCTGTACGTTTATTATGATTATTTCTTCTTTATACCGTATGCTTCTGTATATCAATGCCTATCAATTGACATTTACGAGAGTGCTTGTATTATGGAGTCTGCTAGTATTAATCATATTACTGATTGGTATCGTCATTTATATCTATAAAACCGAATTTTCGTTGTTTCGTTTTTGTATGATAGTTGTGTCAGTATCGTATCTGTGTTTGTCTCTCAGTCATCAGGATTACTGGATTGCGAAGTATAATGTTACAGCTACAATGGATCATGTTACGGAAGCAGATCGGAATTACCTTTATCAATTATCAGCAGATGCAGCACCAATTGTCCTATCCCTAGATTATAATAAGGAAGATCAAGATGATTATGCTATGAAATTCTATTTTGAGAATAGGGAGTTCTATTTAGAAAGGATACAAAGTGAGGGTAAAGAAATGAGTATCAGAAGCTTTAATCTTTCAAAGTGGATTGCTTATCGTGAGATGATAAAATAGCTCTTTTTCCATTTCTATGGAAATGTGTTATAATTCCATTAAATAACGCAAAGACAATTATTTGTGTGAGTGCATGTTAAAGCATGCGGATGGGTATTAGAATGAGCAATTACGTGTATCGACTTTTGGGGTTTCTCTTTACAATTTTTATCATCAGTGATTTAACAGGGTCATTTACCTATGCACAGGATTTAGAAAAAAAACGTGCAGAGGATGCTTTTCTTGCGGGCAATTATAGTGAGGCACTATCGCAGTATACGGAGGATTCTGAGGAGGGGGACGAAGATTTCATGACCCTTTACGGAGAAGCCTTATGTTTATTACAGATTGGACATCATTATCAGGCACTCGAAATACTAGAAACAATCGATGGAGATGAGACGCAGCAGGAGCTCGTTAATCAAACAATAGCGAAAGTAAAAGCACTCATGAATCAAAGGCCCAATGAAAGAAGAATCAATACTTATCGGGAAGAAATCGAGGGAGTCCCCTCATTTGATGAAGTAGAAACCATTCTTCGCAACGACCCTGATTATCCAAAGAGTCTTTATTACCAGGGAATATTTATCAGACAGGTATTTTCTTATCCTACGTATGAAAAATGCAGTATCGAAGTATTACAGGGGCTGCATTTTGTATATGAAGAGCTTAGTAGGAAATATCCTTCGGACCAAGCTTTTTCTGATGGTCTGATCGAAGTAAAAACAGTTCTCATGAACCGGTATTTATTGCAATCGGATTTAGAGCATGCCTCGCAAATCATAAAGGAAGGATTAGAATTAGAACCTTCCAATATCCAATTTCAAATAGGAACGTGCGAGCTCTATTATAAGCAGCAAAAATATATCGAAGTCCGTGCTTTGTGTGAGCAGTTACTAGAACATCAAATGGAAAGTGAGTCTATCTATCAATATCTATTGAGAATTGCCTTTGCAGAGCAGGATTATGAGAAGGTATTATCCATAGGAGAGGAATGCCTTAAAAAATATCCTGAGAACCTGTATGCAAAAGCATTTATGACAAATATCTATCAAAAGCTGGGAGAAAAGGAGCTTTATCATACTTATCTTTCCGAGATAGAAACCGTCGGTGATGATGATTATAATCAAGCATGTGCTCTAGCCATTATCGGTAAAAATCGTAAAGCCATTTCAATCCTTTCAAATGCGATTCTATTGAATGATGACTATAGAGAGTATGCAAAAAATGATGAGGATTTTCAAAGGCTACATGTGTATCCCTCTTTTCGAAAGATTGTCCAGTATGACTATATGGAGGAATTGGGTGATTATTATACGGTTGCCATGTGGATTTTTGGCGCGTTTTTTTATGGAGTCATGTTCCTTAGAGATTATAGAAAAGAGAAACGAAGAAAAATTGTAATCAAAGACGTGACGATGTTTCTTGTCATTCTGATGGTGTGTTCTACGTTCCTGACTTCAAATGTATATGCGTTTGATTACGAACTACGGGAGGAAGAGGGTAAGGAATACTACGAAAAGCAAAGAGATTCGGATAATGGGAATTTGATATTTGCAGAGGATACGGTTGCATCAGAGAAAGGAGTCATTGATTTTACAGGCGAAATCAAATGGTTCTGTGAGGAAATTAGAAAAGGACAAAGAACGGTATCCGTTTTAGAGGAAGCAAATATAGGAGCCGTGGCAGATTTAATAAAATGTGCCACCGTTAATGTACAGGCTATGTCTGGAAGTGATATCTATGGACAGGGAAGTGGAGTCATCGTTTCCTATGATGAGAAGGTGGTGCGCATTATGGGATGCCGTCATACCTTATTTACGGAATCCATGCGTGTGAAATTTGTTGATGGTACTATGGCTCCTGCAAGGATTGCAGGGCGGGCAGCTACCCATGATGTGATGGTGCTTGAGGTTTCAACGGATCAGTTAACTGAGGCTACCAAGGATGCAATCAAGAAGGTCACAATAGACTTTTCACAAAATGCTGCTATGAAGGTAAAGGATAAGGTTTTGACAATTGGATTTATCACAGGGCAAGGACATCAGATCTACACTGGTAAGGTCAGCAATCTCAGAAAATCTTTTTCGGATTTCAAACCAGCCTATACAAATCTCGTCCCTTATCTGTTGACCACCACCAATGCGCAGGCGGGAAGCTCAGGAGGTGGAACGTTTGATGCCTATGGAAATTTCATTGGGATTCAGGCAGGAATCGTGCTCCAAACAGGAGAACGTTATATTGTGCCACTCGATATTCTGGTGGAGGAATATGAGAAAATCGTAGGAGCAGCCCTTGAATAAAGGGGGCACAAATGTTAATATGGTATGCAAAGTACTTTACCGGAATCGATGAAAACTAAGGGAGTGAATGAATATGCCGATTAAGACACAGCATGACTTACCAGCAAGAGAAAAATTAGAAAATGAAAATATCTTTGTAATGGATGAATATCGCTCAATGCATCAGGATATCCGTCCTTTGAAAATAGCAATCTTAAACTTAATGCCAATTAAACAGGATACAGAATTGCAGCTCTTACGCGCTATGTCAAATACACCGCTTCAAATCGATGTGACATTTGTAGCGATTAAAAATCATGTGTCACTAAATACATCTGCCAATCATTTAAATCTATTTTATACAACTTTTGAAGAAGTAAAACAAAAACGATTTGATGGAATGATTATTACTGGAGCACCAATCGAGCATCTTGCATTTGAAGAGGTTGATTATTGGAAAGAGCTAACGGAAATCATGGAATGGACGAAGACCCATGTAACCTCCACCATGCATATCTGCTGGGGGGCACAGGCGGGACTCTACTATCACTTTGACATTGAAAAAATTCTCTTACCAGAGAAACTGTTCGGTATCTATGAGCAACGGGTACTAAATAGAAAGATCCCTCTAGTGCGTGGATTTGATGACCGCTTTGTAGCACCACATAGCCGCTACACAACGGTAGCATCCGAAGATATTTACCAGTGTAAGGATCTAACCGTATTAGCAGAATCTCAAGAAGCGGGTATTTATCTAGCACTTGCGGAAGAAGGAAAACAAATCTTTGTCATGGGTCATCCAGAATACGACCGTATTTCCCTGCATAACGAGTATATCCGCGACATAGACAAGGGACTCGACATCCAGGTTCCAAAGAACTATTATCCAGAGGATGATGCAACCAAAAAACCTGATTTGCAGTGGAGAGCACATGCAAATAGTTTGTATAGTAATTGGTTGAATTATTATGTATATCAGGTTACGCCGTATGAATTATAAGGTGGGAGTTGGTAGTGATTAGAGGGACGCGGGATGAATTGCAGGAAAGGAATTGGAAATCTTAGATATTAAAGTGATGGTATGTTCTACTATCATTATTGAAGAGTGATGGTGCAAAGTACTATCACTTTTTTGAGTATATGAAAAGCTATCTCATGATGATTTTGAGTGCATTACTTGCAATCACATATTTTTAGAATGTATACACATTGATGTGTATATTAATTTTTAATCAAATTTATCCGCAAATAATTATTTTTGCGGATAAATTAATTTTGACAAAATGGAATTTTCTGGATATAATAATTGTAAGTTTATCCGCAATTATAAAAAAGTTTTCTCAAATTAAGAAAGGGTGCTTGAATGGATATTCAAACAGCTAAACAAATTTTTGATGCCCACAATGGCATTATGAAATCGAAAGAAATTATTGAAAATAAAATATACAATCGCTTCCTTAAAATACTAATTGATGAAGGATATGTGGACAAGATTAAGTTTGGTTATTACCAATGGCAGGATGAACGTGCTTATAGTGAAGCAACTGTTATAACCAGGCTTTTTCCTGATGCAGTCATTTGTATGGAAAGTGCACTACAATATTATGGCTATACTGATCGTACTCCATCAGCATGGTGTCTAGCAGTTGATAAGCATTCCACAAAATCAAGATTCAATATTGATTATCCAAGTGTAAAACCACATTACATTCCAGAGGAGCAAATGAATCTTGGAGTGGTGGTGGTAAAGATTGAAGATACAGAACTGAAAATTTTTAATAGAGAGCGTGTAATTTGTGACTGTCTTAGACAAGAAAACAAGATGGATGTTGAAGTCTTCAATAAGGCAATTCAAGCATATATAAAAGACCCTAAGAAAAATGTTCCTCGTCTGATGGAATATTCAAAGATACTGCGAACAGAGAATAAGGTTCGTAGGATGATAGGAGTATGGCTATGAAAGATATAGCAGCGTCAATTTTGGCGCGCTTGAAAAATCAAGCAAAGGAAACAGGATTAAGCTATCAAATGTGTTTGCAGCTATTTTGCCAAGAGGAATTTTTAAGACGGTTATCCTTGTCACAATACAGCAGTAATTTTATTTTAAAGGGAGGATTGTTCATTTATACACTTACTGAATTTCAAAGTAGGGCAACACAGGATATAGATTTTCTTATGCGTCAACTTTCAAATGATATCAGTAAAGTGAAAGGTATTATGGAAGAAATAAGCCTTGTTCCTACAGCGAATGACTATATTACAATAGAGGTATTAAATGCCGACACAATAACACCAGATAAGGAATATCAGGGAGTATCCGTTAAGTTCATTGGAAGGATAAAGCAAGTAAAAATACCGTTCTCAATTGATATAGGGATGGATGATGTAATTGTGCCAAAAGCAGTTAAGAGAATGATTAAAACAAGATTATCAGATTTTGAAGCACCAGAAGTCTATACATATTCACTGGAAAGTACCATAGCTGAAAAATTTGATGCCATCCTAAAACGTATGGAAGCCACGAGTCGGATGAAAGATTTTTTTGACATTTACTATTTATCCAGTATGTTTGATTTTGATGGACGTAAATTACAGGAAGCTATCTGGCAGACTATACAGCATAGGGGAACACCTTATGAATCTAATACTTTTGATCGGATTGCGGCTTTTGGAGTAAATACATTTTTATCAGCACAATGGATACGGTTTCAACCATCTATACGGGTGCAGTTACCAGGATTTGAAGTAATCCTACAGCGAATAAAAGAGTTTCTTAAACCGGTATTTGAAGCATCCATTCAGGAAAGAGAATTCTTTGGAGAGTGGTGTGCAGAAGAGAAAAAATGGCAGGAACAGATACGAGGATAAGTAGTAAACGAATGACACAATATGTGAGGGAGGTAAAAGATGAACTCTAATTTTGAATTCTTACAAGATAAATTTCCAATTCTATATCAAATTGGCGCTTTAGCTGAAAAATATCTATATTCGGATGCTAATTCATGCCTAATTAAGTTAGGAATGATGGGCGAAACTATTGTAAATATAATGTTAAAACTAGATGGGATAGATCCACCAGATGTTGAGAATACACATGCTAATCGTATACGTGTTCTTAAAAAAGAAGGATTAATACCTAAGAATATTGATGACATCCTTTACGCACTTAGAGTAACTAGAAATGATGCAATACACCAAAATTTCGAAGATGTTGAAAAGTGTAAAACACTAATCGAAATGGCATATACACTTTCTGTCTGGTTTATGCAGACTTATGGAGAATGGGATTTTAATTCGGTCTCTTTTGTTCTTCCATCAGAAGAAAATGATAACTATCATTCAATTATCAAAGAAAAAGAACAGTTAATACAGGAATTGACGCATAAAATTGCGTCTATACCGGCACAAAGTGTTAGTAGCAATGCAAGAAGACAGCAAGCAAATAAGGCGGCTTCTTTTATTAACCTTTCCGAAAGAGAAACAAGATATATTGTTGATGAACAACTTCGTCAGGTTGGCTGGGAAGCTGATACCGATAATCTTAAATATTCAAAAGGAACACGTCCACAAAAAGGTAAAAATATTGCAATTGCCGAGTGGCCAACAGATTCAAAAATCAGTTCGAGAGGCTACGCAGATTATGCCCTGTTTGTAGGAGAAAAAATAGTAGCTATTATTGAAGCAAAAAAGGCAATAGTTGATATTCCTTCAGTATTAGATGTACAAGCCAAAGACTATGCACAATGTGTGAGAGAAGAACATACTCCATATATTGTTTCTAAATGGCATATTTATCAAGTACCATTTATTTTTGCTACAAATGGTCGGAAATATTTGGAACAGTATAAAGAAAAATCAGGAATATGGTTCCTTGATTTGCGAAATGAAAGTAATATTTCTAAGCCTTTACGTGGGTGGGTGAGTCCACAAGGTATTTTAGAATGGCTTGAAAAGGACATAGAAGCAGCAAATAATAATCTTCAGAATACATCGAAAGATTTATTGACAGACAAAGAAGGTTTAAAATTAAGAGACTACCAAGTAGAGGCAATAAGTGCTGTTGAAGATGCTATTATGAATGATGCAAAAACTGCATTACTTTCTATGGCAACAGGTACAGGAAAAACACGTACTATTCTTGGTATGATTTACCGATTTTTAAAATCTGGTCGTTTTAGAAGAATATTATTTTTAGTAGACCGTACAGCCTTAGGTGAACAGGCTCAAGATGTTTTCAAAGAAGTAAAGCTCGAAGATGTGATGACTCTCGATGAAATCTACAATATTAAGAACTTAGAGGATAAAGACATTGATTCTGAAACAAAAATTCAGATTGCTACTGTTCAAAGTCTTGTAAAGCGCATCATGTACAATATGGGTGAAACAATGCCTGCTGTTTCTGACTATGATTTAATTATTGTAGATGAGGCTCATAGAGGCTATATATTAGATAAGGAAGCCGGAGAATATGAGCTCTTATATCGCAACCAAGATGACTTTGTGAGTAAATATCGTACAGTAATCGAATATTTCGATGCAGTAAAGGTGGCATTAACGGCTACTCCAGCATTACACACAAGTGAGATTTTTGGTAAGCCCGTTTTTGAATACAGCTATCGAAGAGCAGTTGTAGAAGGCTATCTAATTGATCATGATGCGCCACACAATCTGACGACCAAGCTTAGTGAAGAAGGAATTATTTATGAAAAAGGTGATATTGTTCCTGTTTATGACCCAGCCACTGGTGAAATAACAAATAGTGCTGAGCTTGAAGATGAACTTAAATTTGATGTAGAGCAGTTTAATAGACGTGTTATTACACCAAACTTTAATCGTGCGGTTTTAGAAGAAATAGCAAATGATATAAACCCAACGGGAATGGGAAAGACACTTATTTATGCGGTGGATGATAATCATGCTGATATGATAGTTAACATTTTACGTGAAATTTATGAGCCCTTTGGTATTAGTAACAATGCCATAATGAAGATAACAGGTAAATCAGGTGATAAAAAACGCGTAATGGAGCTTATTCGTGCTTATAAGAATGAACAATATCCCAATATTGCAGTTACAGTTGATCTACTAACAACCGGTATTGATGTGCCTGAAATTACCACACTTGTATTTATGCGTCGCGTAAAATCCCGTATTCTATATGAGCAAATGCTGGGTCGTGCTACACGTCTATGCGATAAAATAGGCAAAACCCATTTTGAAATTTATGACCCAGTTGGTGTATATGAATCCTTACAGGATGTTAGTACAATGAAACCTGTTGTTGCAAGTGCAAATGCTACGTTTGTGGATCTGATTAAAGGATTAGAAACTCTTGATACCGATGCAAAAGTTCAAAATCAAATAGACATGATTGTTGCGAAAATTCGAAGCAAACATAAACGAATGTCTGAAAGAGAAAAAGAACAGTTTGAGCATTTTTCAGGTGGTAAAAATCCAATGGAGTTTATAGCACACATAAAAAGTCTATCTCCAAATGAAAGTAAAAACGTATTACTCAATAAACAAGAACTCTTTTATATGTTAAATGAAGGTGGTATAGATGTACGACGTGCTGTAGTTGTTTCAGATAAAGAGGATAAGTTATTAACTCATACCAGAGGCTATGGCAAGGGACAAAAGCCACAGGATTATTTAGAGGAATTCAAAGCATTTATTATTGAAAACGCTGAAAAAATTGAAGCACTTAAGTTAGTATGTACTCGTCCTGCTGAGCTTACAAGAGTAGCATTAAAGTCATTAAGATTAGAACTTGATAGTAAAGGTTTTACGGAGACACAGCTTAATAGTGCTTGGAAGGAAACAACAAACCAAGATATTGCTGCGGATATTATTAGTTTTATCCGGTCACAGGCAGTAGGTTCAGATCTTTTAGGCCATGAAGAGCGCATACAAAAGGCAGTGACAAAATTAAAGTTAGCTCATAACTTTTCTAAAATGGAAATGGATTGGCTAGAACGTATTGAAAAATTCTTGCTTACAGAAACGGTATTAAACGAAGAAACATTCAATCTAGGGGCATTTCGTGATTTTGGTGGGTATACCCGTATTAACAAACTATTTAAAAATAAATTAAAAGATTACATCACAGAGTTAAATCAATATCTCTATGATGATGGAGGCAAAGTAGCATAATGAGCAATCAAGAAATAGTACAAAAACTATGGAATCTTTGTAATGTACTTCGTGATGATGGTATAACTTATCACCAGTATGTAACAGAACTTACTTATATTTTATTTCTAAAAATGATGCAGGAAACGGCACAGGAACAAGATATTGCAAAGAATATCACAGGTTTACATGAATTAAAAGAAAAGCAAAATAAAGGAGAAAAGCTTACAAAACAAGAGCTAGGTGCACTTGCGGAAAAAGAAATCATTGTAGATTATTCATGGGAAACTCTTGTTTCAAAGAATGGCATTGAGTTAAAGAAATACTACAATACTTTACTCCGTTTGCTTGGCGAACATTGTACAGGACATATTCGAGATATTTATCGTGAGGCAAGAAGTAATATTGATGAGCCAAAAAATCTTGAGAAGATTATTAAGAATATTGACAGTCTTGACTGGTATAGTGTGGACAAGGACGGCTTTGGGAATCTGTATGAAGGATTGCTTGAAAAGAACGCAAACGAGAAGAAATCAGGAGCGGGGCAATATTTTACCCCGCGTGTGTTAATCGATGTCATGGTAAAACTAACAAAGCCTGAAGTGTGTGAACTATGCAATGACCCTGCTTGCGGTACGTTTGGATTTATGATAGCAGCTGACCGCTATGTGAAAGAACATAATGATATGTTCGCTTTATCTGATACACAATATAGTTTTCAAAAACATAAGGCATTTACAGGTTGTGAGCTTGTTGCTGATACGCACCGACTTGCTATGATGAATGCAATGATTCATGGCATTGATGGTGATATTAAACTTGCAGATACACTATCCAATCAAGGAAAGAGTATGAATGGTTTTAACCTAGTGCTGACAAATCCACCTTTTGGAACAAAACAAGGAGGTGAGCGTACTACGCGTGATGACCTTACCTATCCAACATCAAACAAACAGCTTAACTTTTTACAACATATCTATCGTAGTTTAAAACAAGATGGTAAATCACGTGCTGCAGTGGTGTTGCCTGATAATGTACTTTTTGCAGATGGGGATGGTGCAAAAATTCGTGAAGACTTAATGAATAAATGTAATTTGCATACTATTTTACGTTTACCTACAGGAATTTTCTATGCACAGGGAGTTAAAACTAATGTCCTGTTTTTTACACGTGGAAAAGCTAATGAAGATAATACGAAAGAAGTATGGTTTTATGATATGCGTACCAATATGCCTTCTTTTGGAAAAACAACACCACTTAAAGAGGAACATTTTTCAGACTTTATCAAAGCGTATGAAGCTAGTGACAGAAATAAAGTGAAAGACGACCGTTTCACTTTATTTACTCGTGAAGAAATTAAGAATAAAAAAAATAGCCTTGACTTGGGCTTGATTCGTGACGAAAATGTTTTGGATTATGAAGATTTACAAGACCCTATTGAAAGTGGTGAAGAAACGATTGCACAGTTAGAAGAAGCTGTTGACTTAATCATGAGCGTAGTGAAAGAGCTGAAAAGTTTAGGTGGTGACTACTGATGGTGAAGAAAAAAGAAAGCCTCACACTTGAGGAAAGATTAGAAAATGCACTTGTTCCAGATTGGGAGCAGACATATAAAGTGCCAAGCAATTGGGTATGGACGACTCTTGATAATGTTGCGTTGTATAAAAAGGGCCCATTTGGTTCAAGTATAACTAAAGCTATGTTCGTTCCTCAAAGCAATGATACTTATAAAGTTTATGAGCAAGGAAATGCTATAAAAAAAGACAAAAACTATGGCTCATATTATATTAGCAAGGAGAAATTCGAAGAATTAAAAGGATTTCAGGTTTTTAATAAGGATATTATTGTTAGCTGTGCTGGAACAATAGGTGAAACATTCCAACTTCTTGAGCCATTTGAAAAAGGTATAATAAATCAAGCTTTAATGAGAATAAAAATTCACGAGCCAATTAATCAAAAATATTATCTGATGTACTTTGACGAAAGTATACAAGGTGATATAACAAAAAAGGCAAAGGGTACTGCTATAAAAAATATACCACCTTTTTCAGTTCTTAAAAATTTACCATTTCCTCTTCCACCGCTTGCTGAGCAACAACGTATTGTTGATCGTATTGAAAAGCTGTTTTCTAAATTGGAAGAGGCAAAAGAAAAAGCACAAATTGTGCTTGATAGCTTTGAAAATCGAAAAGCTGCAATTTTGCATAAGGCTTTTACAGGCGAGCTAACAAAAAAATGGCGTGAAGAAAATGGCGTGACTATGGAAAGTTGGGAAGAAACTACCTTACAGGGAGTATGCTCACAGAAAATAACAGATGGAACACATCAGACGCCTACTTATACAGATAAAATTACTGGTGTTCCATTTATTTCTTCTAAAGATGTAACAAAAGGTTATATCGACTGGACTGACATCAAGTATATTACGGAAGATTTACACGAAAAACTATATGCGCGAATATCACCACAACTTGATGATGTCTTATTAGCGAAAAATGGAACTACTGGTGTAGCAGCAATAGTTGAAACTCAAAATATTTTTGATATTTATGTTACTTTGGCAGTACTAAGACCTAACAAAGAACAAATTGTTCCACGATATTTACTAAGAATTATAAATAGTCCAATTTGTAAGAAGCAATTTGACGAACATTTAACTGGAATCGGGGTTCCAAATCTGCATCTTAGAGATATAAAAAATATTGTCATACCACTTCCTTCTCTTTTCGAACAATATGAAATAGTTCGTATTGTTGATACTATTTTTAATAAAGAACAAAATGCAAAAGAACTTGCAAACGTTATAGAAAAATTAGATCTAATGAAAAAATCAATCCTCGCTCGTGCTTTTCGTGGTGAACTCGATACAAATAACCCAGAGGAGGAAAGTGCATTGGTACTCCTTAAGGAGATGTTATCTAAAGAAAAGATAACAGAACAAAAGTCTAATAAAAAGCAGAAAACTATTCCAAATAGCATTTCAAAGCAATTTAAGACTGATTTAGAGGAACAGATTTATAGGGTTATATTAGAAAATCAGAATTCCACATTAAATCAAATTTTATCATGGATTTCGTCTTCAAAACATCTTGATGCTATGGAAGTAATTACAGTTTTATATGAAAATGGGTTGATAGAAAAAAAAGACGATCTTTATTCTACAAAATAAGGTGGTGAGTTAATGCAAGTTCAATATTTAAAGATTAAAGGTTTCAAAGCCCTAAAGGATTTTGAGATTAACTTTAATGCACGTGAAACAGGAGATAGTTTGGCTGTATTAATTGGAGAAAATGGTGCTGGAAAATCTACGGTTTTGGAAGCCATCCTAAGGATTTTTGGATCATTTTATTCGAATAAAATAGCAAATGAATTTCGTTTTGACTTTGAAATTAAGTATATTCATGCAGCAAAAGAAGTAAATCTGGTCTGTATTAATAAAACATACAAAGTAAAAGTAATAGAAAACTATGAAGTTGTTTTTGGTGAATCAGGATCGTTATCTTCAATTAATAAAAAATTAAAAAGCAAACAGCTGAGAATAGTTCCTTCGCGTATAGTGACATTTTATTCCGGGGTGAATAATAAGTTTTCGCCCATTGTGAACACTTTAGAAAAAACATATTCTAAATCATGGCGTGAAGATGTAATTAACCATCTTGAGTTTATTTATTCAGAAAACCCAGTAGAGAATGAAAGGAGGGATTCTTCATATTCGAGATATGATAAAAGATTTATTCACTGTAAAGATGATTTAGTTCCAATATATTTAATATCATTATTGTGCGGAATAGATAGTTCGTGTAAGGTTTTTTTTAAAGAAGAACTTACAATAAGCGATAACCTTAAAATGAAAATAGAATTGAATATGAAAAAGTGGGTGAATTTAGAGGATGATAATCCTGATGTACATTTAGAAAAGGTTCTTAGTGTATTGTCCTTTGTTCTGGATCATTATGAAAACAAGGACAGATTTATGGAGGATTTTTATCATATCACATCAAAAACATCTCTTAATGGTAAATTTATTATATCGATAGATGATACTAGTTTATTTAATGCGCCTCAAAGTCTTATATATAATTTTTTTGAAAGGATATCTGTGCTATTTGATGCAAAAGTGAAGGTTACAGTCAACGGCGTTGACATTATGGATTTTAGCGAAGGACAATTACAGCTTATTAAAATATTTGGGATGCTAAGTATTTGTAAAAATGAAGAAGGTTTAGTTCTTTTAGATGAGCCAGATGCACATATGAATCCAAAATGGAAATATAACATTAGAGAATATATACAAAATGCTGTATCCGGAGCTATCAACACACAAATAATAATTGCAACACATGATCCACTTGTTATTAATGGTATGCCAAAAGAAGATATTAAAATTTTCGTTCCAAATCATGTTTCAGATATTCAAGTGTATGATCCGAATGATGACACGATGGGAATGGGTATAGATGGACTTTTACAAAGTGAATATTACGGACTTCAAACTTCTTATGATAAAAGAACTTCTGTAAAGTATCAAAAAAGACAAGATTTATATGTTAAATTAATTAACAACGAAGCAACCGAGGCAGATAAAAATGAATTAAGAGCGTTGTCTGAAGAATTGGGTGGATTACCATTTTCAAACAACAGTATAGATTTTATTTATGATGATTTTATAAAGGAATATAGAAATTCACCTTATTATTTAGAGGACTACTTGACACCCGATCAAATCGCAGAACGGCAAACATATATTAAAGAGACTATTAGTAGTTTATTTGAGGATAAAGTATGAGATATATAGACACAACAGAGCTTTATAAAAAAGTTGGATCATGGGGGATGGCAGCTGAATTATGGAAAAATTATCAATTGCAAAAAGATTTTAGAGATTGTTTTTTTAATAAATGTTGGTATACAGAAACATATTTAGATGGGGCAGACAAACCCATTGACCATTTTAGACCAAAGGGTAAAATTACACCCTACGAAGATTTTGATTATAACATTCCAATTAAAGATAGCGGTTATGATTGGTTGAAGAACGACTATAAAAATTATCGTTGCTGTTGTACATATGCTAATAGAAAAACAGATGAAGGTGGAAAAAGTTGTTACTTCCCACTGATGTCAAGTGTTTACTTAACATCTGCGGGTACTGAAGTAGAAAAACCTGCATTGCTAGACCCATTGAATAAAGTTGATGTTAATTTGATTTATTTTGATAAAGCTCAAATTCTCCCAGTCAAACGAGACGTAATAACAGAAAAAAGAGTTTCGGCAAGCAAGAACATATATAATTTAATGCATTTTGATTTTATGCCTCGAAGAATCAAAATATGGGAACAAGTTGATAGAACGTTAAAACGGTTTAATGCTGGTAAAATTCAAGAAGATATTTGCGTCGAAGATTTATCTGAGATGATATCAAGAGATGCATTACATTCCGCATGTGCAATTTCTGCTGTAATTTCGTTGGCACCTGATTGTATAAAAAGCAAACTTGATTTAGAACTTTAGAATTATATGCATAATCTGTTGAACGAATGTATTGAACAAAAAATATATAACTGTTGATATGCTCGCCAACTCCCTACATGTGATTATGCAGGCTACAGGGTATCGGTTTCAGTAAATTATCCACCAATGGAAGTTTTATTGAAACTTGATATTACAACGGGAGATAAGATTACACCGAAGCAAATCAGTTATGAATTTAATCTTTTACTGAAAGAAAGAAGTATACGTGTTCTGGCATATAATTTGGAAACTGTATTAGCAGAAAAATTGGAAACCATTATTTCTCGTGGAAATCAGAATACAAGACCAAGAGATTTCTATGATGTCTATATCCTCAGTAAATTGCAATCAAATAATATAGAGATAGAACAGTTGAAGAGTGCAGTATATGCAACAGCAGAAAAAATATGCAAATGATATTTCTTTTGAAGCTACCTGTAATTCAGTAAGAAACTTGATGGAGCAAATTTATGAATTGAATTAGCGTAGTCTTTATAAGAAAAAACAGTCAGTGACTGGCAGATTTACAGTTTACATAAATCATTACAAAATAGCATTTAGGCTAAGCATGGATGCTATGCGAAAAACAGGAAGAAGGAAACTTGTTATGAAAATTGTAGTAGTTAACGGACAAAATCATAAAGGAAGTACATGGAATGTAGCACGGCTCTTGATTGAAAATATTCAATGCGATAAAGAGGTAACCGAATTCTTTTTACCAAGAGATTTAAACCACTTTTGCTTAGGATGCTATAGTTGCCTGGAGGCTAGAGATAAGTGTACTTATTGGGAAGAAAAGAAGAAAATTGATGGTGCAATCCTTGCAGCAGATTTATTAATTCTTACAAGTCCTAATTACTGCATGATGCCATCAGCACCGATGAAAGCTTTTTTTGATTTGTTCTATACAAATTGGGGTAGCCATAAACCATATAAGGAAATGTATTCAAAGCGGGCTGTTGTTATTTCGACTACGGCTGGTGCGGGAGCGGGAAAAGTAACAAAGCTTATGGCAGAAAACTTAATGCACTGGGGAATCCCTGAAATTATAAAGTATGGTTTTGCTGTAAATGCAATGAATTGGAACATGGTTCCTGAAAAGAAGAAGATAAAGATTAAGGAAGATATGAAAAAAATCGGTACAAAATTATTAATACAAAGACCCGTGAGAGTAGGAGTAAAGACAAAGATGTGGTTTAGTCTTTATCGAGGAATGCAAAGAGCAGATTGGGGAGCTTCACCATTTGAGAAGCAGTACTGGAAGGATATGGGATGGTTAGATAAGAAAAGACCATGGGATTAGCTGTATGTTCTAGGGGGCAAGGAATGTGATACAGGAACCATTTCTATAGATGAGATGTTTCAGAAAAACCCCCGGCTTTTGTATTACTTAGAACTGGTTGATTATCGCTTATGGCCTTTAAACCGCTCTAATATAATTAAAATTAACGGCTGTACAATGATCATAAACCCACCAATCCAGAATAACATAATCAATGGTTTTGTAGTGTAGGGAAGCAGAATATCTCCCTGCTGTAAGGAACGCATTTGCGAGCTTTGTATTAATAAATCTTTTGTAGGTAGTGATTTAACCAACGTGTCACTTTTTGAAAGTTCTGTGATATGTATTTCTAAACTTTCAATTGCAATCATATTACTGTCATCAGGGCTCACTATGATGGCAGTTTTTTTTCCAAGTGCTGATGAGGCAATTGCTCCAATGATTAATAACACAACACCAATATGACATAAATAATACTTACGGCTTTGAGTTCGAAATCCACTGACTAGCCATAAAGAAATAGGCATAGAACAAAACCATAAGAGCAACAGCCACCAGAAACTTGTGGTATGAAAAAGCATGATGGTTCCGATGATTAGCAAGGTGCTAACAATCATCATTAAGATGCTCTTGCGCTTTAATAGTTCGATGTCGAACAACAATAGATTGGAACTAAAAATCAGTACAAAGACGATGCTGATCACGGTGTAATAGGCGATGGGAGTATCATATTTAAAAATGAGCGGTGAGATTGTTCCGAGAAAGATGAGTTCGGCATAGATATTTATGCTGTTAGTAAAACCATTTTTTATCTTTATAATTTTTCTTTTTGACAATGAGGTTATCACAAGAAATATAATAATGACCATAATAAACGTGGTGATGATCCCGGTAATGATCATATTTCCCTCTGTATAAGCATGAGCAGACTGATCTTTTAAGATTCCGCTTCGTGCTAAAAATACGCCAAAGCATGCAACGGTGAATGGGATAATACAAAGGGCACCAGAATTATATTTTTTGCGGTGAAGGAAACTACATAGAATCAGCCATGGAACAAGCGCCGCATTTTCAATTGGATCCCAGGCCCAATATCCGCCCCAACCCAGGGCACGATAAGCCCATATACTGCCGGATAAAATGCCGAATCCTAGAAAAAACCAGCTGATTCGTAACCAGGTAATGATGAGACTTGAAGTATCAGAGTCTCCGTTATTCTTCAATGTGGGGAAAAGAGAAAACAAGATCGCCATGGCACTATAAGAAATAAAGACCAGTGGAGGATGAACGACCATCCAAGGATCTTTTAAAGCAGAATTTAATCCCAATCCATCGGAGAATAGAAGCTCTGTTTTTGCAAATGGTTGAGTAATAAAACACATTAAGAAAATACTAAAACTGATTGCTGAATAAATACAAAATGATTTCTGTGTCCCTGGACCTTTCAATTTTAGCACAAAGAAGCCCATGATTCCAAGAAAGAGCGCCCATAACAGGAAAGAACCCTCTTGCCCGGACCAAAGTGCGGAGATCTTATAAATGAAACCAGTGTCCAAGCTTGAATGGCTATAAATATATTGAAACTCAAATCTTGATGATAGGAAGTAATAGACCATCGTTAATATGGTTATTACAATGAATAGAACAGAAAAACACCATAAGATAACAGCAAGTTTCTTCCTACGTTTCGATACACAAAACAAAGATAAAATTGCAGAACTGCCACATAGAATTGTTGCAAATAACAAGAGTATATTTTCCATTCTTTTAACTCCTCAATTATGATATTTCTTTTATTCTTTCTGATGAACCACTCCGGTTCCTTCATGGCAAACGGAACATTCTTCAATGAATCCTTCAAAACCTTGTAAACTGATAGGAAGGAGATTATCTTTTGGATTTTGTGAGGTCCATTCTGCATGAGGACTATTGTGACAAGAGATACAAAGAATATATCCGTTCATTTCAGGATCAGAATTTAATAGATAGGAGTTACTGTAAAGTAATCCCTTATTCACTCTGTATTTGTCTTTATGACAATTACTGCAGTCTGGTTCCTGAAGCCAGGCCTTTCGACCTTCCGACTGTGATTTGGCAATATTTATCATATTGCCATGACATTTGGAATTAACACAGCTAACTCCACTCATTGCCATGACACCTCGGTAACATTGGGAGACTGGTCCTGGATGACAACTATAACATTCTGGTTCGACTTGGCTTTCGGACATTTCGTCAGCATGAAACCCATGGATGGCTTGTGAAAGAGGTGGGACATTAGCACTTCCACCAGCAGATAAGACATTATCCTGGTGGCATTCGGAGCATCTGTATCGTTTCCCTGTTGCTAATTGATCAACTAGATTTGTATTCGATAGCCTGTCATGTGCTTTTAGTATGTTTAAATCTGTCTCTTTGGTACCGTGACAAATACTGCAATTCATCTCATCTGAGACAGGTACCACAACATTTTCTGTCTTGGCTAATTCCTGTCCTGTTTTACTATCCGATACCGTAATTACTGCAAGCTGATAGGGGTTGAGTTCTGTACTACCATCATTGTAAGGTGTAATCGGTATTGCAGTTACCTCATAATAGTTTTTATCTTTCGATAGGCTCATGTTACCTGACATACCGTTACCGGTAATCCCGATATTTGGTGGAACATCAAATCCATAATCCTTCGCATAATCCCAAAAATTTATTTTGTCAGCAGAAGACGTATTGTCAATGATCCGATAACTGACTTTGATGCCCGATCGAACGAGCTTCGCTTCATCTCCTTCATTTCGGAATACTTGTACTCTAAGGTCATTGCCGGGAGGAAGAAGCATATATCCAGAATAATCAGGCTGATAACAATGCATTCCAAGATTATTTGCTGCAAGTATCACATATTTTGTGCCTCGTTGCATGGAAAGGATTTTGGAAGTATCTTTCGTGGAAAAGAAGTATGTAAAGAGAAGGATTATCCCAAAACAGATAAGTAAACAGATAACATCTAATAGAAGAGTCGTTTTTTTTATAACAATAATGTGAAATCTTTTACTCAAATTCAGCAACTCCTAATCATACCTTGTTAATTAATATTCAATTTACACTATTATATAACTGGTTTAATAATATCTCATGCAAAAAGATTGTTACTCAGCTTGAAGTAACAATCTTTCTATAAGTTAAGGTATATGTTTATTCAATTTTTGCAGCATTATCATATAAATCCTGAATTTCTTTTTTAGATACCATTTGGGATAAAAGAAATGCAATCATGATAATTCCTGGGATATCAATCAGAAGGCGTGTAATGGCAAAGGTATTGCCAAGTGCGGCTATTTCAAAAAGAAACATAGGAATCTTTGTCGTAGACCAGGCACCTATAAATATCAAGATATTCATGAACTTAACACCCTTCTTCATAAAAACAGCAGCAACAGGAAATGCTCCATATAATGGACCAGCAGCTGCAGATCCAATGAGGATGGCCAGCAAGACTCCTTTTACTCCAGAGCCTTCCCCCATATATTTGATCATTGTTTCTCTTGGAATCCAGACATCCAAAAGACCAAGCAGAAGAAAAATTGGTGGGATTACCAATAACATTTCTTTTACAGAATTTCCGGTAATGCGAAGTGCTTTAAATCCAAGCTCTCTGTTAAATAGGATAAGGAATATCATTGCTATGAGTATAACAATAAATCCTCGATATCGTTTTACTATTTTTTTCATTAAATCACCACCAATCCAATAATTACAGCAACAACAAAGGAAAAGAAAAATGCCAATATATTACGCATAATTGAGATTTTCTTTCCAAAATACTTTATTTCAACGGGAAGTGTTACAATACCAACCATCATAAGAGTGGATACAAATGCTGCGATTTGCATATAGCCTGCTCCGTTTTCTAACAGGATAGCAGCAGTTGGAAAAGCAACAAATCCAGGGATCAGTGTCACAGAACCAATAATACCGGCAAGTATGACACCAAACCATCCAGACTTAGCTCCAATAATTTTTGAGATGGTCTCGGGGTTTAGAACAGCAAGTAAAAATCCTACTAGTATAATTACTACCAGGAATTCAGGCAGTATATTTTCAAATGCCTTCCAAGCTTTTTTTAATGCCATTTTTGTCTTTTTCTTATCTTTTACGAAAGAGAGAATTAAGAGAATAATGGCAAGTCCATAGAAGATATAGGAATCCATGGGATTACCTCCTTATTTTTAAAATATTGCATTGATTTTCCACCTTTCTTTTTGACTATGTAGATTATAGCAATTATGATCCTGATAGTTCTGTAACAATATCACATGAGTTTAACTGTATCAAATGGAAATTGTAAGGCATAAAATATTGTATAATAAGTTTAGGAAAAAATAAATGGAAAATCCAAGATTAGGAGGCAACATAATTAAATTATCAGATACTTTTTCATTAAGTAATGGTTATAAAATCCCATGTATTGGGTTTGGTACATGGCAGATACCAGATGGAAAAATAGCTGTTAATGCAGTAAAAGAAGCGGTTCGTTGTGGATATAGGCATATCGATACAGCAGCTATCTATGGGAATGAAGTAGGTGTTGGACAGGGAATTGCTGAATGTGAGGTTTCAAGAGAGGAGTTATTTATTACAAGTAAGGTATGGAAGACAGAATGCGGATACAAAAAAACGATGCAAGCATTCAAAGAAACATGTACAGATTTAGGAGTTGATTATCTTGATTTATATTTGATTCACTCGCCAGCAAGTCAGAATCAGTTTAAAAACTGGGAAGAGATAAATCTAGATACATGGAAGGCAATGACTGAACTTTATCAATCAGGAAAGATTAAATCCATAGGTGTGTCTAATTTTGGGGTTCATCATTTAAAAGCATTAATGGAAACCGAAGTAAAACCCATGGTAAATCAGATTGAATATCATCCTAGCCAAATGCAGGATGATACAGTTGCATACTGCAAATCAAATGATATTCTTGTGGAAGCATGGAGTCCTCTTGGAAAAGGAAAGATGCTTACGAATGAAACATTAATGACTATCGCTGAAAAATATAAAAAGTCAGTAGCACAAATTTGTATCAGATGGATTTTGCAAAACGGTTTACTTCCATTACCAAAGTCTGTCACCCCGTCAAGAATGGAAGAGAACACATTTGTGTTTGACTTTGAACTATCACATGAGGATATGGTAACAATAAATAATATGCAAGATTTATACGTCTCTAAAAAGCAATGAATAGGCTGCTTCATTAATACTTACTTGGTAATTTGCAAGTGAGTTTTTGGAGCTGTCTATTCTTGTTTTATTTATAAATTGAATCTTTTAACTATTCATGGTTAAATGAAAAGGTAGAGGATAATCAAACCCAATCGAATTTTTATCTTGCCTTTGAGTTAACTCAAGATGATATAGTTATATATAGAAGAAGAAACGAATGAAATTAAGAAACGAATGAAATTAATAAACGAGGTGACTTAAACATGGAGAAAGTAAATAAGAATTTCGGCTTTGGTTGTATGCGATTACCAATGATAAACAACGAAGTTGATTATGCAGAGTTTTCAGCTATGGTGGATACTTTCATAGTAAATGGTTTCAATTATTTTGATACTGCGCACGGCTATATTAATGGGAAAAGTGAAACTGCACTGAGAGATTGTCTGGCAAAGCGTTATTCTCGGGAACAGTATATTTTAACAAACAAGCTATCCACCAATTTTTTTGAGAAAAGAGAAGAGATTCGTCCATTATTTGAAAATCAGTTAAAATCTTGTGGTGTGAATTATTTTGATTTTTATTTGATGCATGCACAAAGTAAAGATATTTTTGATAAATTCAAGAGATGTGAAGCATATGAAACTGCACTGGAATTAAAGGAAGAAGGAAAAATCAAACATTTTGGTATCTCATTCCATGACAAGGCGTCTGTTTTGGAAGAAATACTGATGGAGTATCCTCAAATTGAAGTGGTTCAGATACAGTTCAATTATATAGACTATGAAGATCCATCTGTTGAGAGCAGAAAATGTTATGAAGTCTGTCGTAAATATGGGAAACCCGTTATTGTTATGGAGCCAACAAAGGGTGGTAATCTTGTAAATCTTCCAGATAATGCAAAAGCGATATTAGATTCTCTTCATGGTGGAAGTATAGCCAGTTATGCAATTCGATTTGCAGCTGGCTTTAAAGGTATTGAGATGGTACTTTCAGGGATGAGCAATATGGAGCAGATGGAGGATAACATCAGTTACATGAAAGACTTCCAACCGCTGTCTGAAACAGAAGTAGAGGCAGTAAACAAGGTGTGCGAAGTGTTCAAAGCACAGAATCTGATTCCCTGTACAGCATGCCGCTACTGTACAGATGACTGTCCGAAGAAGATAGCAATTCCAGATTTATTTGCCTGTTTGAATGCTAAAAAGGTATTTCAAGACTGGAATTCCGATTACTATTATCATAATGTTCATACTATGCAAAATGGGAAAGCGAGTGAATGTATCAAATGTGGAAAGTGTGAGCAGGTGTGTCCTCAACATTTGCATATCCGAGATTTGCTGGTTGATGTTGCAGAAGAATTTGAAAGAGCATAATTAACGAGGAAAATTTAAAAAAGTATGAAGAGTAGAATTTGGAGAGATTAAGGATGATAATAAATACAAGAAAACTTATTTTGTCAGCGATGTTTCTGGCAATCGGAATTATTTTACCGACTGTGACTATGCATATACCAGGAGTTGGTAGAATGTTATTACCAATGCATATCCCAGTTTTATTATGTGGGTTTATCTGCGGAGCACCATATGGGGCACTTGTTGGATTTACGTTACCGTTATGCAATAGTATTTTATTTGGTGCACCGCCAATGATGCCAGTTGCAATTGCAATGTCCATAGAACTACTCTTTTACGGATTAGTGTCAGGTCTGTTATATAGGAAGCTTGGAAGATATCAATTGGGAGTCTATTTTTCTTTAATTCCAGCTATGATTGTTGGAAGAATTGCATGGGGGATTACCTCTTACCTATTATTTTCAATACTTGGAAATGCCTTTACATGGATGATTTTTTTGACACAGGCATTTGTGAGTGCAATCCCAGGAATTATTATTCAGTTCATTTTAATTCCTGCAATAGTAATTAATTTAAAGAAAACAAATATGGAAGTGTATTTAGATGGAAAAAGAGATAATAAAGCTTATAAGCGAAATATTAAAAAATGATATCACACCAATTTTCATTGGGATCGATGGAATGTGTGCTTCAGGGAAAACAACACTTGGATATTATCTAAAAAATGAATTTGATTGTAATTTATTCCATATGGATGACTTTTTTCTTCAAGAACATCAAAGAACACAGGCACGTCTAAATGAAATTGGTGGAAATGTTGATTATGAAAGATTTAAGGAAGAGGTTATAACCCCAATTTTTAATAAACAAAGTATAAAATATCGTCCTTATAAATGTTCGTTAGGGGCTATACAGGCTGGGGAAGTATTTTCATTTAAGAGGCTAAATATTATTGAGGGTTCTTATTGTCAGCACCCCTATTTTGGTGATATTTATCAAATAAAAATATTTATGACCATATCTGATGACAATCAAATAGAACGAATCAGAATTCGTAATGGTGATAGGATGTTAGAAAGATTTTTATCAGAATGGATTCCAAAGGAAAATGAATATTTTGATAAATATCGGGTACGAGAAAGTAGTATACTGATATAACACCAAACCGAATATTTTATTGTGATATGCATATTTTAGTACTATAATAGTTCTATACAATTTAGTTGGCAGTAGGTACAAAATAAGGAGGGTCATTTATGAAGGATTACATAAAAATTGAGGCAAAGAATTATCCTGAGATTTCATTAAAAGTAATACCAGGACATTTTGCAACAGCAAATTCCCACATTAATTATTTTGTTGATATGTCATTGATGAAGGCAAGGCAAAGTGAAGCAAACATCATAGCAAAAGCCATATCAGAGCAATATTTAGCTACTACAATGGTGGATACTATATTGTGCATGGATGGATGTGAGGTGATAGGAGCTTATTTAGCCAATTATTTAACCCAAACTGGTTTTATTTCTATTAATTCCCATAAGACACTTTATGTTACAACACCAGAGTTTAGCAACAATGGTCAGCTTATTTTTAGAGAGAATCTGCAGCATATGATTCAGTCAAGACATGTACTCCTTCTAATGGCAAGTGTTACTACTGGTAAAACAGTCTCATCAGCCATGGATGTTATTCAGTATTATGGAGGCAAAATTGCAGGAATTTCTTCTATTTTTAGTGCAATGCCATCTGTTAAAGGATATCCTATTAATACCCTATTTACTCCGAATGATTTAGAAAACTACCGTAGCTATGAACCAGGTGAATGTGAATTGTGTAAGGCTGGTATACCAATTGATGCATTGGCGAATGGATTTGGTTATTCTAGTTTGTCTAAATAGTAGAGTAATAATAGAAACTAAACGCGTAAATTTTAGGAAAAAAGGAAGCTGTCGCATATCAAAACGACAGCTTCCTTTATTACATTATTTTTTGAAATTTTCTTTATCAAATTCTGGATTAAAATAGTAAAAGTTTTTGCTGTCTAACTTATCCTTTGTCTTCTCTAAAGCTTCACCAAATCTTTGAAAATGAACTATTTCTCTGCTTCTTAAAAATTTCAGTGGTTCTTGAATTTCAGGATCGGGAATCATTCGAAGAAGATTATCATATACGGTTCTAGCCTTTTGCTCAGCAGCTAAATTCTCTGTCAAATCGGTAATTGCATCTCCTTTGGATTGAAATTCAATAGCTGAAAAGGGGAGAGATGATGCCGCCTGTGGCCATAGTGCTGTGGTATGGTCAATATAGTATGCATCAAATCCTGATTGTTTGGCTTGTTCAATAGTCAAATTCTTTGTCAACTGATATACCATGGCACAAATAATTTCCATATGGGCTAGTTCCTCTGTACCAATATCCGTTAGCAATCCACCAACTTCTTTTAAAGGCATCGTATAGCGTTGTGATAAATACCTCATAGATGCTGACAATTCTCCATCTGGTCCTCCATACTGACTGATGATCATCTGTGCCGTCTTTGGGCATGTCTTCGTTATTTTAACAGGATATTGTAGTCGTTTTTCATAAATCCACATTTATATACACGCTCCTTCCCAAGGCATTGGACCATCTTGCCAACAGAAGCCGACCGCATTCTCGTTCATACTATAAGGGATACAAAGTCTAGTAAGCGGATAAAATTCTTGGGCAAATTGTTTTCGAAGTTCTGCACTCTCATTTACTTTTTTATAATACAGTTGCTTTGCTTCCATATCATTTTCATGTGTATCAAGATAAAGTGTTAAATCATCAAGAAAAAAACTACACTGCGTAATCTTTGTCATTAGCTTCTCACGGTCAAACTGCTCAGTAGGCTTTTCTAAAGCTTCAAAGCTTGAAGCAATAGAACTCTTACTTTTTAATACAGATTCTGCAGCGAAAAACGGCATATTCAAATCATGAAATATAGTACCAATATTTAAAGCTTCTTCTTCACTATACAATTCACCCCATTCCTGTATGGGAATATTTGCAATTGCCAAATTATTTACAGACATAATTAACTCCTTTCTAGATATTTTTTTAAAGTTTTTGATTCGAATTGCTTAATTAGTATCTGTAGATTTATAGTTTTTATTGTGGAAAATGAATCCTTTTAAATTTAAGAATCCCCTTTTGTTAGACAATGTTTTGTCTAACAAAAGGGGATTCTTCAAGATACCAGTTCTATATTTTATTTTGAAGTTTTACGCTGAAAAAATTTAATCATTTCAACAATAGGAATTACTGCAAATCCAAGTAGTGCAGCAATTGCATATTCTTTGATACCAATCATAGCGAAATCAAACGCATCGGCAAGGAATGGAACTTCGATAACAACGGTAGTAAGGATAAGACTTAATACACTGGCAATAACAAGGAAGCGATTCTGTTTTTTGATTTTAAAAATACTTCCTCTCTGACTTCTCATATTGAAGCTATGGAAAAGTTCAGCAAAGCTTAAGGTTAAGAATGCCATTGTTGTTCCATGAGCACTGTTTTCAAATACCCAGCCGCCAATTTCCATATAGTGACCAATAAAGTAAGCAATAAGAGTCAATGCAGTAACTAGAATACCCTGATAAGCAACATCAAAGCCAAGACCGCCTGCAAAGATTCCGTCTTTGGAAGAACGAGGTTTTCTCTCCATGATATCTGCATCAGCATGTTCCATACCAAGAGCAAGAGCGGGGAAGCAGTCTGTTATTAAGTTAATCCATAATAAATGAACTGGTTTTAATATAGTAAAGCCAAGAAGCGTAGCAAAGAAAATACTTAATACTTCACTCATATTAGATGCAAGAAGGAACTGAATCGCTTTTCTTATGTTGTCGTAGATTCTTCGACCTTCCTCAACAGCACCAACGATGGTTGCAAAGTTATCATCTGCAAGAACCATATCCGCAACATTTTTCGTAACGTCAGTACCAGTAATACCCATACCAACACCGATATCCGCACTTTTGATACTTGGAGCATCGTTTACACCATCTCCCGTCATTGCAGTAATATGTCCGTTTTTACGCCATGCATTTACAATACGAACCTTGTGCTCAGGTTGAACACGAGCATAAACGCGATAATTTTCAATAGTTTCTGAAAGTTCCTCTTCACTGATGGTATCAAGATGAGCACCTGTAATCGCCTGATCTTCTTTTTCTAAAATTCCAAGCTGTTTTGCGATAGCGATAGCAGTATCTCTATGATCACCAGTAATCATGATAGCAGTAATTCCTGCTGATTTGCATTCTACAATTGCATCCTTTACTTCAGGACGAATGGGGTCAATCATACCGGTAAGTCCAAGGAAGGTAAGATTATGTTCAAGGGTAGCAGGTTCAAAATCAGTTGGTATAGTTTCGTGAAGCTTTTGTGCGGCGGAAAGTACACGAAGCGCCTGACTAGCCATGGCTTTATTAGCATCTATAATTTCCTGTCTAACAGCTTCATCAAGAGGAAGAACGTTACCATCTTTTAAGTATGTTGTACAAAGCTTTAATATTTCATCAGGAGCACCTTTTGTATACTGGATAATGCCATCCTTTGTCTGATGCACGGTACTCATCATCTTGCGACCAGAGTCAAATGGAGCTTCTCCAATTCTTTTAGCATTTGCTTTTAATTCAGGCTTTGGAAGACCAGTTTTAAATGCGTAATTTACAAGAGCACATTCCGTAGGCTCTCCAGTTGCTTCGTTATTGGAATCCAGTTCTGCATCACAGCAAAGAGCCATGGCAGTAGCTAAAAGCACCTCACTATCTCCAAAATGCTCAACAACAGTCATTTTGTTTTGCGTTAAAGTGCCTGTTTTATCACTACATATAATTTCAGCACAGCCAAGAGTTTCAACAGCAGTAAGCTTTCTTATAATGGCGTTTCGCTTAGACATATTTGTAACGCCAATGGAAAGAACAACGGTAACAACCATAGCAAGACCTTCTGGAATAGCAGCAACAGCAAGACTTACAGCAACCATAAATGTCTCAAGAATTACTTTTCCTTCAAAGTCACCAGAACGAAGGAGGCTGAAAGCAAAGATAAAAATACAGATTCCAATTACAAGGTAGCTAAGTACTTTACTAAGCCCAGCAAGCTTAATCTGAAGTGGGGTCTGATTTTCTTCTGCCTTAGCAATGGCATCCGCAATTTTACCCATTTCTGTATTCATACCAGTATCGGTAATAACAACCTTACCACGACCATATACAACGGTACTTCCCATATAAGTCATGTTTTTCCGATCGCCAAGAGGTACGTCGTTATTGGAACCTAGTCCAAGTACTTCGATCATTTTGTTAACAGGAACGCTTTCACCAGTAAGGGCAGATTCCTCAATTTTCATACTTGCATTTTCAATAATTCTTCCGTCAGCAGGAACCGCATCTCCGGCTTCTAAAATCACAACATCACCTACAACAAGGTCCTCGCTTTTAACAGATACCATATGTCCATCACGAAGTACTTTACTCGTGGCAGCAGCCATCTGCTGTAGGGCTTCAATTGCTTTTTCTGCCTTACTTTCCTGATACACGCCCAAGACTGCATTAATTACAACAACAATCATGATGATAATAACATCGGCAAAGCCTTCGTGGGAATAGGCGGCTGTTACACCAGAGATAATTGCAGCAACAATTAAAATAATAATCATGGGGTCTTTTAGCTGACTAGCAAAACGTTCAACAACGGATGTCTTTTTCCCCTCCTGCAACTTGTTCTTTCCATTTTCCGTGAGTCTTTTTTCCGATTCTGCGGATGATAGACCGTTTTCAGTACTGACAACAGCTTTTAAAACTTCATTTGTCTCTGTACTATAAAATTTCATAAACTTCTCCTCTCACATATCCTAAGTAATAGCTTGCGCATATTAGAAAAGACTCATGCATAGAAAAGATATAGAAATATCTAATCTACACATGAGTCTGGTTATTTCATTAAAAGCCAAGCCTTACGGCCATGATGTTGACTATTAAACGTATAGTTTACGCAAACTACTCCCTCATGGGTATTCAATTAATAAATTTATATTATAATAGGTTGAGGTCTAGTGTCAAGAAAAATATCAGAGATTCAGCTCTGAAACAGTCCAACCTGTTACTTTATTTTAGATTATAGCAATATTAACTCCGATTTGTCTGTGACAGAATCACATGGAATCTGATTTTATATTTATTCTATCCGTAGTATAATAGTACTAAATAGGTGAAGGGAGTAGAGCATGGATAAAAAACAGATACTGGTAGTAGATGATGAACAGGGAATTCGTGATATTATAAAAGAATATCTTATACTAGAAGATTTTGAAGTAATTGAGGCGGTAGATGGCGTAGATGGACTGAATAAATTTAATAATCATATGATATCTTTAGTAATACTCGATGTGATGCTTCCGAAAATGGATGGTTGGAAAGTATGTCGTGAAATAAGGTCAGCATCAAGTGTGCCAATCATTATGTTGACAGCAAGGGGTGAGGAATATGATAAGCTCTTTGGTTTCGAACTTGGAGTGGATGATTATATGGTAAAACCCTTCAGTCCCAAAGAACTGCTTGCAAGGTTAAAAGCAATTTTAGGAAGAAGTAACAAAGTAGTGGAAGAACCACAAAAACCAAATAAACTTAAAATAGAAGAGATTTTAATTGATTTTGATGCAAGGAGTGTTTACTTAGGAAAGAAATTGTTAAGCATGACTCCAAAAGAATATGATTTGTTCTCCTTTTTTGTAAATAACCAGGGAAAGGTCTTTTCGAGAGAACAACTACTAAATCAGGTGTGGGGATATGAGTTTTTAGGTGATGTTAGAACGGTAGATACTCATGTAAAAATGCTTAGAGAAACACTAGGAAAATACCGAAAATGGATTACTACGGCCTGGGGGATTGGATATAAATTTCAAGCGGAGGAAGTGTGAACAAAAAACGTGTTCAACTATTGATTTGAGTGCATGCTCGAAGCATGCAGATGGGTATAAAATTGATGAAAAGTATAAGAGCAAAACTTTGGGCTGGGATGATGATACTAGTGGTAGTTATTATGGTCCTTCTTTGGTTTTTTCAGATTGTTTTTCTGGACAAATTCTATGCTGTGTTTGCGATTGGAGAAGTAAAGAAAAATGCAGAGAAAATAGTTACAGAAATTGAAAAATTAACGGATGTAAATCAGATAAATAAGGAAGAAAGTATTCTTATAAATATAGAAAATTATATTTATGAAAAACAGTTATCAGTAGAGATTATTGATTATGATTACAATGTATGCTATCAGGGAACTGCTGGAAATAATATGAATATGCCGGGGGTTATGAAGGAAGCATTTATAGAAGTTACTCAAAATACAATGAATGGAGAAGAATCAAAGCAAGAGGTTGTGCATCCAAAATATGGATATAAATTCACGATAATAGGAATACCAATATGGGAAGAAAATATAGTAAAGGGTGTCATGGTTGTAACTATGCCAATGGCTTCAATTAAAGAAACAGTAGATATTCTTAAAAGCCAGCTTATTATTATAACGTGTGTTCTTCTTGTAGTATCGTTGCTCATCTCATATAAACTTTCTAATAAATTTGCTAATCCAATTTCTAAGATCAGTCGACAAGCGGATAGCTACGCAAAAGGAGATTATCATACACGTATCAATGTTATAAGTGATGATGAGATTGGGATATTGGCAAAGAGAATGAATGATATGGGTGAAGCACTTAAACGAAATGAGGTACTTCAGAAAGAGTTGATTGCAAATGTATCCCATGAACTTCGAACACCACTGACGCTAATTCGCGGTTATGCAGAAACACTTCGCGATGTAACAGGAGGAGATATGGAGAAAAGGGAGAAACAGTTGGGTGTTATTATTGAAGAATCCGAACGTCTAGGAAACATTGTAGAAGAAATTTTAAATCTCTCTAGACTTCAGGCGGGTACAAAAACACTGGAAGTGGAGAGGTTTTCCCTAATGGAAATGCTTGCATCAATGAAAGAGCATTTTGAATTAGGCGAAAAAAACATAAATTTGGAATTAGTTGGAGTTTCGGAATTAGAAGGCAATCTGTTAGGAGATAAGAAAAAGATTCAACAAGTATTTTATAATCTTATAGGAAATGCATTTCGCCATTCTAGAACTAATCAGTCAGTGGTGGTGGTTGCAATAGCAAATGAAAAGACGGTGAGAATTGAAGTTAGGGATCAGGGTGAAGGAATAGCAGAGGAAGATATGGAACATATTTTTGAACGCTACTACAAAGGAAAGAGGTCAGATGGCAAAAAGGGCGATGGAACAGGTTTGGGTCTTGCTATAGTAAAAAGCATTCTGGATATGCATCAGGTACCATTTGGAGTAGAGAGTAAGATGGGAGAAGGTACTGTATTTTGGTTTGAATTAGAGAAAGAAAATTCTCATACTTCTTTCTGAGTTTTATCATACTTCTATCATAAATTTTTCCTATACTGAGGATGTAGAAAAGAAATGACTACAAGATCAATTCAAAATGAAGAATAGGAGATGTTTACTATGAATAAACAAATAAGAAAAATGACAGGTGGATTATTGGTAGCGGGATTATTGGTAACAGGATTAACAACAGGCACAACAGTTTATGCAGCAAATACTGATACAGGCGCTGCAGGAGCATCCACGGATACCGAATATTCACTGGAAGAAATGCTTGTATACGCAATTGAAGATGAGTATCTAGCACAAGCAGAGTATGATGCCATTATGGATACATATGGTGTAGGGAAGCCATTTTCCAATATTATTAAGGCAGAAGCTACTCATATCAGTCATTTAAAACCACTTTTTGAAGAACATGATGTATCTCTACCAAAAAAAGATTGGAAAAGCCTAGTTGTTGTACCGGAAACATTAGATGCAGCATATGCGGTTGGAGTAGAAGCAGAGAAAAAAAATATAGCAATGTATGAGAAATTTTTAAAAGAAAATCTTCCAGATGATGTAAAAGAAGTATTTGAGGATTTAATGAATGCATCAAAGAAGCATCTTACAGCATTCCAAAGACGGGTTGATGGCGTAACTTGTGGCAGTGGAAATAGAAATGGTAATGGTTCGAGAACCAAAATCCAAACTGGCGAATGCAATGGAACAGGCGGAAATGGACAAGGAGAAAAAACATGCCTAGGAAATAGAAATACTTCACACGAAAACTGTATAGTAGAGTAAAAATAATTATTATTTTATCAGGTAAAAATAACCATGAGGTTATGTTTTTCAATTCTGAAAAACATAGCCTCATCTTTATTTCTATTATTAGACTTTATAGCGAAGTAGTTTTGGGTATGGTATAATAAAGAAGACACAAGTTAAGAGAAAACTGTGAAAGGCGATAAAAATATGATTTATAGAGAAAATCCTAAAAATGGCGATAAGCTTTCCATTCTTGCATTTGGTTGCATGCGCTTTTCGAAAGATATTAATGAGGTAAAAGAACAGATAGCATATGCAATTGACCATGGAGTAAATTACTTTGATACTGCGTATGTATATCCAAATAGTGAGACAATCTTAGGGGAGGCATTGGAAGGAGGGTATCGGGAAAAAATTAAATTAGCAACGAAACTTCCGCCATACATGGTAAAAAAGCAGGAAGATTTTGATAAAATATTTAATACTCAGTTGAAAAGACTGAAGACGGATTATATTGATTACTATCTGGTACATATGTTAACCGATACTACGGTCTGGAATCGTCTGCTTGATTTGGGTATTCTTTCTTGGATAGAAGAGAAAAAACGTATTGGGCAAATAAAAAATATCGGATTTTCTTATCATGGTGGTAAAGAGGAGTTTATCAAGCTTGTTGATGCATATGATTGGGACTTTTGTCAAATTCAATATAATTATTTAGATGAAAATAATCAGGCTGGAAGAAGTGGTTTTGAATATGTTTCATCAAAGGGGATTCCTGTTATGATAATGGAACCACTGCGGGGAGGAAAACTTGTAAGTAATTTACCAGCACAAGTGCAGGATATTTGGGAAAATGCCTATGTAAAACGTTCTCCAGCAGAATGGGCATTTCGATGGTTGTGGAATCAAGCAGGGGTGACGACAGTTCTTTCTGGTATGAATTCAATGGATATGCTCAAAGAAAATATTGATGCCGCATCTGATTTAGGTGGATATGATTTTTCCACGGAAGATATAACGATATATCAAAAGGTAAAAGAAATCCTGAACAGTACAATAAAAATTCCATGTACCGGTTGCAACTATTGTATGCCATGTCCTGTCGGAGTAGATATTCCGGTTTGCTTTTCCTGTTATAATGATATTGAAATTGAGGGTAAAATTGGTGCAAAAATGAAATATATTATGCAGACTACGTTAAAGAAGAATTCTGCTAATGCATCTATGTGTAAACAATGTGGAAAATGTGAGCAGCATTGTCCACAAAAAATAAAAATAAGACAAGAGCTTCAAAATGTAAGCAAATCGTTAGAAGGTGTTACCTACAAGCCGTTAAGATTTTTGATGAAACGCTTTATGAAGATATAATATATAGTTGTCTAGTATACAATTAAGATAAAAGAGCCAATGAGGAAGGGTCCTGTAAATACAGGCTAGATGATACTCTGTCAGAATGGAGTGGTATAATGAGTGGTTCCACATTAAAAATAATTGCGCTTATAACTATGACAATTGATCATATCGGTTATTGGATTTTTCCCTCCGTAATTGAACTAAGAATAATTGGAAGATTATCCTATCCGATATTTGCATATATGATTGCTGAAGGATGCTACTATACACGGGATAAAATTCGGTATCTAATGACTGTTTTTGGAATAGGTTTACTGTGTTCTATTGTTGAATACATTACACAGAGAAGTTTGTACCAATCGATTTTTATAACATTTTCTATTTCCATTGTATTAATTATTCAGTTGGATTTTATAAAGAGAGCGGTTTATTGCAAAAATCGGCTGAGAATGGCAATAGCCTTGATGGGATTTCTATTAACGATATTTATTGTATATTTTTTATGTAACATATCGAATTATTATCCAAAATCAGGATTTGAAATTGACTTTGGTTTTTTTGGAATACTCACACCTGTATTAGTGTGGGCAGTAAAGGATAAAAAAATAAAACTTCTGTTCCTTGCGATCGGACTGATTTTATTATCATACACAAGAGGTGGAATTCAGCTATATTCTTTTCTATCGCTTATACCACTAATGTATTACAACGGTGAACGAGGAAGACATAAGCTGAAATATATGTTTTATTTATATTATCCGTTGCATCTAGTTATATTAAGTGGAATTGCATCAATCATATAAGATACAAAATGTAATTATATTATGAATAAAATCTCTTCAAAGACAAATGATAGATAAGAGTTAATTACCTTAAACAACCTAAATCTATTATAGAGGAGATTACAGTTGAAAAACAATATACTTCCACCAACAACAAAAAAATCAGCTAGGTGTACCTGTAGCAAAGTAAATAAAAATATTAGAAACAAATCGGTTTGTTGTATTCAAAAATATAGGAACAGTAACAAAGAGATTTTATCGAAAGAAATTGATAAACTAAATTTTGAGTGGGATACTGAGCGAGTGTTGGAGTCAAATGCCGCATCAATCATTCTTTTAAGTTCAATTTTAGGATTTAGAAAAAGAGAGGTCCATTATTTTGTCCTGAGTGGAATTGTAGGATTTTTTTTATTGGTACATGCATTGCAGGGTTGGTGTCCTCCCTTACCCATAATCAGAAAATTAGGGGTGCGTACAGCGGAAGAAATTTTCGAAGTAAAATCTGCACTGAAACAGATAAGAGGAGATTTTTTGGATAATACGAAAGAGGCGAACAAGTTACTTAAAAATGCAGAAAAATAGTTATTATTTTATCGGTTAAAAACAACCATGAAGTTATGATTTTGGATACTGAAGAACATAACCTCATGGTTGTTTTCATATGCAAAAAATATTTATATTGGATTTGCTAATTCAAACTCCGCAAGCCATCTATGATATTCAGTGCTATTTATCATTGAATCATAGAAAATTGTTGGAATACATTTAACAATTTTTACTCTTGTACCAACGTCAATGTGTGGAGGGTTCCCATGTCCGATTGTATTTGTAACAATAGCAAAGCTTCCAGGAGTTAAATAACTATTTTCAGGACTTAATTCAAACCAGGCAAACCAACGATGAATCATACCATCCGGTAACTGGACTGCGCATAGATTTCCATACCAAGGTTTAACAATTACAACTGTAGTACATGGGTGTATTTCAGGTGGATGATTTACAATTGATATTGCACTTGCTCCAGAACAGAACTGAGGAGAATGTAGATAATCATTCATTATTTTTTAAAACTTCCTAAATTTATATTCAATATTCAGTATATGAGCCAGTTTGATTAAATGATACCATACTTATCTAACAGTAATTAAATCATCATCTGATTTCGCTTATTATACAGTGTTCTATATCCAAAAAACAAGGAGCAGAATACCGCAAGACAAGTAACGGCGCTGATTGCAACAATAATTGCGATTTGGTATAGAATTGCTGTTGTAGGGAGTGTACCAGATAGAATTTGTCCTGTCATCATTCCAGGAAGTGAGATAATTCCCATTCCAAGCATGGAGTTAAGTGTTGGTAGAAGTGCTGTTTCAAGTGCCTGATTGACAAATGGGATTAAAATCCTTTTTGGCGTCACGCCAAGGTTGATCAGTGTTTCAATCTTGCTACGACTTGCTCGTATGTTCTCGTTAAAGGTTTTAAGACCAAGGCTTACACCTGTCATAGCGTTGCCTATTATCATACCGCTTATGGGAATGGTATATTGCGGGTTAAAGAAGTTCACTCCTACAACTGCAGTTATAAAAAATACTACAATGGAAAGTCCTGTTGCAGCAAGGGATATTCCGACTATAACTTTAAATTGCCTGTTTAGGTTTTTGTTACGTGATAAAACGGTATAAACAGAGAATCCACTCATCAAAACAAGATAGCTTACTGTAAACAATGGATGTGGATTTTTGAAAATATAGGTCAGAACAAGTCCTGCAATCACGAGCTGAACCGTCATTCTAATACTTGCGACAATCAGGAGCTTTGTCTGGTTGATTCTGCATTTCTTCATTATGCCAAGAACAATAAGTAACAGCAGATAAATAAGTGAAAACTGCCATAAATTCAATTCTACAATTGTGTTCATCTATCGGTCCTCCAAATTAATAATCTCATCTGCATAACGCTGGGCAAGAGTTATATTATGTGAAACAGCAATAAGAGTAATATGGTTTTCCCTACAAAACATTGTAATATTATCAAAAAAATCCGTAGAAGTATACTCGTCAAGTGCACTGGTTGGCTCGTCAAGCAAGAGTACCTTTGGTAAAAATGAAAGGCAAATGGCAATATATATGCGTTGCCGTTCGCCGCCCGACATTGTTGTGACAATTGCTTCAAGTGGAAAGTTTGCCAAGCAAACAGCCAAGTACTTATTTATCGTCTTGTCATCTGGAGCAGGAAGGTCACGATATGCATAAAATTCTTTAAAATTATCTCGTATGTTGCCATCAAGCAAGTAAACCGATTGTCCACAAAGCAAAACCTCACGTCTAAGCTCTATGGAATCATATTCTGTGATTTCCTTTTCACAATATTGCAAGCTACCGCTGTCAGCAGAAGCCACACCGTTTAAGAGTTTTAGCAGTGTACTTTTTCCGCAGCCACTTTTTCCACATATAAATGTTGCTTTGCCCTCCTCAATGAGGAGATTCGGATATCGGACAATGCCTTGGAAGTTAACATGATTCAATGAGAATAATGACATAGAGTCCTCCTTAATTATTGTAATTGTAACTATTCTTTTATTATCATCATTTTCCGAAATTTACATAAAGAATAGCTTCTCCATCTAAGATAAATAGCAATTCGACATCATCATGAAAGTGTGTTTGCTGGTGTGTTGTAAGAATTAATTCATTGGCTTTCAAATCATATTGGACAGGATCATTTTCCATATATTTTGCGTGTGAAAATCCTAAGTATTTTTTTGAAACATGATGATTCATAATATAAACTCCTTAACATAAAAATGATACAAAAATTCGCTAATTTGACTATAATAATGATTCTATCATACGTTAATTTGGCGAGCAATGTAAAATATTTATGATAAAATAAGAAATACCATAAAGAGACTGTTTTATTTTCAGATTTGAAATTTAACGAGATTTTATGATAGACAAAAAAAGAAAGATTAAATCTTTCTTTTTTCAATATGTATGATACCAGTACACTTTAATCGTTGACAAATTCTGCTATGTCAATAAGGCTACAATTGAGGATATGGCATAAATCATTTAGGGTTGATGTGTTTAATCCTTTGTTATGTTTTAGCTTATCTATTAAACTTCGACTAACCTTGTATTTATTAATTAATACATAGGTTGTGATGCCTTTTTTTTGAATAGTATCCCAGAATGGTTGATAACTTATCATATTAAATCACCTTTTCTATGTTCCATTTTATTACAAATAAAATGATTGCATATACTCCTAAACAGGAGCATAATATAAACAGTATACACAAATTATTGTTACAAATTCATAATTAAATTCATAAATAAATTCATAAATAAATTCATAAAAGATGTCAGTAATATTACATATAATTGATTTGAAATTTACTAAAGTTTAGTTGTTAATCCAAAAGTTGGGGGGATCATTTGTATCGCTGATTCTGTTGATGCAATGTATAGTATTAGACTATATCGAAAAAAGCAGAGTGTGGAGTTTATAATAAAGGAACTTACGGAAGGAAAAGGGAAACAGTTTGACCCAGTATTAGTGGATGTTATGCTTGAACTTATCAAATTAGGGTTGTTAGAATCAGGGGATGATAAACAAGAGGAGCTAATGCAGGGGAAAAGATAGTTATTTTACAATATGAAAAAACCAACTACAAGGAGGAAAAGGGAATGAAAAGAACAAGTAGTATTATGGTCAAAATATTTGGTGGGTTTATTGGGATTACGTTAATTGCAACGGTATTATTAATATTTACATTGCTAAAAATTCATGAAATGGCAATTACGTCAAGTGATATAAATGAAACATATCTTCCATTGTATCAGGATACTAATATGGTGATTAAAAATTCTGTAAAGGAAGTGGCAGCTCTTCGTGGATATGTGTTAACCGAAGACGAGTCTTTTGTTGAGCAGTTTACACAACTTACTGATGAGACAGATAAAATCTATGAGAATCTTTTGAGCAGTTCTACAACGGAAGAAGGAAGAAAACTTACAGAAGAGGTGAAAGGACTTGAAGATGCCTATGTACTGATCGCAACAGATAACCTGATACCTGCTGTAAAGGCGGGAAATAAAGATGAAGCACTTGATATTATGAAGAATCAGATGGTACCAGCGGCTGCGGCGCTTCAGGTGAAAATGGCAGAATATCAAGAACGTCGATATCAGCAGATGTCAGGAAAACTTGACTCTTCATCAAATACGGCTAAAATGACTGAGAGAATGATTATTATAGCTGCTATTGTATTTTTTGTGATAGCAATCATGATGAGTCTACTGATATCAAGAATGATTATTAAGCCTATTAAAATAATGCAGAAAGGGTTACAGGATGCTGAAAGAAATAACGATTTAACATGTCAAATTCATGTTAAGAGCAATGATGAAATCGGAGCCATGGCAGATGCATTAAATAACTTTATTGAAAAGATAAGAAACTCTTTTCATGGTGTATCAGACAGTGCAACATTAGTGGATGATTCCGTAAATTCCGTAAATGAAAATATAAATCGCTTAAATGGATACATTGAAGATATCTCAGCAACAACGGAAGAATTGTCAGCAGGAATGGAGGAAACATCGGCATCAACAGAAGAAGTAACTGCGACAGTTGAAGAAATTAATATAGCAGTGCAAAATGTTTCCCAGAAAGCGCAGGATGGTGCAGTTACTGTAGATGAAATTAATAAGCGTGCAGTAGCACTTAGAGGTGATTTTGAAAAGTCACAGAAGGATGCCCATAACGTCCGTCTTCAGGTACAGGAAAAATTAGAAAAATCTTTAGAAGAATCAAAGGCAGTAGATAAAATAAATGAATTGGCAAATGGAATTCTCAATATTGCAAGTCAGACAAATCTTTTAGCACTTAATGCATCCATTGAGGCGGCAAGAGCTGGAGATGCTGGTAGAGGATTTGCTGTTGTTGCAGGGGAAATTGGTAAACTTGCAGAGGAATCTACAAGAACCGTAAACCAAATACAACAAATTAATCAACAGGTATTTAATGCTGTAGCCAATTTATCTGAAAACGCGAAAGAGCTAATGCAGTTTGTTTCGGTAAATGTTGCAAATGATTATAAAAAGATGTTATTAGCTACCAATGACTATACCAACGATGCGAATAAGGTAGATGATATTGTTACGGAATTGAGCTCCACATCACAGGAATTATTGGCATCTGTTGAAAATATTACATCAGCAATTACTGGAGTTGCAACCGCGACAAATGAAGGCGCAGAGGGAATTACCAATATTGCAGGAAGAGCTAGTGAGTCCGCGTTAGAGTCAAACAAAACAGTTGCTGATACAGGAAAAGTTAAAGAGGCAGTTCATTCACTTGTAACAGCTGTAAGGATTTTCAAGATTTAAATTAAAGAAACAGGGACACTCAGAATGGGTGTCTCTTTTCGTGCAGAGACTATTAATCTATTAAGTGAAGATTCTACTATATTACCAAAATTATAAAAAACACAAAAGTTTAATTTCAAAACTGCAAAAATAGTGTATAATATAGAGAAAATAGTCGATTTCTGGAT
Organism: Lachnospiraceae bacterium; assembly: GCA_028694115.1. The sequence goes on from JAQUUB010000026.1 coordinate 43,112, forward strand.
GATACAGTATAGTAGATGATACTGAGAGCGGAGGTAATTATGATTAAATTATGGGATATAATAATGAAGAACCTCAATAGAAAAAATAATAACAATACTTTTAAAAATGAAGATATTAAAATCTGCACTATTTACTTGATGATTGGTTTGTTCTGGATTTATTTCTCTGATCGGATGACCTACTTCTTATTTCGTAGTGATCAGATGCGTCTGCTAGTCAGTACATATAAAGGATTCTTTTATGTGTTTACTACCACTGCAATACTGTATGCATTGATATATAATCTGCTGAAAAAGGTAAACGCAGCAGAAATGAAGCTGAATGAAACCAATGATGAGCTAAGTGCAGCAAATGAAGAGCTTCAGGCATATATTGAAGAAATGCAGGCATCAGAGGAAGAACTCAGATATCAATATGATCAGATTGTTGAATATGATAAAAATCTGAGTGCAAGTGAAGAAAAATATAAAGGATTAATCGCCCAAATGCAGCTTGGAATGGCACTTTATGAAGGTATTCAGTCGGAGGATATTACAAATTATAAGCTAACGGATGCAAATAATTATCATGAAGTTTTATTTGGCTATAAGAATTCAGATATATTGGGCAAATATTTTTATCAGATTCATAATAATTTTGATATTACAAATCTGGAAAAGTTAAATCATACTCTTAAAACAGGGGAACCAACCCGCTATGAAAGATATCAGACAAATACGGATAAATATTATGAAATCATAGCATTCAGACCAAAGATTAACCAGCTTGCAGTTATTATTAATGATATAACAAAAAGAAAATTGGCAGAAAATGAACTGCATTTCTTAAGTTATCATGATCAACTAACGGGTCTATACAACCGAAGATTTTTTGAACAGGAATTAATACGTCTTGATCAAGAGCAGTATTATCCGCTGACCATTACCATGGTGGATATCAATGGATTAAAACTTATTAATGATTCCTTTGGACATGCTACAGGAGACGAATATATTATAAAGGTAGCCAAAGTATTATCAGAAGGTGCTAGAACAAATGATGTTGCCTGCAGATTATCAGGCGATGAATTTATAATACTGTCACCAAATACACGCGTTGAAGAAGTAAATAAAATGGTAGATAAAATAAAGGAATTGGCTGCAAACGAGACAGTAAATTCTGTAACTGTCTCTATGTCCTTTGGTTTCTGTTCTAAGGAAAAAATAGAAGAATCTATGATAGAAGTTCTAAAGAAAGCAGAAGACTACATGTACAAGAAGAAATTGTTTGAGAGTCCAAGCATGAGAGGTAAGACAATTCACACCATTATTACCACACTACATGAGAAAAATCCAAGAGAAGAGCAACATTCTCAACGAGTATCCCAGCTGTGTGAAAAAATGGGCATTGAGTTAGGAATGCAGGAGGATGAAATCAGGGAACTTAAATCGGTAGGGTTATTGCACGATATTGGAAAAGTTGCAGTGGATGAAGGCATTTTAAATAAAAATGGGAAACTGACAGACCAAGAAATGGATGAAATAAGAAAACATCCTGAAATCGGTTATCGTATATTAAGTACTGTAAATGAAATGTCAGAAATGGCAGAATATGTGCTGGCACATCATGAAAGATGGGATGGATTTGGGTATCCAAAAGGATTAAAGGGAGAAGAAATTCCAAAACAATCTTTAATTATTGCAATAGCAGATTCTTATGATGCCATGATTAGTGAGAGAAGCTATCGGAAAGCACTATCGAAAGAGTATGCAATCAGTGAATTAAAAAAATGTGCTGGTACGCAGTTTAATGCGGAATATGTGGGGGTGTTCGTGGAAAAGGTGATAAACACAATTTCCTAATTTGGAAGATTTCCTGAAGTATCTATCCCAATGAAAAATATTATTGGCACAAAAAGAGCGCAAATCCATAATTGGATTTGCGTTTTTCAATGAATATATAATTTTAAAAATGTTGTAATTACAACAGAAATGTTTATAAAAGTATCATACAATTTGTTTATGGTAAAAACAACGCATGAAGAAAGGTAAGGAAATAATTATGATAACAAAGGAAATGATATTAGGGGAAATATTAAGAGTAAAACCAGAAGCAGCTCAAATTTTAATGGGATGTGGGATGCACTGTCTCGGTTGCCCATCTTCACAAATGGAGTCACTTGAAGATGCCTGCATGGTACATGGACTACAGATAGAAGATTTGTTAGCAAAATTGAACCAGTAGGAGGAACGATATGAGTGCATTTTTAGGACCTATTCATACATGGCTGTATAAGAAAATAAAGTTTCAGGATGAACTTACAAAAAAAATAATGAATATGGTATCACAAAAAGGTTATGAAGAAGAATTATTTTCCAGAGTGGACAATCGATATGGAACCTTAGAAGAGGGTGAACTAGCGGATATTATTGATGAAAGTAATATTCATGGATGGTTACAGGAAAGAATCGCGGTTGTTGAAAATCGTCTGGCATTTCTTGTGACAGTCCTTACCGATGGGCATCAAGAAAGAATTATGGATATCAATGACGCTGTTTATGAATTTGGTAAGAATCATGCAATATCTAGTGGGCTCTCCGTAAAGGAAGCGTATGATTATTTGGATAATTTATTACTCAATGGAATGCCATGCGACAGAGTAAATGATGTTATTAATGAAGATAATAACAGTATCACATGGAATCAGACAGTAGATCTTCACGAACCCTACTGGAAAATAATAAATGGCAATGTAGAATATTATTATGCAATTAGGGAAAGTCTGATAATAGGAATGATGGAGAATAGTAAAATCGTATTTAATCAAACTGGTAATCAGACATTCGAATTAAGAAAAGAGGTATCAATGTACAGCATAGAATTGTTAATGAAAGAGCACGAAAATATAATTGATTTTACAGAATATATGAAATCTATCTGTTGTGATATTCTTGAGGGAAAACCCGTGGATACAATATTACTTCGAGAATGTATTGATTTTGCAAGAAATTATGCTGATAAACATCATCATGGTAAGGAAGAAAAAATACTTTTCAGGGTTATGCTTGAAAAACTGGGTACAGTAGCAGAAAAACTAGTTCGGAATGGTATGCTTGTAGAGCATGATCTTGGCAGATACCATATGGGTGAATTAGATAAGGCTTTGGGACGTTTTGATGAAAATGAAACAACAGCAAATAAACTTGATATTGTGTCTAATGCTTCTGGTTATGCAGATTTGTTAAAAAGACACATTGAAAAAGAAGATACAGCATGTTACACATTCGCACTTAGAATGCTAAATGATGAAGATAAAAAGCAGATCGACGAAGAAACGATTCAATTTGAGGATGAAGCAAACAAAAGCGGAGTACAGGAAAAATATGTTTCATGGTTAAGGAGCAAATGTTGATAGAATTTCTGGAAGACAAAAATGCCCTAAAATGGTCCTAAAATATAGTTTTTATTTACAAAATATGGTATGCTAAAAATGATAAATAATAGGATACAACAAAGATAAGGAGGATCATTATGAGCATGTTTTGTTATCAATGTCAGGAAACCGCAAAAAATACAGGATGTACTGTAAAAGGTATGTGTGGTAAGAACGAAGAGGTTGCGAAATTACAGGATCTTTTAATCTACGTCTGTAAAGGAATTGCAGAAGTTGTAACGAAAGAAGATTTAGAAGTTAACTCTCTTTTAGAAGTGAATCATGAGGTGTTAAATAGCCTTTTTATCACAATTACAAATGCTAATTTTGATGAAGACGCAATTGAAAAACAAATACATAAAATGATTGGATTCAGGGACAAGCTGAAAGAAAAGTCATCCTGTCTTGAATTAAATGATGCAACGACCTTCACAATTACTGATAGAAATTCTATGTTGGAAAAATCATCAAATATTGGTGTACTGGCAACAGAAGATGAGGATATCCGCTCATTACGGGAACTTATTACTTATGGTTTAAAAGGAATGGCTGCGTATACGCACCACGCCTTGAATGCTGGAAAAGAAAATATAGAAATCTATAGGTTTGTGTACGAGGCACTTGCAGCCCTATTAGATGATTCCTTATCGGTCGATGATTTAATCTCACTCACACTTAAAACAGGTCAGTTTGGAGTTTCAGCCATGGCTTTACTTGATGAAGCCAATACATCAAAATATGGAAATCAAGAAATAACAAGCGTCAATATTGGAGTAAGAAAAAATCCTGCAATCTTAATTTCTGGACATGATCTTACGGATTTAGAACAATTACTTGAGCAGACAAAAGGTACTGGTGTAGATGTATATACCCATAGTGAGATGCTTCCTGCTCATTATTATCCATTTTTTAAGAAATATGATAACTTTGCAGGAAACTATGGTGGTTCATGGTGGCGTCAGGTAGATGAATTTGGACCATTTAATGGACCAATTCTTTTTACTACAAACTGCTTAGTACCTCCTAGAAGCGCAGAAATTCGAAATCGTATATTTACTACAGGTGCATCAGGATTTCCCGATTGTGTACACATTGAAGCTGACAGTAATGGCAGAAAGGACTTTAATGCTATTATCGAAATGGCAAAAACGCTCCCTTCTCCAACGGAAATCGAGACAGGTACGATTGTTGGTGGTTTTGCTCATGAACAGGTATTTGCATTGGCGGATAAAGTAGTGGATGCAGTGAAATCGGGTGCAATTAGAAAATTCTTTGTTATGGCTGGTTGTGATGGAAGAATGAAATCAAGAGAATATTATACAGAATTTGCAGAGAAACTTCCGAAGGATACTGTAATTTTGACCGCAGGATGTGCGAAATATAGATATAATAAGCTTGTGCTTGGAGATATTGGTGGCATTCCGAGGGTTTTGGATGCGGGTCAGTGCAATGATTCCTATTCATTGGCAGTGATAGCCCTAAAGCTTAAGGAAATTTTTGGTGTGGATGATGTAAATCAGTTACCAATTGCATATAATATTGCTTGGTATGAACAAAAAGCAGTGATTGTACTTCTTGCTCTTCTTTATCTAGGAGTTAAAAATATTCATTTAGGACCAACACTTCCAGGATTTTTATCACCAAATGTTGCTAAGGTATTAGTAGAAAACTTTGGCATAGCTGGAATTGGAACTGTAGAGGAAGATATTCAGTTATTTATGTCGTAAATGGGAGGTATTAATGAATAAAAAAATCAACTTAAATAACACGGTATATGAGCTTTGCAAAGAATATCCTGAAATTGCAGATATATTAAGTGGTTTAGGATTTCATGATATTCTGAAACCAGGTATGCTTCAGACGGCGGGTCACTTTATGACGATACCGAAAGGAGCCGCCATGAAAAAAATTAATCTCGAAGAAATTAAAGAGACTTTGACAGAGCAGGGTTTTCAAATAGTAGAGGAGGATTCTATTAGATGAGTGAGTATATAAATAACAGAGAATTGCGAAAAAATACGATAAAAGATATTATTAAACAACTTCATGAAGGAAAAACCATAGACGAAGTGAAAACTCAATTTGAAAAAGTCTTTGAAGGTGTTACAGCCACAGAAATATCAGAGGCGGAGGGGGCGCTTATAGCAGAAGGATTGCCTGTTGAAGAAGTACAAAAATTATGTGATGTTCATGCATCTGTTTTCAAGGGTTCCATAGAGGAAATTCATCAGCCAGAAGACCCTTCCCTTATACCAGGACATCCGGTTCATATTCTTAAACTAGAAAACAGAGAAATTGAAAAAATCATCAAAAAAATTCGTAACTATATACCAGAAATAAGTATTCCATCAGGGATTCAAGGTATCCGGGAAGGAATCGACAAACTTATAAAAGTTGGTGTTCATTATAAGCGAAAGGAAAATTTGCTATTTCCGTATATGGAGAAATATGGTATTACTGCACCACCAAAAGTAATGTGGGGTGTTGATGATGAAATTCGAGCTGCTATAAAAGACATGAAAGAAGTATTAAGTTTAGAAACAAGTGATTTTGAAAAAATCGTTACAAAGCTTTTAGAAGTACTTGAAAAAATTGAAGAGATGATATTTAAAGAAGAAAATATTATGATACCTATGCTCACAGAAGTTATGACACAGGATGAGTGGAAACTAGTATCAGAAGAAAGCTCTGAAATTGGCTTTATAATCTCTGATATTCCACATTGGAAACCGATTGAAAATAATAATATTCCTACAGAAAATAACAGTAAAAAAGAAGCAGATCAGGGTCTTATTCAATTGCCTTCAGGAGTTTTTAAACTAGAAGAATTAATCGGTATGCTTAATACACTTCCGATGGATATCACCTTTGTGAATAAAGATGATGAAGTAAAATACTTTTCAGAAGGAAAGGAACGGGCATTCCCTAGAACCAGGGCCATTATTGGAAGGAATGTATCCAATTGTCATCCACCAGCAAGTGTTCATGTCGTTGAAAAATTAGTGGAGGACTTTAAAGCAGGAATCAAAGATCAGGAAGATTTTTGGATTAAGGCTGGAGAAAAGTATATTTTAATCCGCTATTATGCTGTTAGAAATGAAAGAAAAGAATATTTAGGGGTATTAGAGGTAACACAGGATATAAAACCAATTCAGGAAATAACAGGTGAAAAAAGATTATTATCGTAATAGGAAGGACCCCGCTTTAGGAAGCGGGGTTTTACTTTACTATAAAAACGATTGACATTCAATATAATAATAGTAATATATTAATATAACGAACACGGAGGGGTTATGGAAAAAATTAATAAAGTAGTTGCTTATAATGTTAAAAATTTACGTGAAAAATATGCATATTCATTTGAAAAAATGGCTGAGGTTACAGGTATAAGTAAGGCAATGTTATGCCAAATTGAAAAAGCTGAAACAAACCCATCCATTAACACATTATATAAAATTTCTAATTCACTTAAAGTATCTCTTTCATCATTAATTTCTGTGAATAGTCAAGATGTTATTTTATCGAAATATCAAAATGCAACAGTGGTAAGCGATGAAAGTAAAAAAATGCACTTACATATTATGTTTCCATATAACGAGGAGCAGCGAATTGAAATTTTTTATGGAGAAATTGAGCAAAATGGTGTAATTGTATCAGAACCACATCCTTTAGGGACTAGAGAGAATTTAACTGTTTTTTCAGGAGAACTGATCATCAAAATTAAAGAT
>JAQUUB010000027.1 GCA_028694115.1 Lachnospiraceae bacterium
AGAAAATCCTTTAGATTTAGTAATTTGTAAAACTTTTTTCAATTTCATTTTTTCTTCTCCTTTTTATCGCATCTAAGCGTATTACAAAGATTGGAAACCCTTGTTGCATTTAATATTAAACTTTTCATTAATGAATAAAATTTATTTTTAACATTGACGAAAAAGCACATTAATGGTATAGTCATAAAGTAATCAATATGAATTTGAAAGCTGACCGGAAATACAAGTCATTTTTAAATGCTTTGTACTTCTAGTCAGCTTCTTTGTATGATACAAAATTAAAAGGAGGTACTCGATATGAATAACGGTACAGTAAAATGGTTTAATGCTCAAAAAGGATTTGGATTTATTACTAATGATAATGGTGGAGAAGATGTATTCGTACATTTTTCAGCAATCGTTTCTAACGGTTTTAAAAGCTTAGAAGAAGGACAGAAAGTTACTTTTGACATAGAAGCAGATCCTAAAGATTCTAGAAAATTAAAAGCAGTTAATGTTTGTGCTCAGTAATTGTAGAAAACATAAGACCAAAAGTAAACGAAGTGGAAATCCACTTCGTTTTTTTTTTATGGAATTTCATTTATTAAATTGCAATTGTCAAGGAAAATGAACTAGGTTATAATAGATTGATACAAAAAATGTAAATGATGTCGAAAAAAATCGAATTTCAAGCAAAATATAAGCTTGTATATTGACAAAAGCATTTTGATTTTTGTAAGGAGAATTATGATTAGCAAGAATAAAAGAAGTGAAGAAAGTCAGGAACGAAAATTAGAAACTTTCAATTACATAAAAAAAATTGTGATAGGGGATAACGAAAGAGAAATTGTATTCCGTATTTTAATTATAATCGCTATTGGAATATTATATTTTATAAATGAAAATTCAATTGATACAGGTATGTGTTTTGATAATGAAAATTCATATTATTTAGAAGGCGATTGGCAATTGTCTTATGAAGATGAAAGAGGAAAAACTCATGAAGAGATTGTGCAACTGCCACACAACGCCAAAACCGCAGCAGGAATACCTGTCACTTATACAAAAAAACTGTCCATAGTGGATGATGGATCAGATTATTTTTTGATAAGAAGTTCTCAACAATATATCAAAGTATATTTGGACGAAGAATTATTGCTTGATTATGGGAATCAGATGGATGTTCCATTTAAGATAGAGCCTTTTAGTGCATGGCATCTAATTAAATTACCGGATGATTGGAATAATAAAACCATAAAAATCGTATCAACTAGCAATTATGAAAATTATTCAGGGATGCTTTTACAAACACATATAGGAACAAAGAGTGCACTTGTTTATATGATTGCCAGAAATGCCATAAAAACAGTTGCAATTTGTTTTACTGTTTTTTTAGTAGGATTTTCTCTTATGATGACAGTGTTTCTTTTCCGAGACAAACAAACACGAAAAAAGTTATTTTTTCTAGGATTGTTTTCAATTAACATTAGCTGTTGGATTATGTTAGAATCTAAATTAACACAATTATTTTGCGGTAAGCAGCTTTTACTATATTGCTTAAACTTTTTATTATTTAGCTTTATACCAATCACACTTTTGAATTATCTTTTGAATTGTAAAAGTTTTCGAAATAGCTTGTATTTGAAGTGGAATTATTTTTATTCGGTAGTAGCATTTTTCTGTGTACATATTTTGCAGTTTACAGGTATTTTGAATTATTTAAGAACATATGCATTTATCCAAATTTCTATTATTATTACTATTTTAGGACTGATTGGAAATTATATAAAAATGAAGATAAATCATGAAAAGATAATAGAAAGAGATGTCTATCTTGCATCTTTTGTTTTTGCTTGTTTTGCGATTGGAGATATGATAAGGGTTTATTTTTTCCCTTCTGATAACGAGATCTATTTCTCTAAAGCCGGTATTTTGTGTTTTGTTACCATTTTAGGATATTTTGCACTGAAAAAAGCTTATGTAGAACAAAAATTAGTAACAGAACAAGAGATATGGAAGAGTCTTGCGTATACAGATGCGTTGACAGGATTGAAAAATCGAAGGAAATTTGAAGAAGAGTTAAAGAAATATCGAAATCAATTCGAAGGGATTTATCCATTTATTCTTTTTGCTGATCTTAATGATTTGAAGAAGATCAATGATGGATGGGGACATGATGTTGGTGATTATGCAATTACAATAGTAAGTAAACTGATTACGAAATCTTTTAAAGAGAATGCAAACTGTTTTCGAATTGGTGGAGATGAATTCTGTATTGTTTCGACTGCATATTCTATGGGTGCTTTCTTAAAAGAAATTCATGATTTTCTACAGGAAGTAGAAAATATAGGGAAATGTTTAGAGTTCCCTTTATCTGTCGCAACTGGTTATTGTCAAATGAAAGAGAATGGAATTGATGAAGCAGTAAAGGAAGCAGATAGAAAAATGTATGAAAATAAAAGAAAGATGAAAATATCTAACAATATTTCTAAAATGTAAAAAAAAGTAAATATCGTCAAAAACTTGACTTTACTAAGTATTTGCAGTATAGTTAATAGGTTCGCTAATAGTTTCAGTACTCATTTCGGGTACTGATTTTTTTTGAAAGGAAATAAGTTATAAATGGAAGAAATTAGATATGATGATTCTGGGATTGATGAAAGAATATTAAAAGCAGTAAAGGAATTGGGTTTTGAAATGATGACACCAATCCAGGCACAGGCAATACCAGCACTGATGGATGGTAAAGATATTATTGGCCAGGCACAAACAGGGACTGGAAAGACTGCAGCATTTGGAATTCCTTTATTACAAAGAGTAGATCCTGAAAATCCTAATTTACAGGCAATCGTTTTATGCCCTACAAGAGAGCTTGCTATTCAGGCAGCTGAGGAAATGAGACGATTTGCTAAATATATGCATGGAATAAAAGTTTTACCAATCTATGGCGGTCAGGATATTAGTAAGCAGATCCGTTCTTTAAAGGGAAATGTTCAGATTGTAGTTGGAACACCAGGTCGTGTGATGGATCATATGAGAAGACACACATTAAAATTTGAAGATTTAAGAACGATTGTTTTGGATGAAGCAGATGAAATGTTGAATATGGGATTTCGTGAGGATATTGAAACAATTTTGAAGGATATTCCATTAGAACATCAAACAGCTTTGTTTTCTGCTACAATGCCAAAACCAATTATGGATATTACGAAAGAATATCAAAGGGAAGACACAGTCTTAATTAAAGTCGTGCAAAAAGAATTGACAATTCCGCTGGTAAAACAGTATTACTATGAAGTAAGCAGACAAAATAAAGAGGAAGTTGTAGCAAGACTTATGGATTATTATAATCCCAAGCGCTCTTTGATTTTCTGTAATACCAAGAAGATGGTGGATGAGCTTTCTGAGAATTTAACGGGAAGAGGGTATTTTGCAGAAGGACTTCACGGCGACCTGTCACAGGCCCAGAGGGATCGTGTAATGTCTGGATTCCGTAATGGAACAGTTGATATCTTGATTGCAACGGACGTAGCAGCAAGAGGTATTGACGTAGATGATGTGGAGGCAGTTTTTAATTATGATGTACCACAGGATATCGAATATTATGTTCATAGAATAGGTCGTACAGGTAGAGCAGGTAGAAAGGGACGTTCCTTTACACTTGTTGTAGGAAAAGAAATTTATAAGGTTCGGGATATTGAAAGAATCTGTAAAACGAAAGTAAAATTAAGAACGATTCCGTCTGCAAAAGATATTACAGCAGCTAAGTCAGAAAAAATTCTTAATGAGGCTCTTGATGTATTGAAAGATAACGATATGGAAGCAATGATTAAACTCATCGAGCAAAAACTGGATGAAGAAGATTGCACAGCAATGGAACTTGCTGCAGCATTTTTGAAACAGCAGATGGGTGCAGAGATTGCAGATATTCCTGTAGAGGTATACAAGCCTCAAAATAGAGGTTATGGTGACAGATCTAGAAGTGATGATGGAAAACGTCGCAGTAGAGATGGAGACTATAATGGTGGAAGAAGATTTGCTAAATCAGATAAGCCTTATGAAGGAAGAAAAACAGGTAGAAGTGATAAACCGTATGATGGGAAAAAATCAGATTATAAACCTACAGGAAAATATGAAGATAGAAAACCCTTTGGAAAAAAGGATAGTGTAAAAAAAGATTATTCTTCAAAAAAGACCATCGGAAAATCAATAGAAAAATCAATAGAAAAGACCTTTGAAATGGCTCCAAGAAAGAAAAAGAAGAAGAAAGAGGATTAATTTCCGTATTATATGAAATAGACAATGAAGAGCCATTCCCTGTTAAAATCCATAGGGAATGGCTCAATTTGTTTGTTCGAAGTGAATGAAAATTGTTGTAAATAGTAGAAATCAACACATTAATGTGCTAAAATATCAGATAAGTATTGTGTTTGAAAAGTTGAATGAATATGCGATTCAACAATTGGGATTGGCGCGTCGCAACGCGCAGATGGGGATAAGAATGATCTGGTCAGAAGCAGAAACAATGGCAAGAGGGGAGATGGAAGCCCTTCAGCTAGCACGTTTGCAGGAAACCGTAAACAGGGTTTACGAGAAAGTACCTGCATATAGGGCAAAAATGGTAGAAGCAGGTGTAAAACCTTCGGATATCCGTATGTTAGAGGATTTAGCTAAATTACCTTTTGTTACAAAACAGGATATGAGAGATACTTATCCATTTGGTCTCTTTGCAGTGGAAAAAGAAGAACTTGTACGTATTCATGCAAGCAGTGGTACAACAGGAAAGCCAACGGTAGTAGGCTATACGAAAAATGATTTAGATATGTGGACGGAATGTGTATCCCGAGTTGCATGTGCAGGTGGTGCAAGCAAAAACGATGTCGCGCAGATTTGTTTTGGATATGGGATGTTTACTGGCGCATTGGGACTACATTATGGTTTAGAAAATATAGGTGCAGCAATTGTTCCGTCATCTACAGGAAATACAGAAAAACAATTAATGTATATGAAAGATTTTGGAACCACTCTTTTAGTTGCAACTCCTTCTTATGCTTTACGTATTGCAGAAGTAGCTTCTCAAATTGGCATGGATGTTAAAAAGGACTTAAATGTAAAAATTGGGCTCTTGGGAAGTGAGATGTTAACAGAGGCAATGAGAAATGAAATGCATAAATATTGGGGAGAGGAAATGATCGTGACATCGAACTACGGTATGAGTGAGCTCATGGGACCTGGTGTTTCAGGAGAGTGCGAATACCTTGATGGTATGCACATTAATGAGGACTTCTTTATACCAGAAATTATTGATTCTAAAACAGGAAAAGTACTTCCCAAAGGGGAAAAGGGAGAATTAGTCATTACCTGTATCAAAAAGGAAGGGCTTCCTTTAATCAGATATCGTACCAAAGATATTACCAGATTATTATATGAACCATGTAAATGTGGGAGAACTACGGTTCGTATGGAGAATCTAAGCGGAAGAAGTGATGACATGTTGAAAATTCGTGGAGTGAATGTTTTCCCTTCTCAAATAGAAGAAGTATTACTGGCAATCGAAGAAATTGGACCTCATTATGAAATTGTCTTAACGAGAAAGAATCATACGGATTCTATGGAAATCAAGGTGGAACTATTATCTGAAAAGATGATGGATTCTTACAAAGCCCTAGAGGAACTAGAAAATAAAATTAAGCATAACCTTAAAGTTGTGTTAGGCCTTACAGCAAAGATAACGCTTGTTTCACCAAATACCTTACAGAGGTTTGAGGGGAAAGCAAAGAGAATTACGGATTTAAGAAAGGACGGAGAAAACAGTGGCACAAACTAAAATCATGTTGGGTAATGAGGCGATTGCCCGTGGAGCATTTGAAGCAGGAGTTAAAGTATCAGCAGCATATCCAGGTACTCCTAGTACAGAAATCAGTGAGAATATCGTTAACTATAAAGAAATTTATGCAGAATGGTCACCAAATGAAAAAGTAGCTATGGAAGTGGCAATTGGAGCATCGATTAGTGGTGTGCGTGCAATGGCATCCATGAAGCATGTTGGTGTCAATGTAGCTAGTGACCCTCTTTATACCATTTCATATAGTGGAGTAAATGGAGGTCTTGTATTAGTCGCAGCAGATGATCCAGGTCTCTATAGTTCTCAAAATGAGCAGGATACCAGATGTGTTGCAAGAGCAGCCCAGGTTCCTGTGTTGGAACCTTCTGATTCAGCAGAAGCAAAAGAATTCATGAAATATGCGTTTGAATTAAGTGAGAAATATGATACTCCCATCATTTTAAGAACGACAACCAGACTTTCCCATTCACAAGGACCAGTCGTATTAGAAGACAGAATAGAGCCAGAAGATAAGGTCTATGAGAGAAATCCAGCTAAATTTGTAATGATGCCTGGTAATGCAAAAAACAGACATGTTTTTGTAGAAAAGCGATTGAAAGAAATGGCTCTCGATGGTTGTGAATTCCCAATTAACAGGGTGGAATATCATGACACATCAATTGGGTATATTGCAAGCGGTATTGCTTATCAATATGTGAAAGAAGCACACCCAGATGCATCGGTATTAAAACTTGGAATGGTACATCCATTACCAAAAAAACTAATACAGGAATTTGCTTCTAAAGTAGACAGACTTATTATATTTGAAGAATTAGAACCCGTGTTTGAAGAACAAATCAAATCTTGGGGAATTACATGCGAAGGAAAAGAATTATTTACGGTACAGGGCGAATATAGTGCCAATATGATAAGAGAGAGTGTATTGAAGGAAGCAGTTGAAATCAAGGCAGCAGCACAAGTTCCAGCAAGACCACCAATTCTTTGCCCAGGATGCCCTCATAGAAGTGTTTACTCAGTCCTCAAAAAGCTTGGAATCCATGCTGCTGGTGATATCGGATGTTATACACTAGGAGCGGTTGCACCTTTAAATGTCGTAGATACTACGGTTTGTATGGGAGCAAGTATTTCGACACTTCATGGTATGGAGAAGGCAAAAGGAAAAGAGTACATAAAAAACTGGGTGGCGGTAATTGGTGATTCCACATTTATGCATACAGGTGTTAATTCCCTATTGAATATGGTTTACAATCAAGCTTCTGGAACTGTTATGATTTTAGATAATTCAACAACTGGTATGACAGGACATCAGGACCATGCAGCTACTGGAAAGACTTTGATGGGAGAGGTCGTACCAGCAATCAATATTTATGATTTGTGCAAAGCAATGGGAATTCATCATGTGATAGAAGTAAATGCGTTTGATTTACCAGAACTTGAAAGAATTATTAAAGAAGAAACGAATAGAGATGAAGTTTCTGTTATTATTACAAAATCTCCATGTGTATTGTTAAAAGGTCAGGTATTTCCTAATAAATGTGTACCTATTTCTGAAAAATGTAAAAAATGTGGGATGTGTTTAAAACCAGGGTGTCCTGCGCTTACTAAAAATGAAGATGGTACAATTGCTATTGATGAAACTATGTGTAATGGTTGTGGACTCTGTAAACAACTTTGCAAATTTGATGCAATAGAGGTCTGTTAGAAATAATAGGATAGACAAAATTAATCAGAAATGGAGAAATTAAATGACAAAGAATATTATGATAGTCGGCGTAGGTGGTCAGGGAACCTTACTTACAAGCCGTATATTAGGTGGTATCACGGTGGATGCTGGATATGATGTGAAGTTATCAGAGGTTCATGGAATGGCACAGCGTGGAGGAAGCGTTGTTACATTTGTGCGTTATGGGGAAAAAGTTTCAGAGCCTATCGTTGAAGAAGGTCAGGCAGATGTTTTAATTGCCTTTGAGAGATTAGAAGCACTTCGTTATGCTCATTTTTTGAAGAACGATGGAGTAATTGTTGTTAATGATCAATGTATTGAGCCAATTACGGTAGTTACGGGAGCAGCCAAATATCCAGAAAATATAATTGAAGACTTAGAGAAGGAATATCGGGTATATACAGTTGATGCAATGGAAGAAGCTAAAAAACTAGGAAATTCTAAAGTCTTTAATATCATTGTATTAGGTAGTGCAGCAAAACATATGGATTTTTCTAAGGATGCATGGTTGAAGGTGATTGAAAACACAGTTCCACCTAAGACTGTGGAAATTAATAAAAAAGCATTTTTACTTGGATACGAAATGGAATAATGACATAGAATTTAGGAGGGACCAATGATCTGGAATGAAACAAAAGAATGTATGAGCAGGGATGAAATGCAGACATTACAAAGCAAACGTTTAGTAAAGGTGCTGGATCGCGTTTATCATAATGTGGAATACTATCGTAAAAAAATGCAAGAGGTAGGAATTGAACCTGGTGATATTAATGGAATCGAGGATCTTCATTTGCTACCTTACACAACCAAAAATGATTTGAGAGATACCTATCCATTTGGATTGTTTGCATCTCCCCAGTCAGAAATTGTCCGTGTACATGCTAGTAGTGGAACAACAGGGAAGGCTACTGTCGTTGGATATACAAGAAGAGATATTGAAATCTGGGCAGAATGTGTTGCAAGAGCATTTTCTCAGGCTGGAATCACACGTGAAGATACGATTCAAATCGCATATGGATATGGTTTGTTTACAGGTGGACTAGGTGCTCATTATGGGGCAGAATATCTAGGAGCAAAGGTAGTACCTCAATCAACAGGAAATACAAAAAAATTAATTACTATGATGAAGGATTTCGATGTTACAGCCATTGCATGCACACCATCCTACTTGCTTCACATTGCAGAAACATTAGAGGAAATGGGCGACCTTAATAACATTAAATTAAAAGCAGCAATCTGCGGTGCGGAACCATGGACTGAGAATATGAGAATCCAGATGGAAGAGAAGCTTAATATCAAAGCATTTGATATTTATGGGTTATCTGAAATTATGGGACCAGGAGTTGCATGTGATTGTGAATACCATAAGGGACTCCATGTATACGAAGACCATTTTCTCCCAGAAATTATTAGTCCTGAAACACTACAGCCAATCGAAGATGGAGAACTGGGTGAACTTGTATTTACAACTCTGACAAAAGAAGGATTGCCTTTAATTCGTTACCGTACAAAAGATTTAACTAGTATTTCGCATGAAAAATGCCAATGTGGAAGAACGCTTTCCAGAATCAGTAGATTTAAAGGACGTTCGGATGATATGCTGATTATTCGTGGCGTGAATGTATTCCCAAGTCAGGTGGAAGCAGCATTATTAGAAATGGCAGGAACAACACCACACTATCTGATGCTTGTAGATAGAGTCAATAATCTTGATATCTTGGAAGTACAGGTGGAAATAGAAGAAAGATTCTTTTCTGATGAAATCAGAGAATTAGAAAACTTATCAAAAAAAATAGCTCATGTCTTGCAAAATGCAATCGGGCTTGCAGTTAAGGTAAAATTAGTAGAACCTAAGACATTAGAACGTTCTATGGGAAAAGCAGTTCATGTTATTGATAACCGTAAACTTGTTTAAAAGGAGGGTATGCTATGTATATTAAGCAATTATCTGTCTTTATCGAAAACAGAGAAGGTCGTTTGGAAGAAGTATTAGAAGCTTTAAAAGAAGAACAGGTAAATATTATTTCACTAAGTCTTGCTGATACGAGTGAGTATGGAATGTTGCGTATGATCGTTTCAAATCCGGAAGTAGGAAAAGATGCATTAAAGAAGAAGGGATTTTCTGCAATGCTTACAGATGTCCTGGCAATCAAGCTTTCCCATCGGGTGGGATTTTTACAGGAATTATTAGGCGTAATTTGCAAGGCAAATATTAATATTGAGTATATGTATGCACTGTCTACGGGAACAGATGATGCTTCTATCGTAATTAAAACTTCTGATCTTTTAAAAGCAGAGAATGTTTTAAAGTCTACAGGAGTAGAAATATTCACTACGACAGATATGGCTGCAATGAGCGGAAAATAGAGAAAAATGCGAAATTGGAAATTAGATAATATGAAAGGCATATTGATTATTTTAGTTGTAGTAGGGCATTTGCTGGAACTGAATTTGCAAAATAATAGTAATCGAATGCTTTATTTTGGTATTTATTTATTTCATATGGCAGCATTTTCCTTTACAACTGGATATTTTGCAAAGTTTCGTCCTAAGAAGATGCTTTGCAAAATTGTTGCTCCCTATCTAATTTTTCAAATTATTTATACACTTTTTGTACGTATCGTTTTAGAACAGCCATTGAGTTTTTCAGTGAAGACGCCATACTGGATGCTTTGGTATCTAATGGCAATGATGTTTTGGTTTTGTATGATTCCAATCATAGATCAAAAAACAAATAAGGAGAAACTGGGGATTCTTATTTGTAGTGTTTTACTTGCCCTAGGAGTAGGATTCCTTCCATACATTGGAAGAACCTATAGTATTTCCAGAATGCTAGTCTATTTCCCATTTTTTATTTCTGGATTTTACGCAAAGAATGCACAATTTTCAAAGAGAATGATGCAACCCACAATGCAACGGGGATTAGGACTATTATTTATCGCAGTACTTGGTCTTACGTCTTTTGTGGTAATATTTCAAAAGAGAATTTCTAACAATGCATTATATGAAGCGAATGCCTACCAGATAGGTGGTTATACAATTTGGTTTCGCTTGACACACATAATAATAGGATTCCTAATGACAGCAGCACTGTTTTTAGGAATCCCTAATAAAAAACTTTCTATTATTACATTTCTTGGTCAGCACACAATGGTAATTTTTCTGCTTCACGGCTTCTTCGTGCTTTTATTGAAGGAATAAAACAAATCAATAGGAACACGCATAAGCTTAGCAGACTGATTGCAATTCCGATATTCAAAGCTTTTGGATAGAAAGAAATTGTTACGGTATGACTTCCCTTATCGACAGGAACGCGGAGCATACAATTTTCAAATAAACGGACCTCTGTTTTTACCCCATCGATATAGACAGACCATCCTGGCTCGAAAGGAATGGATAGTACAAGTTCACTTGAGTCAGAGACATCGATATGTCCACTAATTTTGGTTGAATGATAGGAGTCAACAATGAGTGAATCTGTTGATAAAATTTCAATCAAATCTTTTAACACATCTTCATTTAAAGAATATGCCACAAGATTTAAGGGTTCCTTATCATCAGAGGAAAACTTAATGATGGTACCATTTTTCTGATAACCTAAATCCAGAATATAAGGGTTTGGATTTAATTTTTTAAATGTCTGTTCTTCCCCATCAATAGAAACCGTACATGCAGTTACCGCTTCATTTTCTACATAGGCATACAGGTGAGAGGTACGTTTTAACTCTAGTGTAGCATTTTCTGATTGAGCATTTTTTACTGATAGACTTTCAAAAAGTGGTTGGTCAGGACAATATCTTGAAGCAAAATTATTTTGTAATAAAATTGGATTTAAAATACTGTTAAGTCCTGCCTTATCATCCGTTTCTTTTTCAATGGTAGAAGATTTTACTGTATAACCAAGTGGTAGAGTATAGTTGTTTTTATATAAAAACAAATCTTTTTCTGTGTCAACTAATGTATAGAGAGGGTCTTCCAAAAGCTTTGTAGAAGAAATCATATAATGTACATCTAGTAAGGCGGATGTGAGTGGTGTAGAACCATCAAAGCTATAAAAAACGCGACTATTTTTAAGTCCGTATTTATCATAAAAACCAGTTAAAGATGCAGTCACGGTAGAAGAAAAAAAGGAACCAGAGGCATAACCAGAAAGTGTACCATCATTCTGAGAATTACGCTTAAATTTCTCAAAGCGATAGAATTCTGAATCTGTTGTAAGGCAACGTGAAGTCAGTGTATGATAATCGTCATAATTCTTCAAATAATCAGATCGTGAAACAGTTGGAACGCTAGTAAAATAAGTATTAATAAAAGCCTCAGATGCAACAATTAGAATTGCATAAATAGCAATTCGTTTTGTAAATCCTGGATAGTTTAGATACAAATTAATAAAAATTCCATATAAAACTAAAATAATTGCGGTAAGAAGAAAGGTCTGTGTGGAAAAGGCCTGATCGGTAACTAGTTTCTCAGAGAGTAGCACAAAGAACAGGACACCACAGTAAACACTTGTAATCTTGGTCTTTGAATATTCACGGATGTGCAAGAAGGTCTCAAAGCAGACAGTCAATAATAGGAAAATGTAAAGAAAAGATTGTCTACAAGGCAGTGAATCAGGATAATTAAAACCATGCCATATAAAATTCAATGTATTTGTTGTAAAACTAATTAGTAAAAATGCAAGTAATATTAATTTCCCCATTTTTTCACGAAAACAAATTTTTCGATTCATAACATAGAGTGGTAGAAAAATCATTACGGATACACCACAATAAAGATTTGGCCAGTGTGCCAGTTTCTTTTCCACGGTAACATCCACAAAGTGGCGTGATATGACATCGAAGAGTGGAAAATAAGTGGATACCATAGATGGAAAAGGAGTATTTGAAAATTCAGTCAACTGTAATATTTCTAATTCTGGTAACAAAAGTACAGCTGCCATTCCACCAGCTAGCAAGGAGTAAAGCGCAAATCGAAAACATGCCTGTAGTTTATGTTCACAGGAAAGCAACAAGATCACAAAATAGAGTACTAAAAAAATGCAAATCATAATACAGAGATAATAATTGGATAGAATTGCAACGGCGAGTGATATGCAGTAGAGAATTGGCTTTTTTTCGTTTACAAGGCGTTCTAAACCAAGAATAATGAGGGGAGCCAGAACAATGCAGTCAAGCCACATAACATTCCAATTATAGGCAGCCATATAGCCAGAAAGAGCATAGAAAACGGAAAATAAAATAATAGAAAAGCTCTTTGTATTAAAATGTTTACTGAGATAGTAGGAAAAGGTAAATCCACACATGCCAATACGAAATACAATTAAGTAGGTCATGAATTCAATTAAATATTTTTCGGGACACAAAACGGCAAGCCAGTT
The DNA here is from genome assembly GCA_028694115.1 of Lachnospiraceae bacterium. Next base: position 12,928 of record JAQUUB010000027.1, read on the forward strand.
CAATGGACTTGCAAGGTAGTAGACATAGAGTGCCAAAAAATTAGAGCCTATCCCAGTATGAAAAGAATAGAGGAGAGAATCGCCATTTCTAAGCTTATGGAAGAATTCATTCAAAAAAGGAAAGTATTGATGATACATATCCAAGTGTAAAAAGGAACGGTCACCAAAAGGAAAAATTCGGCGAACCACAAATATTAAAAGCATAAGAAAAACAGGGATACCAAAAGACAAATAATAAATATAATTTTGTTTTAACTTTTTCATCATAGAGCCTCATTTATTGAAATAATTGGTTGTATTGTAAGGTACGATAAGTATCAAGTGATGTACCAAGGGATTCTTTTACGGTTGCAGTTGTTCCATCAAGTTCTTTTGTGCAAATGGAGGTAACAACGGGATAGGCTTGCTGTAACTCATTTAAGAAAGCAAAATAACCGGAAGGAGTAATTCCTGCACTTTTAAGTACATCAACTCCCAGGTAATTAGCGCTTGTTTCCAGATTGCTTTCTGATTCCAAATCATAATTAGCCCATATGACGAAAGGAACCTTATAACGGTTATTAATATCTTCTTCCGTAATAGTATCGTTATTCTTTTTATTGAGTCTCCAGATAGGAGACACGACAGAATCCGTTGGTTGATGGTCTCCAAAATACACTAAAAGAGTATCTTCTTGTTGTGAATCTAAATATGCAACAAGATCGGCAAGTGCATCATCGGATAATTTTATTAAGGATAAATAGTTATTTAGTTGTGTACCTTCACAATCATTAACAGAGATTTCAGGATTAAAATTATCAAACGCTTCCTCATAGGAAGAGTGATTTTGCATTGTAACTTCAAAAAGAAAAAGAGGTTCATCCTTTTTTTTGGCTTCAAACAGCTCCTTGATTTTATCAAATGCAGATTCATCACTGATATATTTTCGAATTAATTTGGGATTCTTAAAATCTTCCATAAAATAAGTTTCATCAAAACCAAAATAAGGATATACTTTGTCACGATTCCATCCAGTACTATGATAAGGATGCATTGCAATTGTCCGATATCCAAAGTCGGAAAGATAGGAAGCAAGTGATGGAAGCGTATCATGAACATATTGTTGGTAAGGGATACTTCCCTGTGGTAGAAATGCCATTGTGTTTCCCGTAAGTAATTCAAACTCTGTATTTGCAGTATTGCCACCTAAAACGGATACATCCAGATAACCAGAACGTGTATTTTTTGCACCCTTCATTAAAGAATGGGTAAAGGGCATATAATCCTCATTAGTAGTAAAATCATCAAGAACAGCTAAATCAGAAAAGGCTTCATCCATAACAATAATGATATTCGGTGTATGAGTAGGAGTAATCGGAGCTGGATAAGAATCGAAGATCTTAGAGGCTTCTGCCTTGTTGTAACCATTCGGTTTTTCTACAGACATATATTTTAGTTCCATGAGAAATGCAACAGCAGTACCATCTCGTTTGCACATAACGGTGGGCGTAAACAATTTGTCATAGAGTCTTAACTTCACTACGTTTGTATCCTGATGTAGCATATGCGTAAATCCAGTAAAAAAGAGAACACAGATACCTAGTAATATTAGACGAAGTAGGTTATGTCTTTTGAAAAAATTAATTTGCGAGGTCTGTAAATTCATAAAACCTTCTACTATTAATAGAAGAATAAAGAATATTATGGTAAACACAATAGTTATCGATAACGAATAATTATAATTATCTGCAACGCTTGCAGCAGTCTTTAATGAATAAATATCCCAGGGCATAATGGGGGCAGAACGGAAACTAATGATAAAATAATTTGCAATTCCCCAGACAAAAAAGAGTACTGTCATAATATGTAGTGCAAGACGAAGGCGCCCAAACACCATAAAAAGAAATAAGAGAATAAACTCAAACAATAGAATATTTAATAACTGAAGATGTGGTTTCATCGTTGTAAAAGCGTTGTGTGTAAAATTTTCAAATAAATAAAAAATAATAATAGGAAATAAGAGAGTAGTATAATAAATTTTTTTCATGATGTTTTCTTTCTATCGGTATGTTAAAAAAAGTTCATTTGATAAGTAATTGGTAATATAAAATAAGCACAACGTTCATTTTAGTGAGAGGAATGGGAACTGTCAAGTTAATTAGTATTCTACATGAAAAATTACTTGAAAAAAATAGTAAAATCTGTTACCATTACTTTATTGCGTTAAACTGTAAAAAACTAAAGCAACAACGTGAAAAAGTAACGGAAAAGGTATGGTGGGTAAAATGGTAATTAAATTATTATTACTGGTAATTTTCTTTGGAATTATGATAATGGTTGGTCTGTATTCGCGAAAACATGCCACGAATGTAAATGATTTTGTACTAGGTGGACGTTCGGTAGGTCCTTGGCTTACAGCCTTTGCATATGGTACTTCTTATTTCTCAGCAGTTGTATTTGTTGGATATGCAGGACAGTTCGGATATAAGTATGGGATTGCATCTACATGGATAGGAATAGGAAATGCACTGATTGGTTCGCTGCTTGCATGGGTAGTTCTTGGTAGAAGAACCCGCATTATGAGTAAGCATTTTCAAGCGAAGACAATGCCAGATTATTTTGGAAAAAGATATCATAGTAAATCACTTCGTATCGTCGCATCTGCAATCACATTTGTTTTTATGATTCCCTATACAGCTTCGGTCTATAATGGATTATCCAGACTTTTTGAAATGGCATTTCACGTTCCTTATATTGCATGTGTAATTGCAATGGCAACGTTAACATGTGTCTATGTAATATTAGGCGGTTATATGGCAACGGCTATCAACGATTTTATCCAGGGAATTATTATGATTGTTGGAATTATTGCGGTAATAGCAGCTGTTTTAAATGGACAGGGTGGATTTCTGGAGGCTGTCAAGAGTCTTGCACAATTTGAGAGCGATGTACCAGTTACTATGGGACAGCCGGGAGTATTTGCCTCCTTCTTTGGACCAGACCCATTAAATTTATTAGGAGTTGTTATTTTAACATCACTTGGTACATGGGGACTGCCGCAGATGATACATAAGTTTTATACAATTAAAGATGAGAAATCTATAAAATCAGGTACCATCATTTCAACTGCTTTTGCAATTATTATTTCTGGTGGATGTTATTTCTTAGGTGGATTTGGTAGATTATTTGATTCAGCAGCCATTCATAAAGAGGATGGTGGAATTATTTATGATGCAATTATACCTGCTATGTTATCTACACTGCCAGATATTCTGATTGGTATCGTAATCATGCTTGTTCTATCGGCATCAATGTCCACTTTATCCTCTCTTGTATTGACCTCAAGTTCGACATTAACTTTGGATTTAATAAAGGACAATATCATAAAGGATATGAATGAAAAGAAACAACTATTATGGATGAGAATCTGGCTGGTAATTTTTGTAGTGATTTCGGTAGTGTTAGCAATCAAGCCACCAACCTTTATTGCTCAATTAATGGGTATCTCATGGGGTGCATTAGCGGGAGCATTCCTGGCACCATTTTTATATGGTCTTTATTGGAAACGTGTAACAAGATTAGCAGTTTGGGCAAGTTTTATTTGTGGAGTGGGAATTACGGTATCCAATATGTTCCTAAAATACATTGCTTCACCTATTAATGCAGGAGCCATTGCGATGTTAGCTGGACTAATTATCGTACCAATTGTTAGTGTTATTACCCCATCAATGGAACAAGGTGAGATCGATTTCGTATTCAATTGTTATAAAGAAAAGCATATGGTGGAGCAAAAAATTGCATTACCAGAAGAAGAACAAGAATAATATTTGAAATGTATATTAGTAAGGGGACTGTGAGTAACAGTCCTCTTTGTTAATTGCAAGGTTGAATGGAAAGAAAGTAAGGAATATAATAAAGGAAAAATCAATGAATAAGTGAAAATAATAAAGAGAATATTAATAAAAACGGGTGAGGGAGTAAAAATGTATTATTGTTATGATGAAGAAGGATTAGTGGAAATAAAAGAGAGTGCTGATGAGGCAGAGGTTTTGATTGGAGTTTTCCATAGTAAAGAATGGAAGGAAAATGAAAAATTAAAAGATATCTATGGATTACCACTAGAAATAGCGCAAATCCGATTTTGCAAGTTAGAAATGTATTCTGAATATTTGTATGGAACATTCCATATTCCTGTTAAGAAAAACTATCATGAATATATTTCTTTTACCTGTTATATTGCAAAAAACAGGGTGTTCTTCATAGATGACCAAAATTATGTTGAAAAGAATATCCTCCAGAAAAATTTTAGTAAATCAAAGAGCAGTCCTACAATAGGCAGATTTATGAATGAGTTTATAGAGGTTTTAGTGAAAGATGACCTACTTTATTTGCAAAATATTGAAGAATGTGTTGCAAAGCTAGAAGAAGAGGCAGCATTTGGACATCCGAAGGATGATTTTGCCCACCGATTGATACATCTAAAAAAGGAATTATTAAGATTCTACCGATATTATAGACAGCTCATTGATTTTGCAGAAAGATTACGGGATAGTGAGGATAGTTTCACAGAAAAAGAAATCAATAGTTTTCATGTACTTGCTGAAAGAATTGAAAGAATTGCATCAGAAACAGAAGTGATTCGTGAATATGCCATGCAAGTACAAGATGTGTATCATTCCTTAATGGACAGAAAACAAAATGATGTTATGAAGATGCTAACGATTGTTACTACGATTTTTTTACCACTAACTTTAATTGCTGGATGGTATGGGATGAATTTTCAAAATATGCCAGAATTATCGTATCGATATGGATATCCGTTGACGGCTATTGCGAGTGCTTTCATAGTAATTGTTTCCTGTATTTTTTTTAAAGTTAAAAAGTATTGGTAACTTATTTGCCTTGATAGAATATAGGATATCATTTTGAACATACTAGTAAATGTCCTTATAATTAGGATAAGTCCATAAAATAGATAGAACAAAACGCGAAAGAAGGAATGAGATTGAAATGAAATTTGATATGCATTGCCATACAAAAGAGGGTTCCCCAGATGGAAGTATTCCAATTGAACAATACATTTCAATTTTAAAGAATAAGGGATTTGGCGGAATGGTGATTTCAGATCACAATTCTTATAATGGATATCGTAATTGGAAGAAATATATAAAAGGAACTATGCATACGGACTTCGTTGTTTTGAAGGGAATTGAATATGATACGATTGATGCAGGTCATTTTTTGATTATTATGCCTGAAACTTTAAAAATTCCAATTCTGGAATTAAGAGGACTACCGATTCTTTTATTAATAGAAATTGTACATCGGTATGGAGGAATTATAGGACCTACGCATCCATGTGGAGAGAGATACCTAAGCTATATTAATACAAAAAAGAGGAGAAACAAAGCATCGACGATCGAAAAATTCGACTTTGTTGAATCATTTAATGCTTGTGAGCCTTTCCAAAGTAATAAAGAGGCAAATGAATTAGCGAAGCTTTATCAAAAACCAGGATTTGGTGGGAGCGATGCTCACCGCATAGATTGTATCGGTATGGCCTATACAAACTTTCCAGAAACCATTACCAGTGAAAGTGAATTAATCCGTTATGTAAAATCTGGAGCAGAAATTACTTGCGGCGGAGAGCTCTATAGAGGTACAACAAAGGAAAAAATAGGATTTTTGAATCATGTATTGCTACAAATATTCTGGGTATATAATAAGACTGCGGGTTTATTTCATAAATCAAAAAGAAGTAAAGAATTAAAAAAGAAAGATATGAAAAAGAAAACAGAGGGTTTCAGTTAGACCCTCTGTTTTTTGATTGCATCTAATAATTGTCGTGCTGCTTCTTGTTTGCTCATTAGTGGAAGCTCCATAACCTCGGAGTTTGTAATCAGTGTCAGCACATTCGTATCGGTTTCAAAACCTGCACCTGATTGTTTCAGATTGTTGGCTGCAATCATATCAAGTTTTTTCTTTAGTAACTTTTGTTTAGAATTTTCAACCATATTTTCAGTTTCCATGGAAAATCCACATAAAAATTGATGGTTCTGACGGTGTTCTCCAAGATAAGCCAGTATATCAGTTGTACGCTGCAACGAAAGGAACATCTCAGAATCCTGTTTCTTAATTTTCTGGTCTGACGTTTCACATGGTGTATAATCTGCTACCGCCGCCGCTTTAATAATAATATCTTGGTTAACATAATTATCCTTTACTGCTTCAAACATTTCAGAAGCAGTAAGAATTGGAATGACATTTACAAAGGGCGGTGGTGTAAGAGATGTCTTGCCTGTGACAAGTGTGACATTGGCACCACGAAGTATGGCATTTTCTGCAATGGCATAACCCATTTTGCCAGAAGAATGATTGCTGATAAAGCGTACCGGATCAATGCTCTCTTGTGTGGGTCCTGCAGTGACAAGAAGATTGATACCTGTAAAATCTTTTTCGAAAGCGATTTCTTTCATCAAATAAGAGAGTAAGACCTCTTCAGAAGGCATCTTTCCATCCCCTGTGTCGCCACAGGCAAGGTAGCCGTTTGCCGCAGGAATAATCTCATAACCATAGCTTGAAAGTTTCTTGAGGTTGTCCTGGAGAATTGGATTATGATACATATTCGTGTTCATGGCGGGTGCAATTATTTTCTTACAGGTACATGCCATGAGAGTGGTGGTAAGCATATCGTCAGCAATCCCACCAGCTATTTTTCCAATCACGTTTGCAGTGGCAGGAGCAATTAGAACGACATCTGCCGATTTTGCAAGTGAGATGTGCTCTACCTGATATTCAAAATTACGGTCAAAGGTATCAATGAGACATTTGTTATTTGTCAAGGTCTCAAAGGTAATCGGATGGATAAAATTTGTTGCATTTTTTGTCATGATTACGGTTACATCACAGTGAAGTTTTTTCAGCATACTTGCAAGATTAGCTATTTTGTATGCAGCAATACTCCCAGTAATACCCAGAATGACATGCTTTCCTTTCAACATAATGCGCGCTCCTAATTATTTTTGTCATAGATCAATTTTAGACCTTTGAGTAGGAGCTCATCATCTAAAATTATTTTTTGGTTGCAATTTGGAATAATCACCTTTGCAAGCCCTCCCGTTGCAACAACAGTCGTCTGATAGCCAAGCTCTTTTTCAATTTGAACAATGAGACCATCCAGGCAGGCTGCCTGACCGTAAACAATGCCACTTTCCATACAGTCAATGGTATTTGTTCCAATCACCTTTTTTGGACGCTCCAGACTAATGCTTGGAAGCTGTGAAGTCTTTGCAGCAAGTGATTCAAGGGATACTTTGACACCTGGCATAATCATACCACCAATATAATTCTTGTTTTTATCGATGACAGTAATTGTTGTAGCAGTTCCCATATCAATAATGATTAGTGGGGCACCATATTCTTGAATTGCGGCAACCGCATCAACGACAAGATCGCCACCCAACTGTTTTGGGTTATCCATTAGAATATTTAAACCATTTTTAACACCAGGACCAACAACCAAAGGTGTCACAAATAACAGTTTCTCAATTGCACGTTTTAGGATGTTGACGAGAGGGGGAACAACAGAGGAGATAATCGCACCAGTAATTTCACTTTTTTGAATATCATAGAGCTCAATGACTGTTTTAATCAGTACTGCATATTCTAGTTCTGTTTTTGAAGTGTCAGTAGAAACACGCTCTGTAAAGTGAATTTTGTTATCATCAATGCAGCCAATGACGATGTTGGTATTTCCCATATCAATTGCAAGTATCATGATAGTCCTCCTAATTCCCGGTGATAATCCGGATTTGTTTTAATTTATTTGATATTCATTGTTGATCTAGATGATGGTGGTATGATGATTTTGGCACCAATCAGTGCAATACCGATTGCACAGGTAAGGATACCAGCAATAATTGCTTCAATCACTCCATTAAAAGTGATGACAGGAAGAATCACTGCATGATATAAAGTTTCAAAACTTGCTTCTTTAGCAGCTGCATAAGATTTACCAAAGAAAAAGTAAATCATATTCATGACAAGAAGGGTATTTGTCATGGAACCCAAGATTCCAGCAAGCGTAAGACCTATCAGATTAGAGGATTTAGAAGCTTTCATTACCCGTCGAATCAGTGCATAGATAAAGAATGGTACGACACCAACAAGGATTCTTGGAACAAAGCAGATGATAACACTGAAAATGCCACCATTTACATCACCAAGTGTATAAAAAGGTGAGAATACAAAAGAAGTTACGGTTGGATTTATCGTATTATTAATCAAGCTCGTGAGTCCAAAAATACTACCTAAAAATGCGCCTTTTTTGGGACCTAACGCAATGGCACCTAGAATGACTGGGATATGAACAATGGTAGCTCTTGTAGGTCCTACGGGAATATATCCAAAGTTTGGGGTGAATGCCAATAATAATATAATAGCAAGGAACATGGCAACCTGTACCAGCTCCAAAGTTTTTTTTGATTTTATTTGATTCAATTTTTCCCTCATTTCTGCGCGACTTTTGCGCATATCAAATTACATATTTCGTATTGCTTTACTGAGTGCTTTTGCGATGACACCACCTAAAAAGCAGGTAATTATCATTTCAAACAGCCCATTGATTCCGACAAATGCAATAACAAATGCAATGGGATTTAGATTGCCCATGGAATCATTCAGTGACTGGAGGAAGTCTGTATGGAAAAAGCAAAGCATAAGCATTCCCATAAAGAAAAGTGTATTCAAAAATGCACCAATCATACCACCAATAAAATAGGAAACAGTTTTTGTACGATCTGCTTTCATTAAAAGCTTGAATATAATTCCAGTCAGATATCCCATTAAAATACGAGTGGGAATACATACAAGTAATGTAAAAAGGGGATTAATACTAAGTAATGTGGCACCGAAGGGACTCATACCAAAACATTGGTAAAAGCTTGTGATGCCAAAGATACCACCGAGAGCTGCACCAGCGCCTGGCCCAATAATCATAGATCCAATGACAACTGGAATGGTAATAAGTGAAATTTCAAGTCCTGCGGTTCTAAAGTAACCGAGTGGTGTGAATGCCATAATCATAATTATGGCGGTCAGTATGGCCATTTGTGCCATCTTCAAAATTTTTTTGTCTTTCATTTTATTTTCCTCCTGTTATTATTCTCCTCTTGGAGATACAATACAGGGGTAGTTTATCACAATGTTAAAAAATTATCAATGTCATATTTAAAAAATTTAATTTATTTTAAAAGTAATTGTTGAATTATTCGCAATATAATGCTATATTGTATTTCAGTGGGCGAACAATTGTCTTTGATAGAAAGGCAGTCTGTAACTTAATTATGAAAAATTTATCTAGGAGGAATTATCATGGCATTAACATTATCTAAGAAAGCACAGGCAGTAAAGCCTTCCTCAACCTTAGCAATTACAGCAAAGGCAAAGGAATTAAAGGCACAGGGGATTGATGTTGTAGGATTTGGTGCAGGAGAGCCTGATTTTAACACACCAGAAAATGTTTGTAACGCTGCGATTCATGCAATTAATAGTGGATTTACAAAATATACACCAGCTTCAGGGACAGTAGAATTAAAAGAAGCGATTTGTAAGAAATTCAAAGAATTTAATGGTCTTGATTATAAACCAAATCAAATTGTTATCAGTAATGGTGGAAAACATAGTCTTTCCAACGTATTTGATGCAATTCTTAATCCAGGAGATGAAGTAATTATACCTGCTCCTTACTGGTTAAGCTATCCTGAAATGGTAAAATTGTCCGATGGTGTTCCTGTGTTTGTCGTTGGAACAAAAGAACAAGATTACAAGGTAACAGCAGAACAGATTGAAAAAGCAGTAACAGATAAAACAAAAGCCCTTGTTTTAAATACACCTAGTAATCCTACAGGTATGATTTATACAGAGGAAGAATTACGTGCAATTGCTGATGTCGTTGTAAAAAAGGATATATATGTTGTGGCTGATGAGATGTACGAATACCTAATCTATGGAAATGAAAAACATGTAAGTATTGCTTCTTTTAACGAAGAAATATATAAAAGAACAATTACCTGCAGCGGGTTATCAAAGAGCTATGCAATGACAGGATGGAGAATTGGATATACAGGTTCTTCTGTAGAAATAGCAAAATTAATGGGATCTGTTCAGAGCCATGCAACTTCTAATCCAAACTCAATTGCGCAGAAAGCTGCATTGGAAGCGTTGAATGGTCCTCAGGACATGGTTGAAACAATGAAAGTGGAATTCAATAAGAGAAGAGAATACATGATAAAAAGAATTCATGAGATGCCTCTGTTTGAGTGTATTGAACCACAAGGAGCCTTTTATGTATTTATAGATGTTGCAAAAGTTTTGAAGAAAGAGTATAAAGGTGAAAAAATCGAGACAACTGAAAAGTTGGCAAGTATTCTTTTAGAAGATTATGCAGTAGCAGTTATCCCTTGCGCTGATTTTGGATTTGAAGAGAATATTCGTTTATCTTATGCGATTTCTTTAGAGCAGATTGAAAAGGGTCTTAACAGAATTGAAGAGTTGTTAAAATCACTGTAAAGTAGGTAAACATATGATACAAAAATTCAAGAAACTAGAAAGTAAGCTAATTCATAAAGCTCATATCTTTGACTTTTATGAAGAAAAGGTACAGCTTCCTAATGGGAAAATAGATTATTATGATGTGTTAAAACATAAGGGAGCGGCTGCAGTAATCCCTGTTCTTCCAGATGGCAGGATTCTTATGGTAAAGCAATACCGGAATGCATTAGATCGCATTACCGTTGAAATTCCAGCTGGAGGAATTAATGTAGGGGAAACCGCTATACAGGCAGCATATCGTGAATTGGAAGAAGAGGCTGGGTATCGTACCGATCATTTAGAACATATCATTTCGATTCGAACAGCAGTCGCATTCTGCAATGAGTTAATTGAGGTATATATTGCGAACAATCTGATTCCTTCCAATCAAAATCTTGATGAAGATGAATTTATTGAGGTAGAGGCTTATGAATTAAAGGAATTAATGAATATGATTTTTGTAGGAACGATAGAAGATTCTAAGACTATTTCTTCAATTATGAGTTACTATGCATTTTTGGAAAAGCAATCTCATACTATAGAGTAAGAAATGCTTTTAGGGTGGTAAATGAGAATAGATAAGTGGAAAACACCCACAGGGCCATCGAAAGAAAAACGATGGCTCTTTCTTTTCTTTATTAGTTTCTTTTTGGGGATTTTGTATGCTAATTTTTATGGAAGAGAAGCTAATTTAAATTATATTATCAGCCAGTACAAATACAAAGATGTAGATTCTTCTGGTCTGTTTCTGTATTGTCTAGGTAAACGAATGATGCCAGTTCTATTTCTGGGAATTATGGGAGTCAGTTTTCTTGGAATTCCTATGATTTATTTGTCAATTTTATGGCAGGGCTTTTCTTTTGGTGTATTATTGTCAATTGTAGTAATGAAACTATCATTAAAAGGAATCGTAATAGGGATTGCAGCGATTCTGCCTCAGTTCCTAATCTATGTACCAGTTTATATTTATCTGTATCGATTATGTTATGAGCAATGTAGTTCTATGTATGGTACAAAATATTTAAACGGAAAGAAATCCTTACTTCGCTATATTGCAATTTTTGTTGTATTATTAATATTTTTAACAGGTGGTATATTTTTAGAAAGTTATGTGAATCCCATTTTATTAAAATCAATCATAAGATAATAAACATAATTGATTTACATAAAGAATTAAGAAATTGTTAGAATTTTTTTACAGTTCTAATTTACAAGATATAGTGACAAGAAAAGAATCACTTGACGATATCTTGTGATTTTCTGTCGAAGTGCCCAAAAAAGCCGAAAAATATGGGAAAAATCCATTTGCTTTTCTCGAGAAATCTGATTATAATGATACACATAGCGTTGGGGAAACGTGGTAAAATTTGGAGAAGAAGGGTTTACGATTAATGGAACAAGAAATTCTGGGATTCATAAATTATTTACATAATGTAAAGAAAACTTCAAACAATACCGAGCTATCCTATAAAAGGGATTTGAGTAAGATGCAACATTACCTGGAAGGTCAGGGAGTGAAATCTGTGAGTAAAATCAGTGCCACAAATTTAAGTTCTTACGTTCTGTATTTGGAGAAAAATGGCTTTTCGGCAGCAACGATTTCCAGAAATATTGCATCCACGAAAGCATTTATTCACTACCTATTTAAGGAAGATACAATATCATCTGATGTTTCAGAGAGTCTTAAGTCTCCTAAAATTGAAAAAAAATTGCCAGAAATCTTATCTCCTGAGGAAGTTGTTCGGTTACTAGAACAGCCCAAGGGTGATTCACCAAAAGAAATTCGTGATAAAGCAATGCTGGAGTTATTATATGCAACGGGGATTCGAGTAACTGAGCTGATTAGTTTGAATGTGGAAGATGTAAATCTTCCTATGGGATATCTAGTATGCAAAGATGCAAATAAGGAACGAGTGATTCCCTTTGGAAATGAAGCAAAGCAATCTTTGATTCATTACATTGCCCATTCAAGAGAGGCTATGATAGAGGATAAAAAGGATCAGGTTCTTTTTGTGAATTGTTCGGGACAACCCATGAGCAGACAGGGATTTTGGAAGCTAATTAAATTTTATGCAAAAAAGGCAGGAATTAAAGCGGATATCACACCACATACATTAAGGCATTCCTTTGCAGCGCATCTGGTTGAGAATGGTGCAGATTTGAGGGCAGTACAGGAAATGTTGGGACATTCTGATATTTCAACGACGCAGGTATATGCGAATTTGAATCATAATCGTATTCGTGAGGTTTATGCAAAAGCACATCCACGCGGATAGGGAATAAATATAAAAATGCCGTATCCTATTAGTAGGATACGGCATTTTTGATATAAATCTCCAATTACTCAAAATCGGCAATTTCATAGATGAGTTTTTCGGAAGCATCCCAGCCAAGACAAGGATCTGTAATTGATTTCCCATAGATACCTTCTCCTATCTTTTGACATCCAGGCTCTATATAGCTTTCAATCATAACTCCTTTTACAAGCTGATGAATATCAGGATTGTGGGAACGGGAATGCATAATTTCTTTTACAATTCGAATCTGCTCGTTATATTGTTTTGAAGAATTTGAATGGTTTGAATCAATAAGACATGCAGGGTTCTTTAAATCACGTTCATCGTACTTTTCCTTTAGTAGTACGAGGTCTTCATAATGGTAATTGGGAAGATTATTTCCGTGCTTGTTAACAGAACCACGTAAGATGGTATGAGCAAGTTCGTTACCGTCCGTTTTCACAGCCCATCCACGATAGATAAAACTATGAGATGATTGTGCTGCTACAACAGAATTCAGCATTACACCCAAATCACCACTTGTAGGGTTTTTCATTCCAGCAGGTACATCAAAGCCACTTACCGTAATACGATGCTGTTGATCCTCTACGGAACGGGCTCCAATTGCAACATAAGAAAGGATATCAGATACATAACCCCAATTATCAGGGTAAAGCATTTCATCTGCACAGGTAAGGCCTGATTCCTCAATCGCACGAATGTGCATCTTTCTCATTGCTATTAATCCATTTAGAAAATCTGGTTTTTTTTCGGGATCCGGCTGATGGAACATTCCTTTATAACCTTCCCCAGTAGTACGTGGTTTATTTGTATAGATTCTAGGTACAATTACGATTTTGTCTTTTACTTTTTCTTGTACAGCAGTGAGACGACTGACATAGTCACACACGGCATCTTCATTATCAGCAGAACAAGGTCCAATAACAACTAAAAACTTATCGGATACTCCAGTAATAATATCCCTGATTTCTTTATCTCTTAATTTCTTTATTTCTTCCAGCTTTTTCGGGAGGGAATATTCTTTCCGTATTTCCGAAGGCGTTGGTAACTTATCAATAAATGTGAATCCCATAGTAATCTCCATTCTTCGACAACCTGTAATCTTTGGGATACAGGCACAAATTTACATGTAAAGTGTTTTTCTGACTTTGTAATTATAGTATAGATTGAGTATTCTAGCAACAAATAATAAAGAAATTATCTGATTTCAACTCTATGTTTTTTTACGTTTGGACCTAAGTCTACATAGTGATTAATCGCCAGTAATGTTAATATAAGGCAAATACTTTGACTAATAATCAGTCCTAGCAGATATCCTTTGATCCCATAAAGTGGAATGGCAAAAAAAACAAATAATAATCGGATTCCTAATCCAACAATATTGAAACAAAAGGAAGTAAAGGTCTTACCTAAACCATGAAGAATACTAGTCAGGGGGGTATTTAAAAAGAGCAGTGGACAGACAAAACTTAATGTTTTAATAAAAGTACCTGCCATTTCATTTTTAAATAGGAGGATGCCAGCATAATCCCCAATGATTAGAAAGAACACATTACAAAAGACGCCTAGAAGAACACAATATCGAATGGTCTTACTTACCGCCTTCTTAATTATAATCTGCTGATTTTTAGCATCCGCTTCTGATATAATAGGTAGTAAGAGTACAGCGACCGCGTTTGTCAGGGCACTTGGGAAGAGGATAAGGGGAAGTGCCATTCCAGTTAGGACACCATAGATACTTAGCGATTCACTAGTTGTCAGACCATGAAATAGTAAGCGGTTTGGAATATAAATTGCTTCCATACTGGCCAGAAGGGTGATGACCAGTCGATTTCCAGTAAGTGGTATGGACATTTTAAGAATATCGGTACAGTGTGATGTTTCAAAGGATAACAAACATTTTTCCTTTATAAAGTGAAGGTAGATTGCCAGAATAGAAAAGATCATAGCGAAAAATTCGCCAATCACGATACCGATGACAGCTACACTTAATAAGGGTTGTAATCCTCTTGATAATAAATAGTAATAGATGGCAAACACAGAGGAAACTCTTATGGACTGTTCGATAAGCTGTGTAATAGAGGGAACGATTGTTTTCTTTAATCCTAAAAAATATCCATTCACACAGCAATGAATCGATTCAAAAGGAATCGAAAGGGCCAGCAGTCTGATTAATGGTGCACAACGGGGCTCTAATAAAATCAATCTGGCGATATTCTCGGAATAACGGTACAAAATGGTGCTACATAGGGCAGAAAGAAAAACAGATAAAGTAAGGCCAGCAAGAAAATAGGAGGAACGCTTGCTATGCTTGGCAGCAACGTATTTAGAGATGGCAGTCTGAATGCCAGCGGATGTTATGGAAAAGCTGATTGCAAAAACTGGAAAAACCATTTGATAGATACCTACTCCTTCTGCACCTATTGTATGGGAGAGGAATATTCTATAGAAGAAACCTATTATTCGACTAAGTAATCCCGCAAGTGTAAGTATAAAAGTACCTTTAATAAGGGAATTAAATTTTTTCATATATTTTCCATTTTTCAGAAAGAATAATTTCCTTAATATATATTCACCATCGCTTGTTGACAGAACGAAAATCAGGTGCTATTATTCTAACAGATGAATTCGTATGGGTTTACTAGGAAATAAAAAATAGATAGGAGTCGGTTTTATGAAAAATTGCATATATTTAGATAACGCGGCTACCACAAAGACAGCAAAAGAAGTGGTAGATGCAATGCTACCTTATTTTACAGAGTATTATGGAAATCCCAGCAGTGTTTATGAACTGGCAGGAGAAAGTAAAAAGGCTGTTACTGAGAGTAGAGAAACGATTGCAAAAGCTTTGGGTGCCAATACAAACGAAATTTATTTTACAGCAGGTGGTTCGGAGTCTGATAACTGGGCATTAAAGGCGGTAGCTGAGGCATATGAAAGTAAAGGGAAACATATTATTACATCAGCAATTGAGCATCATGCCATTACGCATACTTGTGATTATCTTGAAAAAAAGGGTTTTGAAATCACATATGTTGGGGTAGATGAAAATGGTGTATTAAAGCTTGATGAATTAAAAGCAGCAATTCGGCCGGATACAATACTAATTAGTATTATGTTTGCCAATAATGAAATTGGTACGATTCAACCAGTTAAGGAAATCGGTGAATTGGCAAAGGAAAAGGGAATTCTATTTCATACAGATGCTGTGCAGGCATTTGGACAAATACCAATGAATGTAAACGAATATCATATTGATATGCTGAGTGCGAGTGGTCATAAGCTCAATGGACCAAAGGGAATAGGCTTTTTATATATTCGAACAGGTGTTAAAATTCGTTCCTTTGTTCATGGTGGACAGCAGGAACGCGCAAGACGTGCAGGTACTGAAAATGTAACGGGTATTGTCGGCATGGGTAAGGCTGTGGAACGAGCATTTCGTATCATGGAAGAGAAGACACAAAAAGAATTAGAATTAAGAGAATATTTAATAAAAAGAGTATTAGAAGAAATTCCATATGTTCGTCTAAATGGAGATCATAAAAGACGTCTCCCTAATAATGCAAATTTCAGCTTCCAGTTTATTGAGGGGGAATCTCTCTTAATTATGCTCGATATGAAAGGAATCTGTGGTTCTAGTGGATCAGCTTGTACTTCGGGATCCTTAGATCCTTCTCATGTACTTCTAGCAATTGGACTGCCACATGAGATCGCACATGGTTCCTTAAGACTTACTGTAAGTGAGGAAAATACAAAGGAAGAAATTGATTACACAATTGATGCAATCAAAGAAATAGTAGATAAACTACGTAGCATGTCTCCTTTATATGAGGATTTTATAAAGAATAACGGATGAAGTAATGAAGCGTACAGGAGGAAAAAAATAATGTATAGTGAAAAAGTAATGGATCATTTCTCAAATCCGAGAAATGTTGGAGAATTAGAAAATCCTAGTGGTGTTGGAACCGTAGGAAATGCAAAATGTGGCGATATTATGAGAATGTATCTTGATATTGATGAAAATCAAGTAATTAAAGATTGTAAATTCAAAACCTTTGGTTGTGGAGCCGCTGTTGCAACAAGTAGTATGGCAACCGAGTTAGTAATAGGGAAAACAATAAAAGAAGCTATGGAAATTACAAATAAGGCTGTTATGGAAGCATTAGATGGTCTGCCACCAGTGAAAGTACATTGTTCCCTATTAGCAGAGGAAGCAATTCATGCAGCTCTCTGGGATTATGCAGAGAAGAATGGCATACAAATAGAGGGGTTGGAAAGACCTAAATCCGATATTCACGAAGGCGAAGAGGAAGAAAAGGAAGAATATTAATATTATATAGGAGAGGATTATGTTTTCCGTTTAGTAGAAACTGGAGATGTAATCCTTTTCGTTTGTGTTGCAAAGTAATCGAAGTATCTATTATAATTGAATTATAAATATCATTTATGAAAAAATAACTCATGATAGTAATTATGGTAGTTGAACAAGGAGATTCTGTTGTTTTACTACTACAAAGGAGATTCATATAAATGGAAAAAAAGAAAGTAGTTGTAGGAATGTCTGGTGGAGTCGATTCATCGGTTGCAGCGTATTTGCTAAAGGAGCAGGGATATGATGTAATTGGTGTGACCATGCAGATATGGCAGGACGAAGCAGAAGAAATAAAAGAAGAAAGTGGTGGATGCTGTGGCTTATCAGCAGTTGATGATGCCAGAAGAGTAGCAGATCAATTAGGAATCCCCTATTACGTGATGAACTTTAAGAATGAGTTCAAAGAGAATGTAATGGATTATTTTGTAGAGGAGTATCTTCATGGAAGGACCCCAAACCCTTGTATCGCATGTAATCGTTATGTGAAGTGGGAATCTTTATTAAAAAGAAGTTTAGACATTGGTGCAGACTATATTGCAACGGGTCATTATGCAAGAGTAGAGAAGCTTCCAAACGGAAGATTTACATTAAGAGAATCTGCTACGGCAGCAAAGGATCAAACATATGCACTTTACAATTTAACACAATATCAGTTATCCCATACATTGATGCCTATTGGGGAATATACGAAGGATGAAATAAGGGCAATTGCAGAAAAGATAGGACTTCGTGTTGCAAACAAACCGGATAGTCAGGAAATCTGTTTTATTCCAGATAATGATTATGCCGGGTTTATAGAAGAAACGGTTGGAGAAAAGATTCCACCGAAAGGCAATTTTGTAACAAAGGAGGGAGAGATTCTCGGACAGCACAAAGGAATTACTCATTATACCATTGGGCAAAGAAGAGGTTTAAATTTAGCCATGGGACATCACGTATTTGTGACGGAAATAAGACCAGAAACAAATGAAGTTGTGATTGGGGAAGCAGAGGAAGTATTTGCGACAGAGCTAACATGTAATTCTTTAAATTTCATGGCGATTGAAGATCTGAATGAACCAATGGAGGTATGGGCCAAAATCCGATATGCTCATAAAGGAGCACCCTGTATTATTACCAAAATAGGAGAAGACAGATTAAAATGCGAATTCAAGGAACCCGTTCGTGCGATTACGCCGGGACAGGCAGTCGTGTTTTATGAGGGAGAACATATCTTAGGTGGAGGAACAATTCTTTGATAAAAGAAAGACAAAAAGAGGAGAGCTTTGAATTTATCAGAGCGATTAGTACAATTGGGATTGTACTATTTCATTATAGCTTTAATTTCATAGAGTATCAGATTGGTGGCTCTCACATTGTATTTCAGAAATTCTCGAATGGTGACTGGGGCGGATTATTCGTTGCCATCTTCTTTATGCTTTCGGGAGCAGTCCTCTGGTATAATTATAAAGAGAAAATTCAAATAGGAAAATTCTATGTCAAAAGGTGGCTTAGTATTTTCCCAATGTTCTATATTGCATGGTTTATCATGTACTGGATTAATGTAAGAAAGTTGGGAACGAGGCTATGGGGAGGACCAAAAAAACAAATCCTTTATACCGTATTTGGTATGGATGGATATCTCATGCATTGGGGCATGAATTATTATACGCTTGGTGAATGGTTCCTGGGTGCGATTATCCTACTGTATGTGCTGTTTCCGATTATCCGGATTCTCTTTAAAAATAGAATGCTTAGATACCTAACGACGGTTGTTTTAGTCATCCTCTTTACGGCGAATCTCTACAAAGACTGGTTTCTAATTTCGGATGGTAAGAATCTGATTACTTGTATCATGGATTTTTGGATTGGAATGTTTTTAGTAGAATATAAAGAAAAATTAAAGAACCGCTATGTAGCGCTTGCGTGTGCGCTTGCATCCGTGATTCTCATGTTTGCACCTATTCCAATCGAGGAAATTATGTGCTCGGCGATAGTTGGCGGCTTATGGTTTATCATTTTTATGTACATAGCAAAATATGTAATGAAGCCTAAATGGGTTACCATAGTAGTACATACAATCAGTAAGTATTCATTTGGAATTTTCCTTGTCCATCACGTAATTCTCTATGCAGTCATGAAAAACTTCGAGGGTGGGACTATGAGCTTTCTAGTAAGTGTATTCGTATTTATAGGCATTTTTACCTTGACGCTGGCAGTAGGAGCCGTTTTGAGTTTGGAGAAATATGTGGAGAAAGTAATGTTTCGATGGATAGGTCAAATAAAAAGATAATACAAATAGGATGGAGCCATAGCAAAAATGCTATGGCTCCATCCTATTTTTCAAGGAATAATTTTGTTGTTTGAACATAATTTAGTAAAATCTGCTAATACTATTAAAAAAATATATGATAGGAGATTTTTATGAGTGAAAATACAAATCATCGTTGGTTAAGTGCTTTGATGAAAACAGTGATACTATTAGTTGTTTTTCATGCTGTTGTCGTAGTTTTGGGGTTGCTTTTTGGTACAAATATTAACATCTTTGGTCTTCGTGTATTTTGGCCACATTGGACGAGTAATTGGATGAATGCCATCATTGCAATCATAGGTGGCGTTATCATTTATTTTGGTATTTATGGTCTTTTTACAGGAAAAGAAAATCATAGTATAGAAAACTAATTAGGCAACTTAATCCTACAATGGTAAGAATTCGGGTTTTCGGTCTTTAAAGACGGTATAATGTGTAAAACCACAGTCTCTTAAGATCGAGCCCGCCTTATCAAACTTGTAAGCCAGATGACGGGTCTCATGAGCATCGGAACCAATTGTCAGGATTTCACCGCCAAGCTCCTTATATCGTTTCAGAATAGAAATGTGAGGATGGAGTCCACCAATATCATATTTGAAACCAGAGGTATTCACCTCAATTCCTTTCCCCTTTTCAATAATTGTCTTCAGGATAGAATCTAATATGTCTGCATAATCGGTGTATAGGAATTCTTCCTTAGATTCCCTGCCGTATCGAACCACATAATCGATATGTCCATAGACATCAAAGTCGTTATGGATTGTCACGTTTTTCAAAATTGCTTCAAAATAGGAAGTATAGGCTTCTTTCACAGAACGATTCTCAAAGAAAACTTCATAATATGGATCCATTCCATTTGCTAAATGAGAAGAGCCAATTACAAAATCAAAGGGATATTTTTTTATAAAGGTATGATAATAATCAGATAAATGCTCCTGGAGTCCAAGCTCAATTCCAAAAAGAAGCTCGATTTTATTTTCATATCTTTTTTTACAAATACGGAATCTTTTTAAATAATCATTCATATTTACGATAAAAGCATCGGATCCATCTGGATTTTTATCGTAAGTATTATCATAATCCATGTGTTCGGTAAAGCAAAGACGAGTCAGGCCTAAACGTATTCCGTGCTCGACCATGGATTCCATGGAAGATAGACCATCGGTTGATAAAGAAGTATGGATATGAAAATCTGTTTTTATAGAACTCATGTAGTTCCTCCTAAGTTGTTTTTAAATTAATAGAAAAAGATCAGTATAAAATATTATAGATTTACATAAAGTATAAACTATTATGGAAGAAAAGCAAATATGCAAAAAAAAGAAATCATTTTTGAATTTATGCTTGTATTTTAATAAATTATCAAGTAAAATATCATTGCTGATAATTATTAACAGATTTGTCAGTAACTGCTATGCCCGTGTGGCATTGATTAAGTAACAGTATGAGGTAGCTTTGCTATCCCATATAAAATATTTTATTTTTAGGAGGAATTTTAAAATGGCAGTAAAAGTAGCAATTAATGGTTTTGGCCGTATCGGTCGTCTTGCTTTCAGACAGATGTTTGGTGCTGAAGGATACGAAGTAGTAGCAATTAATGATTTAACAAGCCCTACAATGTTAGCACACTTGTTAAAATATGATTCATCACAGGGTAAATATGCTTTAGCTGATAAAGTAGAAGCTGGTGAAGATTTCATCACAGTTGATGGAAAGAAAATCACAATCTATGCAGAAGCTGATGCAAGCAAACTTCCTTGGGGAGAATTAAAAGTAGACGTAGTTCTTGAATGTACAGGATTCTATACATCAAAAGATAAAGCATCTGCTCATATCAATGCAGGCGCTCGTAAAGTTGTTATTTCTGCTCCAGCAGGAAATGACCTTCCTACTATCGTTTACAATGTAAACCATGAAGAATTAAAAGCTTCTGATACAGTTATCTCAGCTGCATCTTGTACAACAAACTGTTTAGCACCTATGGCAAAAGCTCTTAACGATTTAGCTACAATCAAATCTGGTATCATGAGCACAATCCATGCTTATACAGGAGATCAGATGATTCTTGACGGACCTCAGAGAAAAGGTGATTTAAGAAGATCTCGTGCAGGCGCTTGCAATATCGTTCCTAACTCAACAGGAGCTGCAAAAGCAATTGGTTTAGTTATTCCTGAATTAAACGGAAAATTAATCGGATCTGCTCAGCGTATTCCTACTCCTACAGGATCAACTACAATCTTAGTTGCAACTGTAGAAAAATCTGTAACAAAAGATGAAATCAATGCAGCTATGAAAGCAGCAGCTACAGAATCTTTCCAATATAATACAGATGAAATCGTTTCTTCAGATATCGTTGGAAGCACATATGGCTCAATCTTTGATGCTACTCAGACTATGGTTGGACAAGACAACTTAGTTCAGGTTGTTTCATGGTATGATAACGAAAACTCATATGTAAGCCAGATGGTTCGTACAATTAAATACTTCAGCGAATTAGCTTAATCTGATTTTTGTAAGTAATTAGTAAAGACCTATCAGGGTCCGGTCTTATGGA
Source organism: Lachnospiraceae bacterium (assembly GCA_028694115.1). The sequence goes on from JAQUUB010000027.1 coordinate 35,010, forward strand.
CCGGACCTTTTTATATGCAGGTTAAGAGTTCAATTATAAAATGTTCAATGGAGAATGACTCCTTTGAAAATAAAATGGAGGAAATAGACATGTCATTAAATAAAAAATCAGTAGATGATATTAATGTTGCAGGAAAAAGAGTGCTTTGCAGATGCGATTTTAATGTACCTTTAAAAGATGGTGCTATCACAGATATCAACCGTTTAACAGCAGCTCTTCCTACAATCAAAAAATTAATTGCAGATGGTGGAAAAGTAATTCTTTGCTCTCATTTAGGAAAACCTAAGGGAGAAGCAAAACCTGAATTAACATTAGCTCCAGTAGCTAAAAAATTATCTGAATTATTAGGACAGGAAGTTAAATTTGCAGCAGATCCAGAAGTAGTTGGACCTAATGCAAAAGCAGCAGTTGCAGCAATGAAAGATGGCGACGTTGTTTTATTAGAGAATACCCGTTACAGAATTGAAGAGACAAAAAATGGAGAAGCTTTCTCAAAAGAATTAGCATCTCTTTGTGATGTTTTTGTAAATGATGCTTTTGGTACTGCTCATAGAGCACACTGTTCAAACGTTGGTGTTGCAGAATTAGCTGATACAGCTGTTGTTGGATACTTAATGCAGAAAGAAATTGATTTCTTAGGAAATGCAGTTGAAAATCCAGTAAGACCTTTTGTTGCAATCCTTGGTGGAGCAAAAGTTGCTGATAAATTGAACGTAATCTCAAACTTAATCGAGAAATGTGATACTCTTATCATCGGTGGTGGTATGGCTTACACATTCTTAAAAGCAAAAGGATATGAGATTGGAACGTCTTTAGTAGATAATGAAAAAATTGATTACTGTAAAGAGATGATGGAAAAGGCTGAGAAAGCAGGAAAGCAGCTTCTTCTTCCTGTTGATACAACTATTACAAAAGACTTCCCAAATCCTATTGATGCAGAGGTAGCTGTATCAGTTGTAGATTCCGATGCAATCCCAGCAGATATGATGGGACTTGATATTGGAACAAAAACTGCAGATCTTTATGCAGAAGCAGTTAAATCTGCTAAGACTGTTGTATGGAATGGACCTATGGGTGTATTTGAAAATCCAATCCTTGCAAAAGGAACGATTGCGGTAGCGAAAGCATTAGCAGAAACAGATGCAACAACCATCATTGGTGGTGGCGATTCAGCAGCAGCTGTTAACCAGTTGGGATTTGGCGATCAGATGTCTCACATTTCAACAGGTGGTGGAGCTTCTCTTGAATTTTTAGAAGGAAAAGAACTCCCAGGCGTTGCAGCTGCAAACGACAAATAAAATAGTAAAAACAGGAGGCCAAAATCATGGCAAGAAAGAAAATTATCGCTGGTAACTGGAAAATGAACATGACTCCAAGCCAGGCAGTAGAATTAATCAATACATTAAAACCTTTAGTAGCAACAGACGACGCAGATGTTGTTTTCTGTGTACCAGCTATTGATATTGTTCCAGCAATGGAAGCAGCAAAAGGATCAAATATCCAGATTGGTGCTGAAAATATGTACTATGAAGAGAATGGTGCTTATACAGGCGAAATTTCACCAGAAATGTTAGTTGATGCTGGTGTAAAATATGTTGTAATCGGACATTCAGAAAGAAGAGAATATTTTGCTGAAACAAATGAAACAGTTAATAAAAAAGTTTTAAAAGCTTTTGAACATAACATTACACCTATCGTTTGCTGTGGAGAATCTTTAGAGCAAAGAGAACAGGGAATTACAATTGACTGGATTCGTCAGCAAATCAAAATTGCTTTCTTAAATGTAACTGCAGATCAGGCAAAAACAGCTGTAATCGCTTACGAACCAATCTGGGCAATCGGAACTGGAAAAACAGCTACAACGGAACAGGCTCAGGAAGTATGTGCTGCAATCCGTGTTTGTATCGGTGAAATCTATGACGAAGCAACTGCACAGGCAATTCGTATTCAATACGGCGGATCTGTAAACGCAGCAACTGCACCTGAATTATTCGTTCAGAATGATATTGATGGTGGATTAGTTGGTGGTGCAGCTCTTAAACCAGACTTTGGTAAAATTGTTAATTGGAAATAAAAGAATAGGTTGAAAACACCTTTTAAAAGAGGATTTCATTGTGGATGTTTGACAATGGAATCCTCTTTTTTAGTTAAGTTTTTTTCACAGCCCCTTTGTCTTTTGTATTGGAATTATAAAAGAAAATTATATTTAAAAGGATAAATTGTTCTTCTAATGCAATTTAAAATGGGGTATAATAAATAAAAAACTATGATATGAGCATTTAAGATAATAGGAAGGAGTGAAAGTATGTCTGAAAAAATAAGAAATGTATTAGAGCAGTATCAAGAAGAAGTTAGACAGATATATGGATCTCATCTAAAGAAAGTTGTTATTTATGGTTCATATGCTAGAGGTGATCAAAAAGAGGATTCTGATATAGATCTAATGATTTTCACAGACTTAACAGATGAAGCAATATCGAAAAGTAGAAGATCACTCAGTAATTGTACCTATGAATTTAATTGGAATAATCAAGTGGAAATCATGCCAATTGTAGTGAATGAAAAGCATTTTGATTATTGGAAGAAAGCATATGTTTTCTATATGAATATTGATAAGGAAGGAAAGGTATTATAGTGCAAGAAATAGAACAGGGGAGCTTCCAATAATAGAGCATATTATTCTGCTTTTCATGCTATTAGTGCCGTGTTGGCTCTTGAACCAATCGCCTTTAAGAAACACAAAGATGTAATTGCGTATTTTAATAAAAACTATGTTCATGAGAATAAGTTTCCATCAGAGATTGGAAGAAAGATTCATGAACTTGAAGAAATTAGACATGAAAGCGATTATAGTGATTTCTTTATAGCTAGTAAAGAAGATACTGTAGAACAGGTGAAAACGGCACAAGAGTTACTTACACTGGTGGAAAAGTATATTCAAGAATTGGAATTGTGGAAGAAGTAATTATAAGAGGGTTTCATTGTGAAAGTTTGACGATGAAATCCTTTTACTTTTCTAAGAAAAAATTAGGTGTTATAATGGTCTTGGAAAATAGAGGTCGGATTAATTAGAGGGATACATATGAAGCTATATGATATAACAAGGGAATTATTTCATACATCGGATAGCGATGAGGGAACCTATATAAATGCACCCAGACATTTCTACCAATTGGGTAAGGATGCTTCTCAAATACCAATAGAATGCTGCATTGGGGAATGCAAGGTTGTGCATAGTGAAGGCTCTATTGATAGAGATAGGATGAAAAGATTTCTAAGGGATGGAACAAAAAAGATATTATTTAAGGGTAGTTGCCATATGACTGAAGGAGCGGCAGAGGAGTTACTGAGATCAGAGGTTGAATTATTAGGGGTAGAAGGAAAATCCGTTCATTCCCTCTTATTAGATCAAGGGATTATTATGTTAGAGGGATTGCAGTTGTTAGACATCCAGGAAGGGAATTATTTTCTTTTTGCACCGCCGCTTAAAAGAGGAGATCTTGATGAATTACCAGTTAGGGCAGTTCTTTTGGACCAGTCAGAAACAATTTTGGGATATGAGGACAACCATATTTACAGAATTAAATTACAGGATATCTATTATTTTGAATCGGTTGATAATAAGGTGTTTCTCTACTGTAAGGATAAAGTATATGAGAGCAGATTAAAATTATATGAGGTCGAAAATCTCTGCAAGGAATATTTTCGGGCCTCCAAATCGATGGTGCTAAATATGGATGCAATTGATAGTGTGAATCCTACGATATCCGGAAGATTTTGCGCCGTGCTATGTAATGGCGAGAAGGTAGAAATATCAAGGCAATATGTACCAATATTAAGAAATATGCTTGGAATCTAGAGACAAAATGTGTGAAGAAAGATGGAGATAAACATGGATTATTTGAAAAGATTTATAAGAAATTGCTTTAATATCCTTTCTTGTATTATTATTCTTATGGTAATTATGAAGCAATTTGTTGATCAGAGCCCGGTGGAATTAGATTACCTCTGGCTGATTATTTTGTTTTCTTTTTTAGGGAATTTACCAAGTGTATTATTAGAGTTTGTTAGAAATTCTTCCTATATAAAGAAGGGGAGAAATAGCGAAAAGAAATTATTAATAGTGCAAGGAATCCATTTCCTTTTAGTAGAAGTAACTGTAATAGGTGCTGCATTTGCTTTAGGAATTGTGCATTTTAAAATGCAGGGAATCGTCTTGTTTTTTGAGGTGGTAATTATTTATGGGATTGTATGTTTCCTGAACTTTTATGGAGACAAGAAGGCATCGGATCAGATTAATCAGGAACTACAAAAGAGAAAGCACAAAGAGATGTATTAATCAAACAGAATTACAACTTACCGTCTCTTAGATACCACTTACCGCTTGAAATATAGACAGATAAATGCAAAAAAGCTATGATAAATTCACTTTCAAAGAAAAAGGAGAATTATTATGGCCACTATTTTATTAGCTTGTTTTATACTATGTGAAGTATTCTTTTGTATAGGTAGTATTTGGTTATTTCATAAAAGAGTAAGTGATATAAGAGGTTTTTTATCTATTTCTGAATTTATCATCTTTCAATTACTCATTTTGTTTTCCATCGTTGTTTTTAGCTTTCGCTGGAAAATGGTCTTTTGTATACTACTAATCCGCTGTATCATTGCAATTGTACTATTTTTCAATAGGAAAAAAGAAATCAAAGATATCAAGATAGGAAAACAAATTGCGAAATGTATATTTCAAATTCTAATTGTGACATTTGCATTGCTTCCAGCTTTTTTATTTCCTCAATATAAACTTCCAGAAGTAACGGGAGAACATAAAATTGCAAGAGCTACTTATACTTATGAGGATGCGAACAGAGTAGAAACTTTTAATGATTCTTTAGAAAATCGAAAAATCACAATGGCATTCTGGTATCCAGCAGATGCAAAAGAAAATGAAAAGTTTCCATTAGTAATGTTTTCTCATGGGTCATTTGGAGTCATTGCAAGTAACACCTCAACTTATATGGAACTGGCCAGCCATGGATATGTAGTTTGCTCGATTGATCATCCGTATCACACGATGGGAACGGTAGATGCAAGTGGTAAGTTCACAATGGTTGATTCTAATTTTATTAATGAAATTCTGGATATTAATAATGGGGTATATTCAGAAGAAGAAATTTATAAGCTGCAGAAAAAATTTATGGATGTTCGTGTTCCAGATATGAATTTTGCAATTGATACCATTCTTTCAAAGAGTGAAGTATCGGATTCAGAACAGGTTTTTCAGTTAGTAGATCAAGAGCATATCGGATTATTCGGTCATTCGCTGGGTGGTGCAGAAAGCGCACAGGTAGCAAGAATAAGAGATGATATTGAAGGAGTAATCGACCTGGAAGGTACCATGATGGGAGAATATATTGATTTCAAAGATGGGAATTATGTATGTAACAAAGAGCCATATCCTGTGCCAATCTTAAATGTCTATACAGATACCGTGATGGACCAGCTAGCACAGCTTCCTGATTATCAATTTATCAATCGAGTAGCATCATCAACAGCACCTGCATCATTTGAAGTATATTTGAAGGGTGCGAACCACATGAACTTAACCGATTTGCCACTGTTTTCACCATTTTTAGTAGGTCTCATCAATCAGTCCACTGAAAATATGAATGCATCGACCACCCCTTCTGACCCTAGAACAGTGATCAAAACAATGAATAAAATCGTATTAAACTTTTTTGATTGTTACCTAAAAGGAGAAGGCGAATTTACCATGGCAGGGGAGTATTAAATTTGGGTAGTGACAAAATTGCTTTGAAATGTTAAACTATTTTGGTGTTAATAGGTGTTGCAAAAGCATGAACCGGAATGGAGAAAACAATGAGTAAGAAAACTACAGTATTAATGATTCTTGATGGATATGGATTGAATGATAAACAGCAGGCAAATGCAGTATATGAAGCAAATACGCCTGTACTTGACGGATTAATGAAAGATTACCCTTTTGTAAAGGGTTATGCAAGCGGAATGGCAGTTGGACTTCCAGATGGACAAATGGGAAATTCAGAGGTTGGTCATTTGAATATGGGTGCTGGACGTATTGTATATCAGGAGCTTACAAGAATTACGAAAGAAATTAGTGATGGAACTTTTTTTGAGAATAAAGCGTTATTAGATGCAGTTTCAAACTGTAAGAAAAATAATTCAGCACTTCATATGTTTGGTTTATTATCAGATGGTGGTGTTCACAGCCACAATACCCACTTATATGGTTTATTAGAGCTTGCCAAAAGAAATGGTTTGGAAAAAGTATATGTTCACTGCTTCCTCGATGGACGTGATACACCTCCAGCATCAGGAAAAGGTTTTGCAGAGGACTTAGAAGCAGAAATGAAAAAAATAGGCGTTGGTGAAATTGCTTCGGTATGCGGCCGTTATTATGCCATGGATAGAGATAACAACTATGATAGAGTAAAGCTTGCTTATCAATCATTGACAAGCGGCATTGGAGAAACAGCAGTTAGTGGTCCTGCAGCGATTCAGGCTTCTTATGATAATGCTAAGACAGATGAATTCGTAATGCCTACTGTTGTATTAAAGGATGGAAAACCTGTTGCTACGATTGCAGATAAAGACAGCGTAATCTTCTTTAACTTTAGACCAGATAGAGCAAGAGAAATCACAAGAGCATTTTGTGATGATGACTTCAAAGGATTTGATAGAAAGAGACTAGACCTTACCTTTGTATGCTTTTCAAACTATGATCCAACAATTCCAAATAAAGAGGTAGCTTTTGCAAAAGTTGCAATTACAAATACATTTGGTGAATATCTGGCTGCAAATGGAAAGACTCAGGCAAGAATAGCGGAAACTGAGAAATATGCCCATGTTACCTTCTTCTTTAATGGTGGAGTAGAGGAGCCTAATAAAGGTGAGGATAGAATTTTAGTTAATTCACCTAAGGAAGTTGCTACTTATGATTTGAAACCAGAAATGAGTGCATATGAAGTCTGTGATAAATTATGTGAAGCAATTAAATCCGATAAATATGATGTGATTATTATCAATTTTGCAAATCCTGATATGGTAGGTCATACTGGGGTTGAAGCAGCAGCAATTAAGGCAGTTGAAGCAGTTGATGAATGTGTAGGTAAGGCAGTAGAAGCATTGAAATCAGTAGATGGTACAATGTTTATTTGTGCAGATCATGGAAATGCAGAGCAGTTATTAGATTATGAGACCGGAGATCCATTTACTGCTCATACAACAAATCCTGTTCCCTTTATCCTTGTTAACTATGACGAAGCTTATACATTAAAAGAAGATGGATGTTTAGCTGATATTATCCCAACTTTATTAGAGGTTATGGGCATGGAGCAGCCAAAAGAGATGACAGGTCATTCATTACTAATTAAAAAATAAATAGAATTAAGAACAATTAGGCGCTGACATTTTGTATATTGTCCGCGTCTTTTTTTGTACAAACAAACAAAAATGTGTAAAAAATGGTAGAATTATTGTAAACATTTACTAGATAGTATATAATGCAGTTAGTAGTGTAATTATGCGGAGGTACCATAATGTATCAAATTTTACCAGTTGTTTATTTTGTTGGAATTGCATTATCGGCAATATGCCTTTTGGTAATTTTGTATCAAAAACCATCCAGAGAGCAAAATATGGCAATTTTAATTGCATTTTGTTGTGCTCTCATTTTTATGGGTTATTTGGTTTCTTGTGAGGCCACATCAGTAGAAGCCTTACTATTAGGTACAAAATTAAATTACTTAGGCGCAACGAATATGTATTTTGCAATTTTCTTATTTTTCTATAAATATTATCAGATAAAAGAAAACAAAATTGCACTTAGAGGAATGGCGATCATCTCTATATTCTTTACCTTTATTACATTTACCTGTGATAAACATAAATTTTTTTACCGTTCTTATTACATGGACAAGTCCTCTATTCTGCCAAAACTTATTAAGGAATATGCACCATTACATACAGCCTATATTTTGATGGTTGTCATCTATTGTATGATAACGGTTATTATGACGGTAGTAGAATTAGAAAAAAGAAATTCTCAAAACTTAAGAAGAACGGACAGCATCTGTTTGCTTTCTATCATTTTAATTCCCAACATTTGTTATTTATTAGATTGTGCCATAAAACCGGTTGTTAGAATATCACCCTTTGGACTACTCGTTTCAGTCATCATGCTTACCTGTTTAGTAGGTCAGGGTAATATCTGTGGAATGAATCAGATAGCCAGAGAGTATGTATTTGAAGCAACGGATGACGCAATTATTGTGGTAGATAAGAAAAAAAATTATAAGGAAGCGAATAAGCTTGCAAAAAATATATTTCCTGAAATTAAGGCGGGAATTTCTGGTGAAAGCATGGAATGTGTTTCAAAAGAAGTTGCAAAATTATTTGAGTCAAATACGGATGATCATGAGAATAACTATCTGAATAGAGGTAATAAAACGTATTGTATAAAGATAAAACCTATTAAAGATAGAAGAAAAATTGGCGGATATGTATTATGGTTAGAGGATGTTACTGTGGAAAATAACAGTAGGATTCTATTAGAAAATTTTCAAATTGATTTAAAGAAGGAAGTGGATCGAAAAACTTGTCAGCTAAAAAAAATGCAGGAACAAATGGTAAATGGATTTGCTGCTATTGTGGAAAATAAGAATTTAATTACAGGAGGACATATTCAACGTACAAGTGGATATGTAGACGCAATTGCAAAAGAATTAAAAATACAAGGAAAATACTCTGATATATTAACGGATACTTATCTAGAAAAATTACGTCTTGTGGCACCGCTTCATGATATTGGAAAAGTCTCTATTCCAGATCAGATTCTGGACAAACCTGCAAAATTAACAGAGGAAGAATTTGAAATCATTAAAACACATTCGGAGAATGGAGCCAGAATTATTGAGAAGACAATGTCTGAAAGTGATGATGAAGAATATTTTGAGATGGCAAAGGAAATTGCAAAATATCATCATGAGAAGTGGAATGGATGCGGATATCCGGAAGGACTGATTGGAGAAAGAATTCCACTTAATGCAAGGATTATGGCGGTTGCAGATGTATTTGATGCATTAGTTTCAGAGAGACCTTATAAAAAAGCTTTTTCACTTGATGTTGCATTTTCGATTATTGAATCGGAGAGTGGAAAACAGTTTGACCCTTGTATTGTGGATGCTTTTTTGAAAATTAAAGATCATATCATTTGTTTATATCATGAAGCTAATATTAGTGAGCAGCTTCAAAATGTTCGATATAAAGAAAATGTACAAAAAGTTGTATAGTTATTTTTTCTATAGGGATACTACATGAAAGATATATACAAGTATAGTATTAAACAGTTGCAAAGTTAAATACCATGTGATAAAATAATCTTTGTTTGACACTCAAGTGTCATATTGGGTTATTAAGGAGGATATGATAGTGGCAGTTTTAAGAACGATTTTAACAATTGTGTTTTTGATAGTATGTATAGCTCTTACAGTGCTTGTATTAATGCAAGAAGGTAAATCAGCTGGACTTGGTGCAATTAGTGGTGCGGCAGAGTCATATTGGGGTAAGAACAAGGGACGCTCTATGGAGGGTGCACTTGTAAAAATAACTAGATGGCTTGCTATTGCATTTATGGTAATTGCGATGATATTAAATATCAACAAATTCTAATGAAAAGCACTCTTGTTTACAAGAGTGCTTTTTGATTAATAGGATAGAAATAAAGAATCCTTTGATTTATGGTATGCATACTGAAAGAGAAGATGATGGAGGAATATGGACAAAAAATTATTAAAGGAAAGAAAAAAGAAAATTCTAGATTTATTCTCGGATGGTTTATATGTGCCAATGAAGATCAAGGAGCTTGCTATTTTTATGCAGGTGTCTAAAAGTGAACGCCAGGAATTAAATGAAGTAATAGATGAGTTATTAGAAGAAGGTAAAATTCAAATTTCACAAAAGGGAAAATTATCTTTGAAAAATGAAGAGACACTAACAGGAACTTTTATTAGTCATCAGAATGGATTTGGTTTTATTGAGATTGAGGGAAGAGAAGATGATTTATTTGTTTCAGAGAGTGAAACGAACGGCGCTCTTCACAAAGATATTGTGCAGGTTGCTTTGTTAAAAGGAACGAGAGGGAAACGTCAGGAAGCTAAAGTTTTAAAAATAGTTGAGAGAGGAACCGCTTCTCTTGTTGGTACCTATGAGCAGGGTGGAAAAGGATTTGGATTTGTCATTCCTGATAATGTGAAAATAATAAAAGATATTTTTGTACCCGTTGAAAGATCAAAAGGTGCTGTTACGGGACATAAAGTAGTCGTCAAGATTACAGATTACGGTTCAGAAAAAAAGAAGCCAGAGGGAATCATTACGGAAATCATTGGACATGTTGATGATCCAGGGGTAGATATTATTAGTATTGTAAAAGGCTTTGACTTACCAATTGAATTTCCAGAAAAGGTAAAAAAACAGGTAGATAATGTTGCAAAAGAGGTAACAGAAGCTGATATAGTTGGCAGAATGGATTTGAGAAACCTTCAGATGGTAACCATTGACGGAGAAGATGCAAAGGATCTTGATGATGCAGTCAGTTTGGAAACAGAAGGGGAATTCTATAAATTAGGAGTTCATATCGCGGACGTTACGAATTATGTTCAGGAGAATAGTGCGCTAGACCGTGAAGCAAAAGAGCGAGGAACAAGTGTGTATCTGGTAGACAGAGTAATCCCGATGCTACCACACGAATTATCAAATGGAATCTGTTCTCTTAACGAAAAAGTAGACCGACTTGCCCTTAGCTGTCTTATGACAATTAATAAAAAAGGTATTGTAGTAGATTCTCAAATTACCGAGTCAGTCATACGCGTAAATAGAAGAATGTCCTATACAGAGGTTCGTAAAATTTTATTAAAGGAAGATGAAGAATTAATAGAGGAATGTATAGAATTAGTTCCAATGTTTGAACAAATGTCGGAATTAGCTGAAATCCTAAGAAAAAAACGTTTCAAAAGAGGGTCTATTGATTTTGACTTTCCAGAAACAAAAATTATCCTTGATAAAGAGGGACATCCCATAGAAATCAAGCCATATGAGAGAAATATTGCAACGAAATTAATTGAGGATTTTATGCTCATAGCAAATGAAACGGTGGCGGAAACTGTATTCTGGCAGGAAATACCTTTTGTTTACAGGAGCCATGAGAAGCCAGATCCTGAAAAAATCCAGAAACTTGGTTTGTTTATTAATAATTTTGGATACTCCATTCATATCAGCCAAGAGGAAGTGCACCCAAAAGAACTACAGAAATTATTAAGAAAAATTGAGGGTTTACCTGAAGAAGCATTGATAAGCAGGCTCACACTTCGGTCAATGAAAAGAGCACAGTATACGGTTGATTGTGCGGGACATTTTGGTCTTGCATGTGAGTACTATTGTCACTTCACTTCACCGATCAGAAGATATCCAGATTTACAAATTCATAGAATAATTAAAGAAAATCTAAGAGGACGATTAAAAGAAAATCGTTTCGAACATTATGAAAAAATATTGCCAGAGGTGGCAAAACATTCAAGCGATCGAGAACGACTGGCAGATGAGGCAGAGAGAGAAACTGACAAACTGAAAAAAGTAGAATTTATGGAGAAACGAATTGGTGAGGTATTTGAGGGCGTTATTTCCGGTGTTACCAGTTGGGGGATTTATGTAGAACTACCTAATACAGTAGAGGGTCTTGTACATGTTTCAAATCTTCCCGGAGATTATTTTCACTATCGTGAAGACAAATATGAAATGGTTGGGGAAACGACAAATCGCACCTATAAGCTTGGGGAAAAAGTAAAAGTAAAAGTTAGTGGAACAGATAAAATCACGAGAACAATTGATTTTGTCATTGCAGAAGCTGACGAGGAGGATGAGGAATCATGGCAACAAAAGGAAACATAAAATTAATTGCCAATAATAAGAAAGCTAGATTTGACTATTTTATAGAGGATACCTATGAGGCAGGTATTGTTCTTCATGGTACGGAGGTTAAATCACTTCGTATGGGGAAGGGGAGTATTAAGGAATCTTTTGTGCGAATTGAAAATGGAGAGGTTTTTATCTATGGATTGCATATTAGTCCATATGAAAAAGGTAATATTTTCAACAAAGATCCACTTCGTGTCAGAAAATTAATGATGCATAAGTATGAAATCAATAAATTAAATGGGAAATTAGCTGAGAAGGGTTATACGATTGTTCCATTACAGGTATATTTTAAGGATAGTCTTGTGAAAATTGAAATTGGTCTTGGAAAGGGCAAGAAATTGTATGATAAACGTCAGGATATTGCTAAAAAAGATCAACGCAGAGAAGCGGAAAAAGATTTTAAAATTAAAAATCTGTAAAATATTGTAGTTGACAGAAGATAAAAGCAAGTGTAAGATAATAAAACAGTATCACTTTCGCCCATGGGGGCAAACCGTATAAGGTTCCGAAATAAGGGCTTGTACTGGTTTCGACGGGGGTTTAGAAGGTAGGATAGCCATCCGTGGACCGTGACCACGTATTAAAACGGAAATTAAATTTAAACGCTAACGACAATTTAGCTTACGCTGCCTAGTGGCAGCTGTCGACCTTAAGCATCCCGCTGCTTAAGATCTCGGCATCAAATTTCGCGGGGCACTTTGTTTCCAAAGCTTTGAGGGAATAAAAGAACTTATGAAGCTACTAAAGTGATAAGCCTGTCTTTCGGCGTATCATAGAGGGAATGTCAATAGAAAGAATGTGATGGGAGAGGTCTTAGTGGAAGAGCTTTCGGACGCGGGTTCGATTCCCGCCAGGTCCATTTTAAATGGAATAAGAGCTGTTATAAATCATATTTAAGGTAAAAGAATCTTTTATCTGGATGTGTTCTATAACAGCTCTTTTTATTGATTTAAGGGAACTTATGAAGTAAAATAATACATAAGTATTTATTACTGTGGAGTACAGGAAATAAAGAGGAATAAGGAGTGAATATGGATTCTACAGAGAATTTAGTCGTTGGTGGCTTCCGTTTCGGTTCAGTAGATGATGCGGCAACAGCAAAAGAAGAAGAAAAAAAAATACAATACATAGTAGGGAGATTAAATTATGATGAGCCAGAGGGAGTTTTGACTATTTATAATAAAATAATTAACAATCGTTTATTTGTTACTCCAATCGGGAATCGTTTTTTATATGAAATTCAAGAATATCTAAAATGTCAGGATGAAATAAAAAAAGAGGATATTGTACCAATTCCGTTATATACACTTTTGTCACCAAGTATGAAAACAGATGATCCATTGCCAAGCATTAGGATTAAAAAGAAAAAAGAAAAAAATTATTTGCAACAATATAATCGAGCAAGAGGTTTGATTTTTCTACTAATTATTATGATTGCGGGAATGTTCTATATTTCAATGACCGCCAATAATCCTAATATTCTGAATTATAAATCGAAGCTCGAGAATCACTATGCTTCGTGGGAAGAAGAACTAACTCAAAGAGAGCAGATTATCAGAGAGAAGGAAAAGGAACTAAATATTGAATAGAGCAGGTACATTTCACATTTAGTACATAATTATAGACTATACTAATGAAAATGGAACAGATGTGGAGGGAAGCGAATGGAGAAGATTAAAATCTTAGTCGTGGATGACGAGAGCAGAATGAGAAAATTGGTGAAGGATTTTTTGGTAAAGAAAAATTATGAAGTCATAGAGGCGGAAGATGGAAGTCAGGCATTGGACATTTTTTTTGAAGAAAAGGATATCTCACTTATTATATGTGATGTCATGATGCCCAAAATTGATGGATGGCAAGTGTGCAGAGAAATCAGAGAATATTCAAAAATACCAATTATTATGCTAACAGCAAAGGGAGAAGAACGAGATGAATTACAAGGGTTTGACCTTGGAGCTGATGAGTATATTTCAAAGCCATTCAGTCCAAAAATATTAGTGGCCAGAGTTGATGCATTATTACGCCGTTCCAATGTACTTACGGAAGAAGGGAAAATTGAAGTAAGTGGAATTATGATTGATAAGGCAGCTCACAATGTATTGATAGAGGGCCAGCAGGTTGACTTAAGCTTTAAGGAATTTGAATTATTATCATATTTTGTTGAGAATGAAGGAATTGCTTTGTCAAGAGAAAAAATTTTGAATAATGTATGGAATTATGATTATTTTGGAGATGCAAGAACCATTGATACACATGTAAAAAAACTCAGAAGTAAAATGGGGGAAAAAGGTGACTGCATTAAGACGATATGGGGGATGGGCTATAAGTTTGAAAGTTGACACAGTTTTTTTAATGTAGTAATATGTAAGACACAAAGTTAAGTTTTTGTGAATGTAACATATTGTTTTTAACAAAAAGAATAACGGAGGTATTTGTATGAAGATTTTAAAGTGTTCTATTTGTGGGAAAATTGTAGAAGTTGTGAGTGACACAGCTGCAATGACTGTTTGTTGTGGAAAGGAAATGCAGGAACTGATTCCTGGAACTTCTGATGGAGCAGTGGAGAAACATGTTCCCGTTGTTGAAATATCTGGAAACGCAATTACAGTAACCGTTGGCGAGGTGGAGCATCCAATGTTAGATGCACACTATATTGAATGGATTGCAGTAGTAACAAAAGAGGGAACACAGAGAAAATATTTAAAACCAGGAGATGCTCCCAAGGCAGAATTCTGTTTGACAGAAACAGATCAATTTGAGTCAGCCTTGGCATATTGCAATCTTCATGGTTTATGGAAGTCAAAATAGAATAACGATTCAAACGGATAAAAGATATGATGCGCCATGCTCTCTATTATTTAAAGAAAGAGAGCATGGTGTTTTT
>JAQUUB010000127.1 GCA_028694115.1 Lachnospiraceae bacterium
ACTCGATAGTTTGTACTATATGTTGTGTTTTATATTTTCTATCGGAACTATATTTTGTGTTTTTATTCTATTTATTCCATCATTCCCATTGATTTTTAAAGAATTTTGCTGACAAAATGACGACATTTTTGTAATTTCTCGCTTAGCATCAATTATACAAAAATCTATAACAATTTATAATTTTACTTTTCATCAGAAAATTACTAAACTAGATTTATTTGATAGATGTAAATATATTATTCCATAATATTCCTATTAAATTTGCGATAGCAATCGCTTTATCTGGGAATATTACTAGTACAAATGTGATTGTGGCAATTGCTAATTGAAACCATGCAACCCTTTGATTGCTCTTTGTCTCCGAATATGCAGTCAATCCCTCTGAAATCTTGATTTTTTCATCTAAATCCATTTGAATTTCATCATAATTTTCTTTTATCTGTTTCCACATATTTTTGGGTCTTCCTGTAAATGTTTTATACGGATGGTAGTTTGAAAAAACACCAATTGACTTTCTTGTATATTCATTTCTTTCTAACAATTCATTTGCACTTTCAAATTCTTTTGATACTGGTAGTTCTTGATCAATTTTTGTAAATATATAAAAATCCTTACCCAATTCGTACTTTAATCTCAAGAGCTTTCTTTGCGATTTTTTGTTACTTCGAACGGAATTAATCTTATTTCTATATGAACTAACCACATCTAAATAATTAACACCTATATTTTTTAATACTAACATTGTATATAGTTTCGACATATAATTCATTGTAAACCAATACAGCTCTTTATTATGTGCCGTAATATATCCATCAAATGATTTTATTTTTTCTGGGTTGTATACTAACATCATATCTGTATCATAGCTATCTCTACTTCTATAATTTGATGTCTGTAGAAACAATTTTTCTATTTCTGAAATGTAAAATCCTTCATTTATATTTATTCCAAGAGAATCCATTATTGATTGATCTAACTCAATTTCTGGTGTAATATTTGTTTCAAATACATTTACTCCCAATACCTTACCAGTCCACGAATATTGCATCAAAGGGAAATAAACTAATATATTTTTAAGGAATATGTCTTTTACATATCCTAACTGTTCATATATAATTTGATTCTTGGCACATTCACTTAATGTGCCACCACTAATAGCATACCCGATTTTGGCACCAGACTTTTTTCTTATATTCCTAATCCAAAACCTATGCACACACATTCCTGGTTTCCTATATTCTGTTTTGATAAACTGTGCTATCTCATCCTGAAAATCATTATTTAAAGAAATTTTCATTTCAATTGCAGCATATGAGGAACTAAAATTATGAAAATAAATTTCAAAATGATCAATATAATTATCTAACCCTTTTTTATATGCAAAATCAAATAGACCCACTCTATACCATGATTTTCCATTATGAAGTATTTTATTTAATCCTTGCACAATCTTTTCTATATCATTTTCTGCACTGCCACCATCCATATATTTATGAGTATAGCATTTTTTATAAAGCCGAATTAATCCTTGTTTAGTTTGTTCCAACTTCTGCTTTGGAATTAAATCATATAGTATAATATCTGTCGGTTTATAATATAAAGGATCAGGTAATGCGTTAGTACTACTATCAAAAAAATGGTCTTGTTGAAACATATTATAAGAATTTTTTCTATTTTCCCTCTCATCTTGAGTTAATGCGAATTTCATATGCAAAAAAGATTTAAACTTTACCATATTGTATTTTATGTTATCTCGGTTCATGTCCTTAATAAATTTCGTCTTTCGCATTACAGATCCCCATTCCTTTGCAAGTATTAAGTTTCTAATTATATATCACAACTTTTAAATAATATGTTCAAATTTGTATTTCAACTCCGCAAATACTTCGCAGAACTTCGCAATACAATTACTCCGCAAATACTTCGCAGAACTTCGCAATATAATTACGAAGTTCCTAGAGCATCTCATATGATTGCGTAGGATCGTTTTTTCCACCATTTCTTCTAATGATTTTCAATTCAATCAAGTTGTTCAGACGTACACCTACCGTCCTAGCTGATTTCGCAGTATGCAGAACCAATTCAGATGTCTTAACCTGCTTTTTCCCTGCCATATATGCAAGAATCTGTTTCTCCAAGTCATCCAATCCTTCCCATACATCTTTTCCAAGGTTTTCAGCAGCTCTATCTGACTGTCTCATAGTTCTCATCGCAATATTATTTTTCAAAACCAATTTTACAGCATATTCTGGTTCTGAATATACTGGTGGTTCAAGATAGAATTCTTCCATATCAGAAAAAATACGTTTTACACCTTCATTCAGTTCTCTAACCCAACCAAACTCGGTCAATACTCTGGCTATTCTTGGATTACGTGAATAACGAGTAAGCCTTATATTATCTACTGTAACAATATTCGGAAGTTTACCAGGGCTTGTAATCTCTAAGCGATCATCAAACATAGCAATTTTTATATAGCCGCCTGACATTCCATATTCTCTATGCGTGACAGCATTTACAATTCCCTCCAGCCATGCAAACTCAGGGTATTCTGGAATAATCTGAAACATCCCAGTTTGTTGATTTAATGCAGTAAACTCGCGTAACTGGGTAGAAAGAAACTCTTTCGCTTTATCAATAATACGTAAAATTGGATATTCGATATTAACATCTTTTACAATATTAATTTTTGTTCCAACCTGTTCTGCTGTACCATCGTATCTTATAAATCTAATTCTACAGTTTGGATAAAATTGCTGAATGTTCTCTGCAAAAAGAAGAACAGCCGCATTTGTTAAATATCTTTTTCCTTCGATAACCTTTGTAAATCCTCTAGCCCGTAGCATCTGTTCTGTTGTAACATCTTCCGCACCAATTTTTTTCTTATATTTTTCAATCAGTTCAGCATCAAGATCTTCTATTTCTGCATCCATATTACATTCATCTTCAAAATGCCTTGTACTTTTGGCATATTCAAGATTACGAAGATCTTCGCCCTTCAGCTCTCTGGTTCTATCACCAATTCTCAAGAAAGTTGAATCATTAGTTGTCCTAATAACTTGATCCGTACTTGCTTCAATGTGCAACAACAGTAACCGATCAGTTTCTCCGCTCTCATTAATGATATTCAAAAATTCCTCATTGTATCTTGGCATTGGCTTACAACAATCTTTAGGTGCATTAATAAAATTATTTATTTTCTGATCATCACAATTTTTGATACCTTCTAACCTTTTTGTTTTATCACTGATACCAATAATAATTGTTCCACCTTCTGCATTTGCAAATGCAGATATTAAATCTGAAATTTCAGAAGGCTTAATCTGTGCTGATTTTCTATCAAAAAATTTTTTTTCATCATTAGTTGTCATATAATCTAATGTTAACAAAGGGTTGTATTTTGATCTGATTTCGTTCACTAATGGTTCACCTGCCTCTCATATAATCTCATTTTTCTTAATTTTATGATATTCATTCTTCACTCGAAACATTTTCAAAGTTTGGGTATATATTAATTCCTGTAATTCTTAAAAATACCGCATATACATTTTCACCACAGAAATAATACTAATTATATCAGTTCAGTAAAACTTCCTCTGCGTAAAATACCTTGCTCCGTTGCATCATAGAAATATGCAAAGCTTGCATTATTTCTATATTCTTTTAGGCTTACTCTATGATTCACAAAGTTAGTCCCTACACCAATTACACCAGCAGTCGCAAGTCCTGCACCTATTACCCATGTAGGAAAAGAATGCAAATTATCGTTTGTAAATTGCATTAAACCCACAGCACCACCTGTTATTTCAATTAAAGATTTCATATTTCCCATACGATATCCTATTCTATGATCCTTTAACAGCTTGTCCATATCTGACAGTTCACATTCCCATTTTTCTCTAAATGCACTCGTAGCTGCTTTAATTTCCTGCCAACTTGAACATGTAGATAAGCTATTCTCAAAATCTCGAATCTCTTTTCTCAAATGCCATAGTTCCGATTCTCTTTTTTCTTTAAAATCTAATATAGTTTCAAAGCTAATATCTAAGTTTGGGGTTGGCATAGCCTTCTCAAACACAGATGTAAGGCACATACTACGTTGACTCTTCCACTGCTTCTCATATGCCTGATAAACATAGCTGTTTTTATCAGTTCCTATAATCATATCTGCCGGACTGATTTTAGCCAAATATTCTGCCATAGTTGACATATATAAATTAGCAGTTGTTTCTTCCATTTCAAGCCATTCACCATTACCATCTATATGCAATAATCCCCAGCTTTTCATCAAATCATATAAATCTGTCGGAATCTTTTTGTAGTGTATCATCGTTCCGATTTGAGGTATTTGAAGGTTTTTTATACCCCCTTTTTTATTTTTCCTATAGTTGGGATTCAAACCTCTTATCTTATGAATTACCTCCTTGGAAAATACATTATTTTCATTAGAATAGAATAATTCGTCAGGTGTGATTGGCGAGTACAATCCACGCTCTTCTAATGCCTTAACTTCTGGTGAGTAGTTAGCATCATATTGATTCGGAACAATCGAATGTATCTTATCCCAATATAACATTGCATTCCTAAGCCAAACACCATCTTTTATATCCATTGACGGATAATACAATATCGAACGTGACATTTTATCTTCTCCCTTTGTGAATTTACAAAACTTTCTAACATTACAATATTTACTAGGTCATTCTCATTTACCTATACCTAATTTATATTTTTCTTTCACTCTATCAAACACATTTTTCTTCACAAGATATAGATTCCCTTTTGTTCTCGTTAATGCAACATAAAGTTTGTTTCTCGTAATTTGCGAAATTATTGATATGTCAAATGTATCCGTGTCCAATTCAACAAACGTATCCGTTAAAACGACACAAACATTTTCAAATGTATCTCCTTTAGAGTATGACCAATTAAGAGCACTAAAACTATATTTATTTGCCTCCATCCAAACTAGTTTCATGATTTTATTATCATCTAAAATTGTTTCAACTTCCTCGGCTTCGACCCAATGAACATCTCCCTGATGAGTATTATCAGCAATTATTTTTATTTTCAGCTTTTCATTAACAAAATTACATACTGCCTCGGGACACCTTCTGGAAGAACCAAAAGATGTATGATCAACATCAAATTTTTCTTTTTTCAGACTTTCCAAAAAATCATCATATGACACTTCATTCTTGCCTTTTTTAAACGGCTTACCTGAATTATTTTGTCCAGATACTGAATGCTGATAATAATCTCCAACCAAAGTAATATTATTTATTTTTTTTGCCAATGCAACTATTACATCATAATCATATTCACGAAAATCCTGAAATTCATCAATACATACCTGATCATAAAATGTGTTAATTGTTTCAGCAACCTTGTTAATTAGCTTTTCTTTCCCTGTCTTGACTGTCATAATTAATTCTGCAATATTTTCGCAATAATAAAATCCTTCAAATTCATAATGTCCATGCTTATCTTTATTTTGGTACTTTTTATTTGGAATTCTTCTTCCATTTTTCAAGAAATTAGCTTGTGGTGGTTTTCTTGTTGTAATACCTTTGCGATTAAACTCTTCTTTACCAAATGCCTGCAATATTGTAGGCTCGTATGGGCACAAAACATACCGATAAATAAAAGAATCAAATGTCATTACATTTGTCAATTCTGGTACCGTTCCAAAGTTTGAAACTAATTCATGATTTATATTATGTGTGTTCTCATTTGTATACGCTAAAATTAAATTCTTTTTTTCCCGGTTGATGCATTGGCAAATGTTAAACGTTTTTCCTGCACCCGCTACTGCAAGTACTATTCGTTTAGCCATAATATTGCCTCCGTTACATATTGTGGAACTTCAAAGTCAATTTTTTGATCAAGCAAATTATAAGCAGTCTCAACTTTATTGTTTATCATTTTTCCAAGGACTTTACCATAGTCCAACCCATGAACTAAATAGTCTGATCCCTTTTGAACTTTAACAATTCCATCCAAAAGCTCCTTATTTTCATTGTATAGGCAAGCCTCCCATGTCCAATTATTTATATCTTTATCCATAAAGACATGATGATTATCATTGCTATCATTGAATTTTTCTGTTACATTTATACGATTTTGTGATTTATCATTATCTGTAATAACTGCAATCTTCTTTTCTGTATGTTCTACTATCTTCAAATAATTTTTGTATGAAATTCCATTGCATGAAATAATACTAATTCGATCCGCTTCCACACTTTTGCCCAAAACCTTTTTATAAATATACGGCATTAATAAGAATTCAGTGGCTCCCTCCACAAAAATAACTTTTTCCGACAGCAATAATTGAAGGAAACTATTATCATCTGCTTTTACAAAAAATTTTGCTACTTCTGAATCAACATTCTTTAATGAAAGAGCCTTTTCATTACTAATCCATATTACATTGTTCAAATTCAACCTACTTGCAATCATATTACTATGTGTCGTTACTATTATCTGAGCGTCACATCTATTCTTCTCTATTTCATGCAACATTTTCTTAAGATTTGTAAAACACAAATGATTTTCTGGTTCTTCTATTAAAATTACATCTAAATTCGTTTTCTTTTTATCCAGGGCAATATGTGTTTTTATTAAACTTTCCATTCCGCTTCCCTTGTTTTCTAAAGGAATACCCTCTTCATATACCGATAATATAGTTTCCAGAACAACTTTTTTATCATTAATTCCAAAATATCTTTTTTTGTCAATTTCATCGAGTGTAAGCGTTGCAAAAGCATCTTGTATACCATCTCGAAAAGAATTTTTTGCACTCATTTTTTGCTCATCTGAATATTTGGCATTAAACAATGTTCTGTTGAAATAATTAAATGAATTGTTGGTATCATTATTTGATGTATCAATTGCAATAAAACCAAAAGGTCTCTTTACCATTGCATATGGTAATCCACTAAATGCTGTCCACTTCAAATAATAATATTCATATGGAATTTTTCCTTTAGCTATTTCAGCATCTAATCCCGCCCCAAGTTCTTTATCAAATCGACATTCAAATGTTATTCCAAACTTCTCAGTTTTACTCCTATTATTCTCTCCATAAAAATATTCAGAATTTTTACTTTTAACGTCAAGATCTAAAGTGATTTCTATCCAAACATAAGGAAGTGTTGAGACAGATGGTTTTACCTTAAACCCTTCAACCATATCCAAATTAAATAGATCCTTTAAAACTGACTTATCTGCATTCCTATATTGTTGGTTAAACACTATTTTGATTGCTTCTAAAATCGTACTTTTTCCTGCTTCGTTTTCTCCAACAATTACATTCATATGTTCATTAAACTCGATATCCAATACTTTAAATTTCTGTAACCCTTCAATGTGCATTGATTTAATATAATTCATATGTCCCCCCATCTACATATTTTGGTCACTCACAATTTATTGTTTCTATTTCTGACCATACATTATGCCATCCTCCGCAACCTTCAGCTCATCCACCCCAGTTTCATAAGTATATACCGTTGCCTCTTCCTGCTCCTCAAAGCTACTCGATCCACCAACCCCAAAGTACTTCTCAAAGAATACCTTCAGTTTATCAATAACACCCTGCTTCTTCTCAGCTCTGCCACCACCGCCAAATCTAGACACAGGTGGCATGATCTTATCAATATCCGTTCCGGCTGTCTTAATCTCTCCATCTCGGAATGCATTCTCAATAAACCTTCTCGTATCCGCTGGTTTCAGCTTTTCTTCTTTGATAATAGCTTGTAGTTCCTTTTCACGCTGATTTACTACATAATCACGCCATTCTGTCATCACATCTTCTGCATCATTGATCCCTGCGATAAAGGTTTCAATCAGCTGCTTCTTGCTACGAAGTTCTGGGCTGGCATCAATTGCTTTCTTAATCGTGATGAGAACTTCCTTGTCTTCACAATGGGTATCGTGGTATTTCTTTACAAGCATCAGAATATAGTCGATATTGATTTCTATCTGCTTGATCAGTTCGATTTCAAATACAATATCATCGATGATATCAGTACTTTCTCCAGCTTCTCGTTTCCTTTTCCATTCATCACGAAGATCCTGATAGCGTCCTAGATAATCTTGTAAATCACGCTCGGTGATTAATTCCTGTGCTTTAAATTCATCAAAGGATACCAGCAGGTTTCTCATGCGAAGAATCGTACCAAATAATGCAATAAAATCTTTTTGATTCTGCTCTCCAATAATCTGCGGGTCTGACAATGGGAACTTCTCATTCAAGTCTTCCATCAGATCCACATATCCTGGCATTGGTTTACCATCAATGGATTCATACCCATAGTAATAATCCTTGAAGCTCTTCATCAATACAATTCCACCTGCATTCTTATCACCGAATAGAGAAATGGCACTGTCCACACGCTTTTGAAGATTTCGAAAACATACAATGTTTCCAAAAGTCTTAATGGAATTCAGGATACGATTGGTTCTGGAAAATGCCTGAATCAACCCATGCATCTTTAGATTCTTATCAACCCATAGGGTATTCATCGTTGTAGCATCGAATCCTGTAAGGAACATATTTACTACAATCAGCAGATCCAGTTCCTTGTTCTTCATACGCAAAGAAACATCCTTATAATAATTCTGGAACTTGTCACTAGACGTATCATAATTCGTATGGAACATCTCATTATAATCCTTAATTGCAGCTTCCAGAAAATCACGAGAGTTCTGATCCAGTGCGGAAGTATCCTCTGAATTTTCCTCGTCCAGAATTCCATCCGTTTCCTCCTCATTTGCCCCATAACTAAAGATAGTTGCAATTCGAAGTTTTTTTGCTGGCTGCTCCTTCATCTGCTTTTGGAATTCTTGATAATACAGCTTTGCCATAGGCACAGATGCCACTGCAAAAATGGAATTAAATCCACTGATTCGTTGCTTCTGTTTGATTTCCTCTACTGCTCCTCTTTCTGCCGATGCAACTTCTGCAATATTGGTAAGGGAATTATAAATGTATGTTTTGTCTCCACGATAGGTTTTCTGATTAAAATGCTCCAGAATATAATTGGTTATAAGGGATATACGTTGTTGAGCCATCATTGCCTTTTCACGATTGATATCCCACACCATCTCATCATCAATGGCTTCATCCGTATCCATTGTCTTAATGTAATCTACTCGAAATGGAAGAACATTTTTATCATTGATGGCATCCACGATAGTATAAGTATGTAACTGATCGCCAAAGGTCTGTCCTGTGGTTAGAAATTCCATATTCTTTCTTGTAGAACCTGCATTCGTTGGGAATATTGGTGTTCCAGTAAAACCAAAGAGATGGTATTTCTTAAAATTCTTCACAATTGCCGTATGCATATCCCCAAACTGACTGCGGTGACACTCATCAAAAATAATAACAACATGCTTGCCAAATACCTCATGCCCTTGATATTTCTTAATAAACGAAGCCAGTTTCTGAATGGTCGTAATAATGATATGAGCATTGGAATCTTCCATCTGCTTTTTCAAAATAGAGGTAGATGTATTGCTATTGGCAGCACCTTTTTCAAAACGGTCATATTCCTTCATTGTCTGATAATCCAAATCCTTACGGTCTACTACAAACATCACTTTGTCTACATATGGCAGCAATGATGCAAGCCTTGCAGTCTTGAAGGAAGTCAGTGTCTTACCAGAACCTGTAGTATGCCAAATATATCCACCACCTGCTACACTTCCATATTTCTTATAATTATTAGCAATCTCAATTCTGTTTAAAATACGTTCCGTGGCTGTAATCTGATAAGGACGCATTACCATAAGCATCTGTTCCGAGGTAAAGATACAATACCTGGTCAAAATATTTAATATGGTATGCTTTGCAAAGAATGTCTTCGTAAAATCAATCAGATCTGGAATGACACGATTATTGGCATCCGACCAGAAACAGGTAAACTCAAAGCTGTTACTGGTCTTCCCCTTCTTTGTCTTACCAGATCCAGCTTCCTTAATAGCATTGAAACGTGTGCTGTTGGAATAGTACTTGGTATTGGTACCATTGGAAATGACAAACATCTGCACATATTCAAATAGACCGCAACCTGCCCAGAAGGAATCACGTTGATAACGATCAATCTGATTAAATGCTTCTCGGATAGCAACACCTCTTCGCTTTAATTCAATGTGAACTACAGGCAGACCATTGACTAACACCGTAACATCATAACGATTGTCGTACTTGGCTCCATCTTCTTTTCCAATCACATACTGATTGATAACCTGTAAGAAGTTGTTGTGAATATTGCTCTTATCAATCAATTTGATATTCTTAGAAGTCCCATCATCACGTTTCAGCACCTGAACAAAGTCTTCTTGAATCTTTCTGGTCTTCTCCACAATATGCTCATTGGGATTTGCTACTGCATTGGAAAAGAACTGAGTCCATTCGGAATCGGAGAATTGATAACTATTCAGTATCTCCAAACGTTTCCTCAGATTGGCAATCAGGTCTGTTTCTGTGTGAATCTGTAAATATTCATAACCTTGCTCACAGAGAAGGCGAATGAACTCTTTTTCCAATGCTGCTTCACTCTGGTAGCTATCAGAGCGTGCTTTGACTGGTTCATATTCAGTTACTACGGTATTTTCACTTGTTTGTGCTACAACATTAAAATAAGACACTATTCAGCCTCCTCCTCGTCATACCGAATCTTAAAATATGGGCTCATACTATGTTTAGATGCTTCTGATAAAAGACTACTAGAAGAAGTAACCACACATTGCGACATAATTCCTTTTGGTGCAAGTTCAAAGTATGTGACCTTGAACCATGTTTTCATTTTTTCTGCCTTTTCCTTATAGTAGATAGGAAATTCACCAGCAGGTGGTTGCTCCAACGAAATTTCTTTGAAATACGCCCAATAGCGGTCTGTTTTTCCACTATTAATCAGAAGAATTTTAGGATTTTCCTGTTTTTGAAGTTCATCTCGTATTTTTCCATTAATAATTG
>JAQUUB010000128.1 GCA_028694115.1 Lachnospiraceae bacterium
AATGGGAGGTAGTTATAGTGGAGAGTTCATTGTTTTATGAGGGAATGTCTAAGATATATGACTTGCTAGATGTTATTTACTTTAAGAATAACGATGCTAATCCTCGAAAGGCTCTATATGATTATATCCTAGATTCTACGTGTAAGGAATCCCAAGAGTCCTTCAAGCAAGCATTTATAATGTTTAAGCCAAACCAGTCTTTCACCCAATGGGTGAAAGAAATTAACAGCAGAAACACCCTATTTATATGTTTTTTGCCTTGTTCATTGGGTAAGAATATAGTAATAGAAACGTTGTGAAGGAGATGACCAATGATAAATAAAATTGATTTCAGTGCTAAGAATCTAACCTCAAATGCAGGGCTTTTTCTTCTGTTAGAGAACACAAAAAACAATGCCATTTTTGAGATGATCGAAAATGATCTCGTCTTTGAGAATGACTCTGTGAACAAGATTAAAATGAATCATATTAAAACCATGTTCTGCGGTCATTTCATAGGTATAGATAAACTTGAACGGTTGAAGCTCCTAAAAATCGATCCCCTCGTTCGTGAATTCGATATTTCTGTAAAAGAACCAGAAACAGTATCGAGGTTCTTGGGGAAATTCAACTTTAAGACAACACAAATGTTCAGAGAAATCAACTTCAAAGTGTTCAAGAAACTACTTTTAAAAAGCAAACTGACATCCATCACGATTGATATCGATAGCAGTGTTATAAACGTAGAAGGCCATCAAGAAGGCGCTACCAAAGGATACAATCCTAAAAAGCTCGGCAATAGGTGCTACAATATCCAGTTTGCATTTTGCGACGAACTTAAAGCATATGTCACTGGGTTTGTTAGAAGTGGCAATACTTACACTGCAAATGGTGCTGCTGAACTGATTAAAGAAATTGTAGCCACCATAAAGACAAATGAATTGGAGATCTTTTTCAGAATGGATAGTGGTTACTTTGACGAAGAAATCATTGAAACAATCGAGTCTCTTGGTTGCAAATACTTAATCAAAGCTAAAGCCTATACGACTCTTGTATCTCAACTATCAAATTCATCTGCAAAGTTTGTTAAAGGTGCAGAAGGCAGAGAAACTTCAGAACTGTTTATAAAGCCAAATAAGTGGGACGAAGAAAGAAGATTTGTCGTATCTCGCGTACTAAAACCAGAAAAAGAGAGAGCGCAATTATCACTTTTAGAAGGCTCTGAGTATGACTATTTTTTCTTTGTGACAAATACAAAACTACTGTCAGAAGCCGTGGTTATCTCCTATGAAAAGCGTGGCAATGCTGAAAATTATATCAAAGAAGCTAAATACGACATGGCAGTGGGCCACCTTTTGCTAAAATCATTCTGGGCTAACGAAGCGGTATTTCAAATGATGATGCTCTCATACAACTTGTTTTTGTTATTCAAATTTGATTACCTTGACGTCTCTGAATACAGACAGCAGATAAAAACATTTCGCTTGAAATATGTATTTCTTGCTGCCAAGATTATCAAAACGGCTAGGTCTGTGATTATGAAACTGTCTGAAAAATATCCTTATCGGGAAGTGTATGAAAAATGCCTATGTTGATTTTTGAAAGGAATGACCTGAATATTTCAGCTTTATGTCGCTTCAACACGAGGCTTATTAAGTGCTTTCAAAATTAAGCGCTATTAGAATATTTGAACTGTTGTTGTTGAAAGGGGGTGCATGAAATGTTAGAATATAGAAGTGGCTACTTGAATTCCTCGTAAACCACAGGAGAATAGCGAATTTAATTGCAATTAACTAATTGACGTGGAATTTAGGTTTGTATTAAATAAGAATCCATACTGGAGGATACCATGAACCAAGACTTAGAATCAAAAAAAATACCTGCCTTACTTTTCCAGCTATCTCTTCCTGCTATAACCAGCATGCTTATTTCTGCTGTTTATAATATAGTTGATAGAATATTTGTAGAAAAAATAAGCCCCCTTGCACTTTCAGGTGTTGGTATAACTATGCCAATTCAGATACTCCAAATGGCTTTTGTATTATTAATAGGTATAGGTTCTTCTACCCTTATTTCTATTAAGCTCGGAGAGAAAAAACCTCACGAAGCGGAAGTAATACTACACCAAGCATATAAATATATCATGATTGCCATGGCTATTTTTTCTGTGATTATAATTATTTTTATGAATCCTATACTAGAAATTTTAAAGGTTTCAAGTGATGTTTATCCTTATGCAAAAGACTATATTTTTATAATGGTTATAGGTTCAATTTTTGGACTTCCAGGCTTTTGTCTCAATAACTCTCTAAGAGCAATCGGCAAAGCTTCTGTATCAATGAAAATAGTAGTTTCAAGTGCTTTACTTAATATAATTTTAGATCCGCTTTTTATCTTTACTTTTAATATGGGTATAAAGGGAGCCGCCCTAGCTACAGTAATCTCGCAAACTTATGTTACTGTCCTTGTATTTTGGCTATTTGCAAAATCAAAGAATTTTCCAATCAACTTAAAATTTGCAATGCCCGTAGAAAAATCTTTTTTTAAGGAAATCATAGAAAATGGCGCTCCTTCTTTTTATATGCAGATATTCGCTACATTTGTAAATATTATTTTTAATAGGTCAGTAGTTGAGTATGGAAATGATTTATACTTGGCAGCAATGACAATAGTTCAGGCAATATACAGTTTCTATCATATGGTTGTAGTAGGAATAATACAGGGTGCTCAACCCATAAACGGATATAATTTTGGAGCAAAAAGATATGACAGGGTGAGAGAAACTCTTATTTTAACTCTAGGTTCATCATTTATTATATCAATTAGTATATTTGCCATAATTCAGTTTTATCCTTCTCTATTGTCAGGTATTTTTACATCTGATAAAGAACTTCTAAAGCTTACAAATTATTCTATGAAGCTATATTTATTTATGCTTCCACTTATAGGCCTTCATACAGTAAGTTCTCAATATTTTCAAGCTGTAAGCAAACCTAAAAAAGCTAGCATTTTATCTTTGCTTAGATACGGAATGATACTTATTCCACTTTTATTTATACTCCCACGTTTTTGGGGTATCCAAGGAGTATTTATAAGCAATGTTATATCTGATTTTATAGCTTCATCTGTAGCAATCTTTTTTATATCAAAAGAGCTATATTATCTTAAATCAAATTTATAGGTATAGCTTAATAAATATACTATTTTCTAATATAAATTAATCTGCACATTTCATTATAGTAATATCATAATTCCCATAGAAAACTTAAACTTTTTTATTAAAAAAAGGATTCAAACTTTGATGTTTGAATCCTTTTTAATACTATATGGACAATAAAGTAAAGTAAGCGATCAATAACATAGTGCCTTGATTAATTACTCACTTACTACATTCTCTTTGTACTGCTTCTGACCATGGCATTAATAATTCCAGTTCTTCTGGATGATTTTTCCAGTCAGTGTCAGGCATGTACAATAATAAATATTCTAGATAAGTATAAACGTTAAGACCATTTGCTTTTGCGGTCTCTACGATACTATATACTGTGGCGCTCGCAGTGGCTCCCTTCGAACTATCAGAGAACAGCCAGTTCTTTCTTCCAATGGTAAATGGACGAATCGCATTCTCAGCTGCATTGTTCGAATTATGCAATTATTATCATAATTCGAATTATCACAGCAAGTTAGTTATGTCAGCAATCTATATCAATCCTTTTATTAATGCACCATTTATCATTTGTACTTTGCATAATCATTTATCTCATCTAATCGAGTTTAAAAATTCCATTAAATCATGATCTTCTTCCCAAGACTTCATTTCTACAGTTACCAGATTTTCTGCTTTTTTAAGAGCTTTTCGCTTTTCTTCTACATTTGTTTTCGCATAAATATCAGTGGTACTAATGTCTACATGTCCCAAAAAATCACGTATACTAACCAAATCTACACCTGCCTGTATTAAATGCATTGCTTTCGTATGACGAAGGATATGGGGAGATATATTTCGAGGAATGCTTGTATCCTCTTCATGCGCTATAGTGGCATATTTTTGAAGAGTATACGTAACTCCTTCACGAGTAAAACTGTGATTAAACTTATTCTTAAAAAGCTGTTTACATTGATTTTCTGGCTTATTAAGGTTAAATTCATGAATATATTTATCCAATATATCGCCAGTTGCCTTTGTAATTGGTACGGTTCTAAATTTATTTCCTTTCCCCGTTATATCAACAGTCGGAGCTATTCCTGTGTGCATATCCTGAACTTTTAAATCAATTAACTCCTGTACTCTAGCACCACTATCGTAAAGTAAACTCATCATTGTGAGGTCTCTTCGTCCTTGTTTTGATGCGGTGTCAATAACCGATAAAAGTGTCTTTGTTGCTTCTACAGAAAGATATTCAATTACTGGTTTAGAAGATTTTTTTATTCTTATACTTCCAATCTGCTGTGCCTGAAATAGGTATTCTGGTTTTTCGGCTGCGATATATTTGAAAAAACTCTCTATTGCAGCCAGTCTCTGGTTTCTGGTTGAAATGCTACACTCACGTTCCTGTTCAAGCCATAACAAAAAACTGGTCACAGTGTTACGTTCAATATTTTTAAGTGATATTTTTTCAATACTGATTCCTTTTTCTTCGCTCAGATATTTAATAAATAGCTTAAAGCAATCTCGGTAAGAGCGAATAGTATTTCGACTGGTATTACGTTGCAGTGGAAGGTAATCTGTTAAATATGATGATAAATAGTACGCGAAGTCAGTTGTTTTCATTATATTCCTCCACATAATGCACAGGTATAATATCGCCGAATGCCTCTGTTAATTTATTTCTAAGGTCAGGGTATACATCTGTTGTTATCTGTAGGTAATATCCTAGAGCATCCATATCACTATGCCCGACATAAAACTGAAGCACCGGTAACCATGCATTGATATCTGCATTTTCGTGTATCCATTGTTCCAATCTGTGCACAATGAATGTGAATCTGAAGTCATGGACTCGCGGACCTTTCCCTTTACCTCCATGCTTGATTCCGGTTGTTAGTAGTAAATCCCTAAAACAGTCATAAATCTTGGTTGGATACAGCTTTCTGCCTTCAAATCCATCAATGAACAACCATTCCTCTGGATTACCCAAAGGATGAACCTGCGTTATATATTTTTTTACCATTTCTGCTAGAACCGGATCCATTGGAACAATTCTTCCTTTACCGAATTTGCCGTGTTGCACAACAAAACTTATATCATCAAAGTCACATAATTTCAAGTCACATACCTCTGATGCCCTCATTCCACAGCAATATAAGATACGGAATAGCAATGGATAGGTTATATATCCGAGTGCTGGTCGAGGTTTAAATCTCATACTATCAGCTGCCAAAAAAAACAGGCTGATTTCATCATGACTAAAAATGTAAGGCTTATACTTGGGAACAACTCCCGGTTTATAACGTATTACAAATGTGCGGTTATCAAGACCTGCCATGTACTTTGTAAACTGTTTTACAGTTGCAATTCTCCCGTTCTGATTACTTACAGATTCGTTCGGCTGACGTCTACACCAAGCATCTGCAATCTCTTTTGTTATATATTCAGCTTTTGGCCAATTGCTCTGTATCATCTGATCAAAACGTTTTATCCGATCAGCTTCTTCATGATAACTGTAGCCGAGAGAACGTTTGTAGTTCACGAAGTTTTCCATCTGTTTACGCAATGGTCCAATATAAACTATATCATCCATAAATCACCTCAGGAGATAGAGCGCATTCTTTAAGAAGATTTATATTCACTTTTAAATACTCCCTTACTGTCTGAGGATTTTTATGCCCTAGTACTGAACGGATTATCTGCACTGGGACTTGATCAGTCATCAGTTGGGTAGCCAGTGAATGTCGAAAGGAATGCAGTCCCGATTTCATGTTTTCATGATTAATCCCAGCCGCATGGCAATATTTATCTATCATCGATTGAAAACCATAATTACTATAAGGACTAAATGGGGGTGTCATTCTCACAAAAAGATTTTTATAGTCTGTATTAGGACGGGCGTTTTGGATGTAATCAATGATTGCCCATCCAACATCGTCAGGAAGAGGAAGAACTTGAATTTCTTTTGTTTTTATCTGACAGATGCTGATAACATGTTTTTCCCAATCAATGTCACTGAGTTGTAAATTTCTTATATCTGATCCACGCAAACCAAGTCTTATTGCTATAAGACTCAAGGCAAAATCTCTTTTTCCAATCTTATTAGCTCTGTCTATGGTATCTAGATAAACTTTCAGTTCATCCTGACTCCAAACAGAGGAAATTTTCTCATCTCGTTTCATAATTGTTGAGACGTAGTTTGAAAAGTCTGATGTAAGAATTCCTGTTAAATATAAAAACCTTAAAAAATCATTCAGAATTAGAATATATAGATTAGTAGTGCGATTTGAATATCCAGCAAACCTATGCACAAAATCGTAAAGCATATCTACTGAAATAGTATTCAGATCATAAATTTCAAGAGATGCAAGATATTCTAAAAATAATTCACTACGTGCTTTACGCTGTTGTCTTGTCGCAAATGCAAGTCCTTCTTCTGCTAACCACTTTTCATATTTATGCAAAGAACTAAGAAATTCATCAGGTATACTCTTAGAACTGGGGTTATACTGCAAAAGGACTGGAATATTCCCTGTAGTATTAAATTTTTGAATCAATAAAACAGCACGAATACTTTTTTGTTTGTGTTTAGAAAGATGGCTGAAATCATCTATCCGAATTCCGTATATATCAAGTAGAAAATCATCTCTTATTTTATCTGAAAAATCATCAAATTTGTTTTCAGTAAGATAAGTTTCGAGTGCCTGATAAACATGTGAGTAGAAAGAAATACTGTGTTCTGAGAATCCTTTTTGCATCATTTCGTCAATAATTAAACCGCATGTTTTAATAACCATAGTATTCTTCAATTATAATCACCTCCAAGAACAGTATGCCAAAAGAGGTAAGGATTATGTAAGCAATAACATATATCAGTATAGAATTAGATATGTTCTTAGGCGGTTGCTGACATAACTAACTTGTTGTGATAATTAGAGAGGGAACATCTTCCATCAAGAAGATAGTTCTCCATATATTGTTTTTGGTTCTTAGCATAGATTACCGCTTTCCCCAGTGCTGATCCCTGAAGTACCTGTAAGGAATCAAGCCAGCACCAAAAGGCATCGAGAACTGGTTTGGCGAGTTCAAGACGCTTTATATATTTATCACTAAATGGCAACTCTGAGATGTTTTCTTCCAGTTTGAATAACTGATTACAGTAATCTCTGCCAATTTCAGCTTTTGTGAGTGGATTATCTTTTCCCTTTTTGGTAGGAATCGCTTCCACAAACTTTCTTCTAAGGTGTGCCCAACAACCACATCTTGTGATATGCTCCAGCTTATTATAGCCAGAGTAACCATCGCAGTGCAGATATCCTTTGAATTCTCTTAAATATCGAACTGCGTTATCACCACTTCTGGTAGGTTGATAATCATACAGGACAATTGGCTTTTTGCCATCGTTTCCTGAACGATATAGCCACATATAAGATTTGGACTGTGGCTTTTTCCCTTCTTCCTTTAGCACTTGTAATGGAGTTTCATCACAATGGATTAATTCCCTTTTCACAAGTTCTGCTTGAAGGTAATGAACGATTGGTGAAAGGTAATCATCCGAACATCGGATGATCCAGTTCGCCATAGTAGCTCGTTTCAATGCAATGCCTAACTGCTCCCAGTCTTTTTCCTGGCGATAGAGAGGCATACCATTTACATACTTCTGATACATTACATTTGCAACGGAGCTTGGGGATGCCAGTGAATGATTCATTAAAGAAGTGGGCGTAGGAGCTTTTTCTATATAGGGTGTATCTGTGTGTTTACATTTGGAACATTCATAAGCGGTACGGACATATCGTACAATCTGAAGCTTTGCTGGAATGTATTCTAGTTCCTCTCGAACAGTTTCAGTTCCGATTCGTTTTAATGTTGTGCCACAGTTTGCGCAATATTTGCTTTCTTCTGGAATATCACATAAAATTTCCCGAACTGGAAGATCTTTGATGATTTCTTCCCGCTTTGTTTTCGTATTGGTCCGTGTATAACCGTTTACTTCTTTTTTGATTGGTTCCAAAACAGAGGCATCGGCAACTGTCTCAGCTTCATCAAAAAGACCTAACTGACCATCGATTTCATCCTTAGGTGTCTTTTCGCTGGAACTGCCAAATTTGTCTTTACGAAGTTGGAGTACCATTTCTGTCAAGTTATTTACTTGAATTTCAAGACTTTTTACTGTATGTTCCAACTGTCCAATATAGGCATCTTTTGCATCCATAAATGGTATTTCTCCCAACTAATTGATAGTAAGATTATACCATAAAAACACACGAAAAACCAGTAAATACGGCATTCTTAAGCTTCTTTAATCAGCAAAAATCTGCTTTTTGTGCAGGGCGAATTGCCTTTGGCTGATTGACTTCAAGACCATCCATTAGCCAGTTGAATTCCTTCCAGGAGAGTGGTCTTACTTCTTCAGATGAGCGTGGCCATTTGAAGTTGCCATTTTCAAGACGTTTATAAAGCATCACAAATCCATCCTTCTCCCACAGGAGTGCTTTTATTCTATCTCTACGTTTTCCACAGAATAAATACAGGGTTGGAGCAAACGGATCCATCCCAAAGCTTTCTTGAACAAGAGCTGCCAAACCATCAATTGATTTACGCATGTCAGTGTATCCGCAGGCAAGATAAATATCTTTGGCAACTGTAATATCGCCTAACATAGATTCTTCAGCGCCAGAAGCACTGCCTCAACCGTTTGCTGCGTGGCACCATTATTAATTTCTAGTGATGCATTAGCGAAATGAATAATAACAGCAGCCTGTGTATTGGGCAATGGAGTTCTAACTTCAAGTTTTTTGAATTCAACTGGTTTTTCTGGTTTGTCTGCAGGGACTGGAAATGATTCACACAGTTTGGCTCGAAGTTTTTGAAGATTCCTGTAATACGTTTGCTCGCAAATGTTGTTTGATTTGCACCAGGCTTTCACAGTCACACCACTGGCCTGACATTCGGAAATGAGAGCCTTCCATTCTTCTTGTTTTAAATATTTTTTGGTTCTTGTAACTTGATCCATGACTAACCTCCACTCGCATTACTGTACAGCACTATACCTAGCATTGCTGTACAACTTATTTGGAGATAATTGTCTCATGGATTCTAACATAGTATAAGGCACTCTGTTATTGAGCGCTTACAAAGTAAATCTATATAGATGATAAATCTATATTTCTTTATGCTTATTGTTTTTCAATACCTTTAATAGATTCAGCTCCATCTCTTTTGCTTTTTTCACAATTCCGGTATATAAATCAGCAAGATAGAAAGATACTTGACATTTGCACGGGTACCGCAGCTAATGCTATTGCTGTAGCCAATCTTAAAAGGGATGCTGAAATTATTGGTATAGATATTTCTAAGGAAATGTTAAATATTGCAGCAAAGAAAGTGAAGAAAAATGATATTGATAATATAAAGCTTTATCAAATGGATGCAACAGATACAAAATTTAAAAGCAAAACATTTGATACAGTACTAATCTCTTTAGTTTTACATGAAATACCTGAGGAATTGGCTGAAAAAATACTGTTAGAGGCGAAGCGGGTTTTAAAACCGGAAGGAAGGTTATTGGTCATAGAATGGGAAGAACCACAAAATTTATTGAAGAGAATACTATTTTACCTAATAAGGAAATTAGAACCTAAGGGGTTTGAACAGTTTTTAAAGATTGATACTAAGGGATATTTTGAAAAGTATGGATTGCAGATATTAGAAATAAAACATTGCGATTATACCAAAGTAATAAATCTAAAAAAGGTAACTCTTGAGTAGTATGAATGAAAAATAATCATTTCGGGGGGAAATAGAGATGAAATTAACCGCTATGGCTTATGCATACCCTTTCATAATGAAAGGTATCATTAAAAAACAATTAAAAAAGTATTATGATAAGGCAAAGCTCAAAAATATTATTACAAAGACGACAAGAGAATATAAAAAGATTGTAAAGAATTCTCCGAATATTGGAGGAAATAAAAACATATTTCTCAACAGCTATTTGATGGGGGCATATCTCGTTTCATTGTATAAAAATACGAAAGATACCATTAGCTTGAATGAATTTGATGAAATACTGGCCACTGGACTTAATAATTTTGAATTCATGAAGAAGCAAATGAGTAAAGTTGATCTGCTATCAATACAGTATAAAGAAAAGATTGAGAAAGCTGGCCGCTGGTGTGAAACAAATAAAGATAAATATCCGACAAATTGGCTTGTATCAGTGGAAGATAAAGAAAATGTTAACTTAACCCATATAGTTTTTACCAGATGTGGATTATGCGCATTATGCAAAAGAGAAAATGTACCAGAGCTTACACCATCTTTATGTGCTACTGATTATATTACAATGAGCTTCGCTAATTGTAGACTAGAAAGACCAATTACATTGGGCAATGGTGATAAGTGTTGCAATTTTTACATCACTAAGAAAAACCATGCAGTATAAAATTTCATGATGTATATTAAAAAAAACACTTGACAATTGAGTGTGTATTCAACTATTATATACATATAAGTTGAATAGTTGTTCAACTATAACAATATAAAGAAGGTGAAAACATGAAAGATTTAGATATTAATATTAATTGTGATTGTGATGTGATTCATGCTGATATTGTAGATAAGGTCAGACTGGTTATGCCGGAGGAAGATGAACTTTATGATTTATCAGATTTCTTTAAAGTATTAGGAGATAGCACACGAGCAAA
>JAQUUB010000129.1 GCA_028694115.1 Lachnospiraceae bacterium
TGTTTTCCTGATTCAAATCTCAACCGTTTTCACATGCCTTTTCTTAACTAAACAGATTTTTCAGAGGCTTGTAACCTGTGAGATACCTTTCCTAACAGACGAAATGCTTATCTAAATGACATTGATGCATTAATTGTTTCACAAAAATGTAGGAATGAAGGAATTAGTAAAAAATTAGGAGAGCTTTTTATTAGCAGTCTTAAGAGAAAAAAAGTACAATATATTTTAACGGAATTGTGGATACATACCGATGGAGATATACCAGCACTAAATCCGGTATCAAAATGGGGAACGCCTGTTTATACAAAGGAAATCCCACTATTTTACCAAAAGTTATCTGACTATGGAATGAAATGCCCGCTATGTGGGACTAACTGCCAATGCGGAGCACTTGTTCAGGTACAAAAAATAGAAACTGATGATGTAGAAGAGGGAGGAACTATAGGTGGAGAATAAGGAGGCAAGCAGTAAAATGATTAGGAACAAAATGCAAACTCTAGGATTTAAGCTTTCAATTGTTATTATGGGTATTATGATGATAATTGGCATTTTATTAGTCAGTTTTAGCTATAGAGTATTTTGGAATAACTATACCAATTTCTATTCAGAAAAAGCTCAGAATATTTCGCAGATGGCAGCAGGCATTATTGATGGAGATAAAATCTCAAAATATGTTGAGACAGGTGAAAAAGATGAGTATTATACGGAATTGGAGAAGACATTTTCAGGGATAAAAGAAAAAGTCGATTTAGCGTACCTCTATATTTATTACCCAGAAGAGGATCACTTTGTATACATATTGGATGCTGCTAAAGAGGGAGATAACATGAATGATATTTCTTCTCTAGGTGAAATTTATGAATATGGAGAAACGGAACTAACATTTCTTGTACAAGACGTAAAAGAAAAGAGGGCTTCTACAGAGCTTATTTTAGGAGAAGATGTAGGGTATGGAAAATCGGTTACAGCCTGGGCACCTGTTTTAAACAGTAATGGAGAGCTTGCTGCTATGGTGGAAGCAGATTACTATCTAGACGAAGTGGAAAATGTAGTAAACAATTATCAGCTTTCTGTTGCTGCCATAATACTTGGTGGCCTGTTAGTGATATTGGGAATTATGCTTTTCATGGTAAGGTGTCTGGTTTCGAAACCATTAAATATTCTTACGAATGTTGTAGGTTCTTACCAAAATGGAGAATACTCAAAAGAATTACTTCCTCTTAAGACAAATGATGAGATACAAACACTGTCAGAATCTTTTTCTGATATGATGGATAGAATAGAAAATTATATTATTAATATTAAGAAGGTTACTACAGAGAAAGAAAGAATAAGTGCAGAACTAAATGTTGCCACACAGATTCAGGCAGATATGCTGCCTAGAATCTTCCCGCCGTTTCCTAATAGAGGAGAATTTGATATCTATGCCACAATGACTCCTGCAAAGGAAGTCGGGGGAGATTTTTATGACTTTTTTCTAGTAGATAGCGACCATCTGGCAATCGTGATGGCTGATGTTTCAGGTAAGGGTGTTCCAGCCGCCTTATTTATGGTGATAGCAAAAACTTTAATAAAAAATTATGCGCAGCAGGGAGAGCCGCCTGAAGATGTTTTCACAAATGTAAATGAACAGTTATGTGAAGGTAACGATGCTGGACTTTTCGTTACAGGCTGGCTGGGAGTCTTAGAAGTAAGTACTGGTATGTTCACTTATGTAAATGCAGGTCATAACCCACCTCTTTATAAGAAAAAAGGAGGAGAATTTGATTGGTTAAAGTCAAAGCCTGGATTTGTACTAGCTGGTATGCCAGGAATGAAATATAAACAGTCGACTATGAAATTTGAAAGTGGCGATAGGATCTATCTATATACGGATGGTGTAACAGAAGCTATCAACAATAAAGAAGAATTGTACGGAGAAGAACGTTTAATAACAATTATGAATAGTATGGGAGATATACCTCTTAATGAAGTACTTAAACATATTAAAGTAGATATGGATGATTTCGTTGGAGAAGCCGACCAATTTGATGATATCACAATGTTAGCCATGGAATATAACCCTCTTAGCTAAAATATAACGTAAAGTGCCCATTCTTACCTTGCAGACGTCGGGAAGAATGGGCACTTTAATTAAGTATTCTATTTTATAACATGATTTTTAATAGCTTCAAAGCTTTTTTTACTGAGGACATGTTCCATTTTACAGGCATCTTCAGCGGCTGTTTTTGAATCAACACCAATTTCTTCAAGCCATGAGGCTAATAAGTTATGTCGTTCATATATCATTTCAGCAATTTCTTTACCAGAATCAGTTAGATAGATAAAACCTGACTCTGTTACTGTAATATATTCACAATTACGTAAATTTTTCATTGCGACACTGATACTAGATTTTTTGAAATCAAGTTCTGCTGCAATGTCTACCGAACGTACTACAGGTAACTTCTTACTTAATGTTAATATAGTCTCTAGGTAATTCTCTACAGATTCATTTGTCTTCATTTAAAACACCTCATTTCAGAACAATAAAGTTTTATTTAACTAACTCAAATTAGTATATCATAGGAAAATATGAAATTCAAATAAAGCAACAAGAATAGTAATACTAAATTACTAACGAGAAAAATTATCGGATAAGTTATTGACAACTAATGATAGTTAGAATATACTAACTAATAGGAAAGTCATAATCAATATTATAGTAGTTAATAAAAATAGGGAGTAGAAAGAGGGTGAATTTGATGCCTTTGTCAATGGTTAAAACAGGTGAGGTTAGTGTTATAAAAAAAGTTGGTGGCAAGGAAGAAACAAGAAAATTCTTAGAAAATCTGGGATTTGTAACGGGGAGTGCAGTAACTGTAGTGTCTGAAATTTGTGGAAATATGATTGTAAATGTAAAGGATTCCAGAGTTGCAATTAATAAAGAAATGGCAAATAAAATATTGGTTTAGTAGGAGGAAGAATGAAAACTTTAAAAGAAGTCAAGTGCGGTGAGAATGTAAAAGTGACAAAGTTAACAGGACAGGGTGCAGTAAAACGACGCATTATGGACATGGGTATTACAAAGGGAACAAATATTTATTTACGAAAGGTTGCACCGCTGGGTGATCCAATCGAAGTAACGGTCAGGGGATATGAATTATCCTTACGAAAAGAAGACGCTGGATTAATCGAAGTTGAATGATTTTTTTTAAACATTGGTTAGATATAACTAACAAATGTAAGAATAAACAAACTATAAAGGAGAAGAAAATGGAAATAAAAATTGCATTAGCAGGTAATCCAAACTGTGGTAAAACAACACTATTTAATGCATTAACTGGTTCCAATCAATTTGTTGGAAATTGGCCAGGTGTTACAGTGGAGAAAAAAGAAGGTAAATTAAAAGGAAATAAAGAGGTTATCATTACGGATTTACCAGGAATTTATTCTTTATCTCCATATACACTTGAAGAAGTCGTGGCTAGAAATTACTTAATTACAGAACGTCCAGATGCGATTCTTAATATTATTGATGGAACCAATATGGAACGTAATCTATATCTTACAACACAGCTTGTGGAACTTGGTATCCCAGTGGTATCAGCAATTAATATGATGGATATCATCGAAAAAAACGGTGACAAACTGAACACAAAGAATTTAGAAAAAGAATTAGGCTGCCAGGTGGTAGAAATTTCTGCATTAAAAGGAACTGGCATTATGGAAGCAGCCAACAAGGCAATAGAGGTGGCAAATAATAGAAAGAGTATGATTCCACAACACAGCTTTGCTGGCTGCGTGGAACATACACTTGCACATATTGAAGAGGCAGTATTACATCGTATGCCAGAAGAGCAACAGCGCTGGTATGCAATTAAAATATTTGAGCGAGATGATAAAGTAATTGCACAGTTGGGAATTACAAAAGAAATCGCTTCGCACATTGAAGACGATATTGAGCATTGTGAAAGAGAAATGGAGGATGATTCGGAAAGCATTATTACAAACGAAAGATACAATTATATTTCATCGATCATAAAAGATTGTTATGTAAAGAAAAATCGAGGTGGACTTACTACCTCAGATAAAATCGATCGAATTGTTACAAACAGATGGCTTGCACTTCCTATTTTTGCAACAGTTATGTTTCTTGTATATTTTGTATCTGTTACAACAGTAGGAGCTTTTTTAACTGATTGGACAAATGATACCCTGTTCGGTGAATGGATTATTCCAGCTGCACAGAGGGGATTAGATGCAATTAACTGTGCACCATGGTTATCTGGATTACTTGTAAATGGTATAATTGGCGGCGTCGGTGCAGTACTTGGATTTGTACCACAAATGTTAGTTCTCTTCATTTTCCTGGCATTTCTGGAAGCCTGTGGATATATGGCAAGGATTGCATTTATTATGGATCGAATTTTTCGTAAATTTGGGTTGTCAGGTAAATCATTCATACCAATGTTGATTGGTACTGGATGTGGAGTACCAGGAATTATGGCATCACGTACGATTGAAAACGACCGCGATCGTAAAATGACGATTATCACAACAACATTCATACCATGCGGAGCAAAACTTCCTATTATTGCCTTAATTGCTGGAGCATTATTTAATGGAGCTCCTTGGGTGGCACCAAGTGCTTACTTTGTAGGAATTGCTGCAATCGTTTGTTCTGGAATTATTTTAAAGAAAACGAAAATGTTTGCAGGAGACCCAGCCCCGTTTGTAATTGAATTACCTTCTTATCATATGCCAACTGTTTTGAATGTACTTCGCAGCATGTGGGAGCGGGGATGGTCATTTATTAAAAAGGCAGGAAGTGTAATTTTACTCTCAACTATTTTTATCTGGTTTGCAGAGAGCTTTGGAGTAATCAATGGAAGTTTTGGTATGGTTGAGGATATGAATCATAGCGTTTTAGCATCAATAGGTGGTATCATCGCACCAATCTTTACTCCACTTGGATGGGGTGACTGGAAATCGGCGGTAGCAGCTATTACAGGACTTGTAGCAAAAGAAAATGTGGTTGGAACATTTGGTGTACTTTATGGATTTAGTGAAGTGGCAGAAGATGGAAGCGAAATATGGGGAACATTATCAGCTAGTATGACAGCTATTGCGGCATATTCGTTCCTTGTATTTAACTTATTATGTGCACCTTGCTTTGCAGCAATGGGAGCAATCAAACGTGAAATGAATCATGCAAAATGGTTTTGGTTTGCAATTGGCTATCAGACATTACTTGCTTATTGTGTATCACTTTGTGTATTTCAGATTGGAACATTTGTGACAATGGGAAGTTTTGGATTTGGAACAGTTGTAGCATTTATTTTGATTATTTCATTTGCATATTTGCTATTTAGACCATATAAGGAAAGCAATCAATTATTAGTGAATGCTAAAACAAGTGTAAGATCAATGAATTAATTAGAAAGAGGTGAATTCAATGGGAACTTTTTTGGTAGGAGTACTTTTAATTATGCTAATCGGCTTTATTGTGAAAGGCATGATAAAAGATAAAAAAGCTGGAAAGTCAATTATCTGTGGAGGTGACTGCAAACAATGCCATGGGCATTGTTCGCATTAAATGATAAAATTCTGCAAATGACCGAACGGTTTGAAAATCGACCGCTCAGTGAAATTATCTTGAAAAAAACTATTGATATGTTATCTTAATGAAGAATTATTAATCAAGAAGGAGGAACGATATCATGGGACTTTTTAAAGATATGAAAACAGCGGTAAAATCCTATAGCAACATTAAAGTGAAAGAAAAACTTGATTATGACAGACTTTATGAAATCATAAAGGACGGTAATTATCCTTTGGCAAAACCTGAAATAACAGGAAGCGGTATTATGAGGGCAATCCGATTTGATGCAACTGGGAAGTACCAGATTATGGTGGCAATCAGCGGTAAAATCATAGCAGTGTCAAAATCATATTCTGGAGTAGGAGGCTTTGCAAAGGAAATGGTAGGAGATGCATTGACAGGTGGTTGGTTCAATACTTTGAACAAGGAAAATATTGACGGTAACGAAGCGGTAGAGGAAATTGGAAAAGAAATAAGCCGATTGCTAGAACAAGAGAACTTGTTAGCTTAATGGCAGTATAAAATACAACAATTAAAATGGAGGATATTTTATGAAGAGCAAATCAAAAACAACAACTTTACTTATTTCAATATTTCTAGGGGAGTTAGGAATAGACCGTTTCTACCTTGGGTATACAGGTTTGGGAATTCTAAAGCTAATCACAGCAGGAGGATTTGGTATCTGGTGGCTAATTGACATTATTTTGATTCTAGCAGGAAAGATGACTACAAAAGATGGTCAAGAACTAGAATAAATCTACATACACTATTCGCCATAGGAAACAAAGGAATGATGGGAAGGTATCGGATTGAGAATTAAAACAATCCTTAATATGATACCTTCCCATTATTTTATTACTTTGTTTTAAATTTACGATGTTAATATTATCGTTGACAGACCGATGGAATCTGATAAAATTTTTGATAGGATAAAGGATAAATAGGAGGTGCGGGGAATTTGAAAAAATGGATTTTAAGTGTATTGCTGGTGTTGGGAGTCCTAGTTTCTATAGTAGGTTGTAGTGATGATTGGGAGGAAGAGGCTGATACATATTCTAATAGTAACAGTACAGAAGAAGAAGCTACAACGCAGGAAGTCAGCTACAGTAAGGATGATACATGGGCAATCTACTGGTATTTGTGTGGTAGTGATTTAGAGAGCCAAGATGGGGCGGCTACAGAAGATTTAATGGAGATGATGCAGGTTACACTTCCAGATAACGTGACAATAGTTATACAGACAGGTGGGGCCAGTCAATGGATGAATGATATGGTGGATCCGACTCTTTTGCAGCGTCATGTTTACAAAGAAGCAAATTTGGAGTTGGTAGAAGAGCAGGAACAAGCCAATATGGGGGATGGAAAAACGCTGCAGAACTTTTTGAACTTTTGTGAGGAGAATTACCCAGCAGACCACAAGATGGTATTGTTTTGGAATCATGG
This sequence comes from Lachnospiraceae bacterium, assembly GCA_028694115.1. The sequence continues at coordinate 7,028 of JAQUUB010000129.1, forward strand.
TGGTGGCAGCGTAGGAGGAGTTGCATGCGATGAGAATTATGACTTCGATGCTTTAAGCCTTACGGAAATGGAGGAGGCGTTCTCATCAGTGTACGCAGGACACGATACTCCTCTGGAGTTGGTTGGCTTTGATACCTGCCTAATGTCAACCCTTGATACAGCCAATGTATTTCAAAAATATGCTTCCTATTTGGTTGCCTCAGAGGAACTGGAACCCGGAAATGGATGGGATTACAGCGGTTGGCTTACGGAATTTGCAAATAATACCGGTATGAATGGGGCACAGTTAGGGACAAGTATATGTGATACCTTTGTAAACGGATGTGAAGAATACGGCACTTCCGATGAGATTACTCTGGCAGTAACCGATCTTAGTAAGCTGGATGCACTTTTATCTGCATTTAATAATCTGGGAAAGGAAATTTTGTCAAGTGCTCTTGCGACTCCAGCTGTATGTGGTGAATTTGCAAGAAGTGCACAAAAATCAGAAAATTATGGAGGAAATAACAACACAGACGGTTACACCAATATGGTCGATTTGGGAGACCTGGTAAGAAATTCAACCAATCTTCTTCCGGAAACAGCGGATCAGGTGCTTGATGCTTTAGATCAGGCGGTGGTATATAAAGTCAATGGTCCTTACCGTCAGAACGCCACGGGCTTATCGGTATATTATTCTTATAATGGAGATACCGAGGAATTGAAAATGTATCATAATGTAGCAGCAGATTCCGTGTATCCCTATTTTATACAATATTCCATATCAGGTGAAATACCAGAGGAAGCAACGGAAGAATTGGAGGAAGTGGAGTATCAGGAAGTGGTACCTCTAGAAAAATTTGAGGATAGTATGCCAGTGGAAATTACAGAAGAGAATTATGCAAGACTTACTCTTAATCCTGATAGCCTGGCCTGTGTTAAAAGTGTGTTTTTTAATCTAGCATATTATTCTGAGGAAGATGACATGATACTCTTCCTTGGAAGGGACAATGATTTATCTGCCGATTGGGAACAAGGAATATTTGAAGATAATTACAGAGGAGTATGGGGAGCAATTGACGAGAGTCTGTGCTATATGGAAATTACATATGAGGGAGAAGAGTACAATCTATATTCAGTACCTATTTATCTGAATGAGAAAGAATGTGTCATGAGAGTAGTTTATGATTATGATAAGGATGCATTTGAGATATTAGGTGTCAGAGACGAAGTGGATGAGGAGAAACTAATGGGAGATAAAAATCTCATTCAACTAAAAGCTGGAGATAAAGTAACTCCAATTCTATATTCAATGAGTATATCAGATGAAGATGATGAAACCTATGAAATTGCAGATGAAACAATTACAATCACGGAGGACTCCTCCTTTGAAGAAATAGAGCTTGGGGACGGAACCTTTGCTTTCATGTTTGAAATCGTGGACACTTCAAATAATTCTCATGATTCGGATATGGTGTTATTTGAATCATCAGATGGAGATATCACGTTTTTGTCAGAAGAGTAGTATTCTGAAAACATAAAATGGATGGAAAACCATCCCTGCTCATAGGAACAAGCCATATGGCCATGATATTTTTCAATAATAGAGGAGAGCGAGCGCATGCCTATTCCATGATTGTCTTTCATGGCTATTGGTAGACCATTTTTATCAAAATGAATTTCTCCGTCGAATCGGTTCTTGATATGAATGGCTAGTTTTCCTTCCTCACAACGGGTTGAGATATGTATCACTTTCTGTCCGGGTTTCTGCTTACTGCTTGCATGAATTGCATTTTCTAAAGCATTTGCAATTAGAATGGCAAGATCTTTACTATCCCAGGGAATTGTTTCTGGTATATCAATTTCTGAAAGTACCTCGATTTGTTCCTTTTGAGCCCTGTTAATATACACAAGCAGCGGGGCATTGATAATAGGATTTTTGCAGAAAACGGATGGCTTCGTGCTTTCTAAATCACTAGTTAGATTTGAGAGAAGATTTGTGGCTGCAGATAATTCACCACTTTCTATTAGGGAAGAAAGCATGTAGACATGGTGTCTTAAATCGTGTCGAAAGATACTTAGTTTTTTATTGTTTTCTGTAATGATCTCCGCCTGGCTGTTAATGGCGTTCGTTTGAAGCTGTAGAAGTTTATTTTCGGATTGAATAAGAAATTTATCGTTTAATTCTTTGAAATCCAGATTGATACAGCTCCAGAAAATGTAAAGAACTCCTCCTAAAAAGACTCGAGAGGCAAACTGCCCCCAGGAGTTTATAAAGGTATCATTGATGGTAGAAAATAAATTGCTTACAAATAACAAACCGGGAATTAACCAGATAATATTCCAATAATAGTCATGTTCTGAAGAATATTTTAATACCAGAGAATCCTTTAAAATATGCCAAAGAGGAAGAGAAACAATCAGAAAAAATAGGATATAGAGAAAACTGTGCTCTATCAATTGAAACTGAATGGGTTTTTCAAAGGAAAAATAGCTAAGAATGATGGAGGAAACAGAATGCAGTACAAGGCTATAGCACCCCTGCATCCCCAGAACAAAAACATGTTTAAAAAACATTCCTTTAATAATGACATAATTCATCATAAAGAAAAATAATCCCATAATAATATTGACTGCCTTATAGAATAGGGTAGTAGCTAGATTTATGTTATGGTGCAAAAGAAAGAATATTAGTAAAGTCTGAACTATAAAGCTGACAGAATAAACTTTTAAAAGTTTTGTGAACTGTAACCGGCTGATCATTTTAGAAAAAATAGCATAGCGAAATACGATACTTGGAATAACAACTAGGGTAAACGAGAGTGTAAGAACAAGGGTTGCCATAATATTGTCTGAAAAATAAGATAGGTTTGTAATCATAACTTTTCATCTTCCTTTATATATAAAATACTTTGTATAGTTTTCAATAACTTGGGCTCTTTTGCGCCTGCTGATAGGGAGAATGTCACCACTTTTCAAAACAAATTCATTTTGTAGTGGCTTTTCGATGTAATCCATGTTAATAATCAGATTTCGATAACATTCCAAAAATCTTTTATCAGAGAGAAACTGTGAGTAATAGTCGGAATATTTACCCAAAATGGGCAGAATACCTGTTGTCATATGGATATAAAGTTTTCGCTCCAGACACTCGTAATAGAGAATATCCCGATAATATAAATACAACTCTCCGCATGCAGATTGAACCTTTATAGAAGAGATGTCAGGCTTGTATTTTTCCATAAAATAATCCAAAGCATTATAAAGAGATTCGAGGTTCTGCGTTACTGGCTTCATAATGTAACCTATGGCATGTACGCTATAACCCTCAAGCTGATGTTCAATGCTAGTCGTAAAAAAAATAACATTACAGCTTTTATCTAGTGCCACAATACGCTTTGCTACATCAACTCCGGTAATCTCCTGCATATAGATGTCTAGCAATACAAGGTCATAAGAACCAGGTTCATATGTCTTTAGGAAAGATTCGCCACAGTCATATTCCGAAAATTCTGGGCAGACCGAATTCCTTTCATAGCTATCTTTAAAATATTGTTGTAAAAGATTGAAAAGACAAGTTCGTTCTTTCTTGTTATCATCAACGATAGCAATTCTCATAAACATCCTCCCAAACATGACAGACTTAACCACAGTGATACACAAGAATTTTACTATATTATACCATATTATATTGTATTATAGCTGATTCAATAAAACAATCAT
>JAQUUB010000130.1 GCA_028694115.1 Lachnospiraceae bacterium
TCACATGTGTCGCTTCAAGCGGCAGAATTAATTATTAAGAAGAAGGCGCTTGCGACTTCTTCCTGTGTGAAACTTAGTATTTCTTAGAAGCGGTTTTTTCGCTTCTTTAGAAATTCTTTTCACACTTCACACTTCACACTTTTATTCAAAAATCAAAGGCTTATCTATAATTTCTGTCTTCACTGTGATCACCGGATAAGAGGAGACCTGTGGAACATTTTCGCTCTTATCTGGACCAATAAATTCTGTTGCAAAAACAATGCCATCTTCACTTAGGTACAAATCAGTTACGCGAATACTATATCCTCCCGTTTCCTGCTCTCCATAGCCTCTGCAGATATAAAGAAAATTACCATCCGAATAGGATATTTTAAATTCCTTTGCTTTTCTCTCTTTGATTCCCTTCTGTAATTCTTCTGGCAGATTATCTTCACAGACAACGGTATATTCCAAATCTCTTATTTTCCCTTTTTCCGTACTTGATTCGATACAACCTGTTAAAAAGAATATACAAAAAAGTGACGTCAAAACAGTAAAAACAATACCTTTTTTCATATCTTCCCCATGTTCAAACGATGTTTCTACTATTTTATGAATAGGCAGGGAAGTTTATTCACTACTGTTTTATATCATACTTGATAGATGCAATTTATTCAAGATTCACCATAATAGTTTGTCATCTCAGTTGTCTTTTTTTCTGTTATTCAGTATAATATTTTAATAATCTATTGGAGGTCGCGAAATGTTACGTTTTATTCTGGTCATATCTTTTGTTGTTTTATTTTTAATACTAAGTACTCCTTTGCTCCTTATAGAATGGATCATGGGTAAGCTAGGTTACCAAAATGCGAAAAACCGCAGTTCTCTTGCAATTGTGAACTGGGCCTTTCGGGTCTGTCTTTTTATGTCAGGAACAAAAATTACCGTCATTGGTGAAGAAAATGTGCCAAAGGATCAGGCTGTTCTATATATCGCAAACCACAGAAGCTACTTTGATATTTTACTTACTTATGTCCGTGTTCCTAGGCCAACAGGATATGTAGCCAAAAAGGAAATGCTAAAATATCCACTTCTACGTGATTGGATGAAAAATCTTCATTGTAAATTCCTTGACCGTGAGGATATGAAGGCTGGTCTAAAAATGATTTTAGATGCCATTGAAGATGTGAAGAATGGTGTGTCGATCTGTATTTTTCCTGAGGGAACCAGAAATCCTAATGAGGATCCCCTGCAAATGCTTCCTTTTAAAGAAGGCAGCTTGAAAATTGCCGAAAAATCTGGATGTCCTATAATTCCTATGGCGCTCACAGGCTCTGCTGATATTTTTGAAAAACAATTTCCTAAAGTCAAAAAAGCTCACGTCATTATAGAATATGGAAAGCCTATCTATCCACAGGAATTGTCAAAAGAAGAACGCAAACATCTGGGCGCTTATACCCAGGAAGTGATTGAACAGATGTTGTTAAAGCATAAAGAAACATCAGCTATAAGCTGATGTTTCTTTATGCTTTATATTTACTTTTCTATCTGCCCATTATTTTGATAATCTGGAAGTATGGAAAAATGATTACGGATAAATAGTATTACTGAGATTATAATAAGGACTGACATCCCAATAAGAGCAACCGTTTGCAAGGTAGGAAATTCTCCATTGAATCCTGATGGTGACTTCAAAAATTGGTTTATGCCAAAGTAAGCCCACGCAATTGGGAGAGGAAATATTGCATTTCGGATTTTTAAGACTACAACGATTAATAAAAGGATCGCAACAATCAACATAATGATTCCCCAAGTTTCCTGCGTTAATCCGAATCCTGACCAATTTAACTTAACCAGCGCAGCAGCAGCGTTAACAACTGTTGCAATAAATAGCCAACCACCATAAAGCCCGAAGCTCACAGGCAATAACCAGCGTTTTCCCTCGTGAATTTCAAGAAGTTTCCTACTAATCAACGCTAAGGTAATCACAAATCCAAATATGAATAACACAGAAATTTCAACCAGGACGAATGAGAATGTTACAATCCATACAATATTTAGGATACATGAAATTCTGAAAAGTTTGGAAATTTGATCAACAGCCCTTTGGTAATAGGAATTGTTGTTATTTATAATCATTGCAATCATCGATATCAATAATAAGGAGTATATGACACTCCAAATACTAAAGGTCGATGGGCTTGGCGTAATCAAAGTAAGATATTTGTCTGAAATTTCTTTCTGTGTCATATCATTAATCAACCCTATTGCGCCTAAAGTATTAATAACCAGAGTTACTACTAAAAATATTAAATTAACCCATGCTTGTTTTCTTCTATTCATTGTAATCCTCCCATACTTTTTTGACTTACTTGATTATTCTGCTAGATATAACTGATCGGTAATGCGATCAGGTTTTCTCTGAGATAAGTCTTCTTGTCTATCAGGCAAAGGATGATTCCCATACCACGCTTTTTTTCATCGACCTTGTCAAGAATTGTATTGGCTGAAGCCATAGACGCTTTCGGATTACCAGACATCTTGATTTCAACCGGATACAGCATTCCATTCTCTTCTATTACAAGATCAATCTCATTTTCACCATCTGCCTTCTTATCCTTCCCTCGATAGAACGAAATGCTAAAACGGTAGTCCATGCCCTCATTTGAGAATGATTTTAAAACCTCGGATACCACAAAGGTTTCAAACATATTCCCTGCAACAGCACTAACTTTCAGTGCATCTGCAGTCAACCACCTGGTCAGATAACAGGCAAGACCTGTATCTCTAAAGTAAATCTTGGGTGTACGAATTGCTCTGTTAAGTGCACTTGCACTATAAGGTTGAAGCAAATATACAATCCCCGTTCTTTCCAATATAGATATCCAGTTTTTTACCGTTGGTTCTGAAACGCCTACATCATTGGCAATATTAGCATAGTTAAGCAGTTCTCCCGTTCTTGCAGCCACCGCTGTCAGAAATTTCGTAAATGTGATACTGTCACTGGCAATCAGCTCATTGATATCTCTTTCCAAGTATGTGTTTACATAGGAGGAATAGAAATCCTGCCAGTCACGCTCCACATCATAAAGCTCCGGATAGGATCCTTGGTGAATAATCTCCCAAATATTTGTATATGGCTTCCATACTTTTTCTCTAGATGAAATATATTCATCTGTAGGGACAAAATGGTGGTTATAATCAATTCCATGAATCTCCCTAAGCGAAAGTCCGGCAAGCTCTGTCACGGAGACTCTTCCGGCCAAAGACTCGCTTACACCCTTCATAAGCTCTAATTTCTGTGAACCAGATAGGATGAATAATCCTCTTTCATCTGTACTGTCTACTTTTAACTTTATGTCTTCTAATATACTATTTTCTTTTTGTACCTCATCAATAAATAAAGGACAAGGATTATTTAAAAAGAAAAGCTTTGGTTCCTCCTTAGCCTGTATTCTAGTCAGCTTATCATCAAAGGATACCTTATTATAATCCCCAAATTCATGATTAATCAGGGTTGATTTTCCAACCTGCCTTGCACCTGTAAGCAGCAGACATTTACTGTTTTTTACCCTATCTTGAAGGATTGATTTTATTGCTCTTTCAATATATCCCATATCCGCTCCTTTTTCTGTCTAATCTAAAGTCTAGTTTTATTTTAGTCATTTTTGAATGTGTTGTCAATAAAAAACACCAGCTCACTCGCTGATGTTTTTTAACTCTTCTACTATTTCTGTGAACTGCATTCCATGAGATGCTTTTACAAGAATCGAATCACCCTTCTTTATGAGATTCGAAAGTTCTTTGATTAAATCTTCTTTGTTTTGAAAAAGAAATACTCTTTCTGATTCCAGATTTTTTAATGCTCCCTGATAGATGTACTGGGAACGCTCTCCGACACAGAGAACGAGATCAATTTGTTTTTCCCCTGTATAAATCCCTACATTCTCATGGAGACGATTCTCATTTTCTCCGAGCTCGAACATATCTCCTAAGATTGCTACTTTTCTGGTATTCGCCATACTCAAAAGCTCAATGGATGATTTCATGGATACCGGGTTTGCATTATAACAGTCATCAATAATGGTTACAAAACCCGTATGGATCAGATTACTTCTACCATCCACCGCCTCGACATTCCTAATTCCTTCTATGATTTGCTCCTGGCTCAGTCCTAAAACCTTTCCAACTAATGCTGCTGCCGCTGCATTGATGATCATATGCCTGCCAGGAAGCAAAACTTCCGCGTTGTATTTCGTTAATCCATCATGAATTTCAAATTTACTACCATCTAACCCTAAATTTTCAACATGGGAAACACTCAGTGTATTTGTTTGTTCATAGCCAAAGGTTTTCGGAACAATCCCCCTTACCTTCTTAATCGTCGCAAGATATTTATCATCCCCATTTATGATAATATCTCCCTCGGGGTTCATGTGTTCAAACATCTCTGTTTTTGCCTGCAAAATTCCATTTTGAGTCTTTAAATTTTCTAAATGGCACAGACCAATATTCGTGATTACACATACATCAGGCTTTGCAATATCACTAAGGCGCTCCATCTCACCAAAATCACTGATGCCCATCTCAAGTACTGCTACCTGGTGCTCTCCTCGAATGTTTAATATCGTTAAGGGCAATCCAACTTCATTATTAAAATTACCCTGCGTTTTTAATACCTTGTATTTTGTAGATAGTACGGATGCAATCACTTCTTTTGTACTTGTTTTGCCAACACTTCCTGTAATCCCTACTACCTTAATCGACAGATTTTCCCTATAGAATTTTGCGATATCCTTTAATGCCTGAAAAGAGGATGTTACCAGTATGTAGGGTCCCGCAGGATTTTCAAGTTTTCTTTCCGAAATTACACAGAGCGCACCCTTTTGATAAGCAAGTGGAATAAAATCATGTCCATCGACTCTCTCTCCCACTGTCGCAATAAACAAAAATCCAAGTTCGACTTTTCTGCTATCAATTGTCACGCCAAATGTTCGTTTAGTTAGGAGCATCTGATCTCCAATATATTCTCCTCCACAAGCTGTCGCTATATTTTGAAGAGTCATTTTATTCATTTCTATTCCTCCGTCTATTTTGCCTTGGAAACTTCAATCAATTTCTCACATAATTCACCAAAGCTGATTCCCTTGGCTGCTGCTTCCTGCGGTAAAAGACTCGTTGGCGTCATACCTGGAAGTGTATTTGCCTCCAGACAGAAAAATTCTTCTTTCTCATTCATCATAAAGTCCATTCTGCCATATCCGGAAAGCCCTAATGCAACATAGGCCTGTTCTGCACATTGCTGCATTTTCTTTGCTGTAGATTCTGGTAATTCTGCCGGACAGGTCTCTATTGCACTGCCTGCCTGATATTTATTTTTATAATCATAGAAGCCTTGAATCGGTGCAATTTCAATAATGGGATAGGCTTCTCCATCTACAACACCAATCGAAAATTCACGTCCCTTAATGTATTGCTCGATAATCACCTTTGACTGATAGGTTATTGCATTTGTTACAGCCTCTTCATACTCATCTTTGTTATTCACAATATAAACGCCCACACTGGACCCGCCGCAGGCAGTCTTTACCACACATGGGAATTCTAAGTTGGAAGGGGTATCCTCGATCCGCTCAATTGTAACATAGGAGGGTGTTGGAATATGATAAATGTCAAAAATATTTTTCGTTAGATTTTTGTCCATTGCCAAAGCACTGCTTAGATATCCCGTTCCAGTATATTGAATCTCCAATAGGTCAAAGGCGGCCTGAATCTTTCCATTCTCTCCATTTTCACCATGAAGTGCCAAAAATACGATATCTGCACTCTGACATAAACGTATTACATTAGGACCGAAATATCCATCCGGACTCTTTGGACGCATTGCCTTGATTTTCTCAATATCTGGATCGCTTCCACCAATGGTAGCAAGATTACTACAATAATCCCCAGATTCCTTAAATACTTCCTCATAATCCGTTCGATCAATTCCATAAAATACATCAATTAGAACGGCCTGATGATTTCTTTCCTTTAAGGCCTTATATACCATAGAACCTGTTACAAAGGATACATCTCTCTCCGTACTTGTTCCACCTGCTAACACTACTATCTTCATAATTATTAACCAGATCCTTTCCCACCCAATTTCATACATCAAAATCCTTCTATTCTAGGATGCTATGTTTGACGTGCTCTGCTTTGAAACTATTATATTCCTATGTTTATAAAACACAACCAGCAAAAGTAAACATAGCAATATGGACACTGCAAGTGACACTTTTTGCAATATCGTTCCTTTGTAGAACACGCGAATATGACTACTGCTTCCATTTAAATAAACACGGCACTGTCCATTCGCTCCCTCACCCGTTACAGATAGATCAATTTTGGTATTTTGATCAATCCCTTCTACAGCATATCCTTTATAATAAATGAATGGGATATCCACATAATCTGCATTTTTATCTAAGTTATCCACAGATAATTCATTTTTAAAACGTTCGACTGTGTATTCTTTTCCATTGCTATCGACTGCGGTATCTGTATTTACTAATAGCGCCTCACGGTCACTTACACCCGATGGGAGCCACTCCCCACCAATGACATTTCCCGTAAAAGGAATATAGCTATAATAATCATCGGAGTAGGAATAATATCCCTGTTCATTATTTGTGATATTACCGGCAAATCCGACGATCATAACTGCCAGCACAATAAGAAGTGCTGTTTCCTTCTTGTTTTCTTCTTTAAAGTAGTCGCTCATATAGATTGCTGCTGCAAAGGAAAGCAAGGTTGTGGATACAATAAAGAGTCTCCATGGAAATTGAATAAAGGACAATAGGTTCTGTACCCTCGCCCAGGGAAACAGTCTTGTTGCACCAAGCGAATATAGTAATCCAACTAACAGACACCAATCTGCAAATCTTAAAAGAACTGATCTTTTCTGGCCCTCTGTCCTAATTAGAAAGAGTCTTGGCAGACATAACACAAATAAACCAATCCCCATTGCAGGAGCACTATTTGATAAAATTTCCTTCACTTCAAGCATTTCATTTGCCAGATTAAATTCACTGGCAGCATATAGAAAACCACCACTCAGAATCTGCTCCAAAACTGGTACCCAGTAAAAGGCCGTTATCACCAAAACAGACATTGCTGTCATGATTAATCTTACAAACAACTTTTTATTCTGTATAAATTTTTTGATACTGAAAAGAAATGCGATTGCATAGAGTCCAATACAAAAAAATGTCGTATTCGTATGGCATAATAGAACACCAGAAAATCCAATGGCCATCAATACTGGATGTTCAAGTTCTCCAAACATCATGTCATAAAGCCCATACACGAGAAAGGGTAAGAAGATGAATGCGGTATATTCTCCAACAGCACTTCTTAAATAAACATCATCCAGATGGTACGTTGACAGTGTCAGAATCACTGCACTCATAAGCGCTATATAGGAATTCCCAGATATTTTTTTTGCACAAAAGTAGGTCGTTCCATATGCAGCCGAAAAGCAAAAGGCAATAAATATATGATAACTCATATTAATAGGCACAGAAAGAGCCCTCAACACTGCCGGAAGATAGAGTAAAAAATCCGGATAGAATAGAGAGCTTGCATAACCCCTTTGTCCAAAAAAGAGTACATTTACCTTAAGAAAAGGTTTCCCCATAAGGATTCCTTCTTTTAAACTTTCGATTCTAAGCAAGTGATACTCAATATCATGACCATTAATGCAATTACCCGTGAAAAGGGGTAAACAAACAATAACCAGCGTAAGGATTGAGATACTTAGAACTATTTTATTTTCTTTCGACATATTTCTTTTCATTTTCATATAAAATTACACCCATGGCATAGTTTATTTTCTTTTAAGGAGCATGTGCACTTCTGATGCGAATTCACTCTTGTCCACTAGAATCTGCATATCGTCAATCAGAGGTAAAAACTTTTGAGAAAAATAATTCTTAAACTCTGTGTTTCCATTTTGTTCTAGGGAAACGCAGATAAATCGATATAAATCCATCATATCAGAACCAAATTTCCATGTTCCTGCAATGGTAAATCCCATTTTATCTGCCATATATTTTAAAGATTCGTCAGAAAAAAGATGGGTATGAGTGCCGCCCAAATGCCTGTTATAACAAGACTGATGCGCTGCTTCAAATACTGCACTAAAGGAAAACATAGGTACGGAGAGATATAAATACTCCAGATTCTCATTTTCTTTAATTGCCATCAGGATTTCATCTAAATTAATAATATGCTCTAATACCCCAATCGCTGAAATAACCTTTTTGTCCGTCTTTTTGATGTAGTCCGCTATTTTATCACTATCAATTTGAGTCAGTATAGTTTCCTCTGCCATCTTATTTGCAAAATTGACTTGATCTTTTGAAATTTCAATTCCCTCTGCTTTTGCACCGAGCTGTCGCATGGCACGTACAAAATATCCACTTCCAGCACCATTATCAATCAAATCGATATCCGCAACATCAATTCCATCCTCTTTTAAGCTATCAATCAGGAATTGTGCCTTTGGAATATAAATCATTTCTAACCGTTTCTTATAATTTTCTCTATCCTTTGCCGTATAATTATAAGCATAATTATCTTCAATATAGACTTTATTTGCAAATTGTTCCGTATCCTGAAATTCCCCACTTAAGTGGTTGCAATTAGGACATAGATAATACTGTACCTTATGACTTTTAAATAATGGGTCACCCTGAAGCTTGTCCCCACACATTTTACATACCTCTCTCTTAGGTTGTGCGGCGAATACATCTGCCATTCCATCAGCCATGGCTAACATTTTTTCGTTATGCTCAAAGAAATCACTCTTAATCCCAATTAAGTCTCCAAGAGGCTTTCCATATTTTTTCTGCATCCTTTTTCTCCTTTAAAAACGCTTTGTCTTATAGTATACCATATTTCCTATTATTGATAAATACTGTTTTTTCTTCCCACAGAAAAAGGATATCGCGTCTCAATCTCCTTTTGACACGATATCCTTATTTTTATATTAAAACTAATTCCACTTACATTGTTATTTCTACACGGTTCCCATCTGGATCTGCTACGCAGCTCTCAAAGTAACCATCTCCCGTATGTCTAGGAGCAGAATAAATCTGGTATCCAGCTTCCTCGATTCTTCTTGTCAGTTCAAGTACCTCTTCTTCTGATCCCACAGAAAATGCAAGGTGACTCCATCCATTTACCATCTCCATTGGTTCTCTGTATTCTAGTGCGACATTTGCCATAATCTCAAGTCTTGCACCTGAATCAAAGGTCAAAAAGTAACTCGAAAATCCTTTCGAATTTACATATTTCTGATTACTTTTCGCCCCAAAATAGGTCTCATAAAATTTTCTTGTAATCTCTAAATCCTTTACATATACTCCGATATGTGTAATTGCTATACTCATAGTGAAACTCCTTTTCAATTTCGATTCTATACTTGATAACGGTAAAAATGTGTATAAAATCTACGTGAAAAGTGTTTCCTTCTGAAACTGATAAAGTTGATCTATTTCCTGAATTCCAATCTTTGAAATGCGGAAACTATTAAATTTTCCATAACAGATACGCTTCATTTGAATTACATGAATCAACGAAATCACCTCCCTGCTTATTTTTCATTTGAATTGCTCTGATTCTCAGCCGTATCATAGGAATCCAGAAAATGATGAGTGATTCCATTCTGCTTATAAGCAATCACAGTACTCAGATTTACATTTTCTACACTTCGAAAGATTGTGCTCTCTACATATGGATTTGTCTCTTTTAATTGATGAATGAGCTGTTTGATTTCCTGCCTCTTTGATACATTTGCCGAATTACAGCTTGTACAGGTATCCGTAAATCTACATGCGCACTGGATAAAATGCAGATCGTTATAATCTCTCCAATGCTTAATCTCATCCTCACGGATTAGATAGAGTGGACGAATCAATTCCATTCCCTCAAAATTCGTACTATGAAGCTTTGGCATCATCGTCTGGATCTGTGCTCCATATAACATACCCATTAGAATCGTTTCAATCACGTCATCATAATGATGTCCTAAAGCAATCTTATTGCAGCCTAATTCCTTTGCCTTGCTATATAAGTATCCACGACGCATTCTCGCACATAAATAGCAGGGGGACTTCTCTACCTCATAGACCGCATCAAAAATCTGTGTTTCAAAGACAGTGATTGGTATGTTTAAGAGTTTTGCATTCTTTTCAATCACTATGCGGTTTGCTTCACTATATCCTGGATCCATCACCAGAAATACCAGCTCAAAATGAAACTTATTATGACGCTTTAATTCCTGAAACAGTTTTGCCATCAGCATGGAATCTTTTCCGCCAGATATACAGACTGCAATCTTATCATTCTCTTTCACAAGCTCATACTCATTAATTGCCTGCGTGAACTTGCACCAAATCGATTTACGGAACTTTTTCCGGAGGCTCTTCTCAATTTCCTCAAAACGTTCTTCTTCTAAAAAGCTATTTAGAAGCCATTCCTGATAACCACCCTGCAAATTATAAGCTTCATAACCATCTTCTACCAAAAAAGCTGCTGCATCTT
>JAQUUB010000131.1 GCA_028694115.1 Lachnospiraceae bacterium
AACAGCATACAACGAATTCATTATTAATGGTGGATATATTGTGGTTGATAGCTGTATGATTACCATTAAGATTGATAAGTATGGGAATCGTACTAACAGTGGTTCCATGGACGATTACGGAAATTTTCATGGGAATGTTTATACAGATTATAATGGCATTGCAAATGCAGCTCCTTGGAGTAATCCAAGCTCTTTGCACAATTATTTTAATAAGACAATCAATTATGTAACGCAGCTAAAATCAAGACAAGTTGTATATGTCAGGTATCAGCAGGCAGATGGTGGTTATGGCAGTTATAGTGCTGTCATCAACAAAGATTATGTATATGGAGAAATAGTCTCTTGGTCAAGAGATGCTGACGCCTGCTATAATGCTGCAAGTATTTCTTACACAGCAAAGCAGGCGAAGACTTCATATGTATCGGTTACCCGTAAGCAATATGTGCAGAATGTATATGTGAAATATCAGGATGCAAACGGGAATTACAGTGGTGACTGGGCACTTGCCAAAAGTCAGAACCTGTATTATGGATCTAGCTTTGAATGGTCTTATTCCGGAGATGCCTGCTACAATGCTGCAAGTGTTAGTAAATATACGGTTACTGGAGCAAAGAATCATTATATCTATATTTCAAGAAAGAAATATTCAGTAAGTGTCAGTGCAGGGATAGGAATCAGTAGTGTTTCGGGCAGTGGAAGTTATTATTATGGAGCTAATTGTAACGTTGATGCAGTAGTGAAAACCGGATACACATGGAAGAATTGGACTGGAACATATACGTCCACCAGTAAAAACTATACCTTTTCTGTAATAGGAAATGTTTCGTTGACAGCGAATGCAGAGGCGAACACCTATTATATTGTGTTTCATCCGAATGGCGGTAGTGGTTCAATGACTACACTGACTTGTAAGTATGATCAGACATATACGCTACCAGCAATGAGCTTTGCATATCCATCCCATCCGTGTAAGTACCTTGGATGGAATACAGATGCCAATTCCTATTATCCGACCTATGCAGAGAAACAGCAGATTTGTAATCTTACCAGTGTGAATGGATACACCTTTCACTTTTATGCAATCTGGGATTATGCACCTGATCTGACTTGCACAGATCGGTATTTTACTTTGTATGAAGCACAGACAGGAGTGATTACGGAGGCAGAGTTGCTTCGGACTGTAACATCAACAGACCGAGAGGATGGAACAACGCAGATCCGGGTTAAGAACTATTCTACAACCACTTTTACAGGCTTAACAGGCCCTGGGGTGATTACGATAACGTATACCACGACAGACAGTAGAAATAATATAACGGAAAAGCAGGCGAAGGTATCGATTGTAGATACGAATGCTACAAAAGAGGGACCAATGGATTTTGACGGTAAGAAGAAATATGCAAGATTTATTGCAGTGGACTATTTTCAGGAAGATTATGTCAATGGGGGATTGGAGACAACATCAAAGTGGAGAAGCGATGTGACTTATCGAAATACTTTGACAGCTGCAATGAACAATTTAAAAGGAGAAGATGGGAATTGGTCACATGTAGTGAAGAGTTATGAATTTTCAAAGGAAGAAATAAATCAAGTGATGCAATATGTGAATGATAATGGGATGGGTAATTCGGTTAGTGGAACTGCTCTTTCAAGATTTATCAATCAGATTGTAGTAGATTAGAACGAATATTTTCATAATAGCTGGCGAAACAAATCATATTTCCAAATAGTAATCTGAATCATAGATTACTGTTTGGATAATAAAAAATGGAGTGTATAAGATTAAGAAGATTTTTTGAATAATTGTTTCTGAAATAACTATTGACTTTGGATGAATATTCCTTTTGAAAAAATTGCAAAGAATGGTATTTTATGTCTAAAATTAATTGATATTGTTCCGAGATGGGATTATAATAAATTATCGGTTGCGACTATAATATAGACAAAGATTTGAAGGACATTGGAAATGGTCGTCCACTATAATAGGTAACTAGATGTTTATTTTTTTATGAGGCAAATATATGGAAGGATACATTACATTAAAGGAAGCGTCAGATAAATGGGGAATTAGCGAAAGAAGAATTCGTACTTTGTGTATGGAAGGTAGAATTAAACATGCATCAAAATTAGGTTCCATTTGGGCAATTCCAGTTGATGCTGAAAAACCGAAAGATAAAAGAGTTAAATCAGGAAAATATATAAAGTTAGTAAGATAATGACACATTCTGTCTATGCAACTTGTTATACTTTATACGTCAAATAGAGCTATATAAAGGAGAGGCATCATTGCAAAAGGATGGAAAAGATAAGATTGAACGAGTACTTGCTATTTATACCAAATTGATGAATGGGAATGTTGTTAATAAATATCAAGAAGCTACTGATTATGGTGTGAACGAAAGAAGTATACAACGAGACATAGATGATATAAGAGATTATTTAGATCTTAGTAATGAACAATCTGGCGTCATTAATTCTGTAATATATGACAGAGAAAAAAAAGGGTATTGTTTAGAACAGGCTTATTGTTTGAAGTTCACTAATCCAGAAATATTAGCTATATGCAAAATACTTCTTGATAGTCGTGCATTTACTCAAATAGAAATGTCCGAAATGCTAAGAAAATTAATAGAATGTTGTGTTCCGAAGGTTAATAGAAAATTAGTTCAAGAATTGATAGCGAACGAAGAGTTTCATTACATTGAACCAAAGCATAGAGTGGTACTTATTGATAAGATGTGGAAAATCGGACAAGCGATACACAATAATCAATTTATCGAAATTAAGTATCAAGGGGTAAGAGGAACTACTGTAAAAACGAGAAAATTAAAGCCCTTAGCAATTATGTTCTCAGATTACTATTTTTATCTAGCGGCATTTATAGATGATAAAAAAGTATTGGATAATTTTAATGTGATAGATGATTCGTTCCCAACCATTTATCGTATTGACCGAATACAAGATCTGGTTGTAAAAGAGGAGAAGTTTCATATTCCGTATTCAAGTCGTTTTGAAGAGGGAGAGTTTAGAAAAAGAATTCAATTTATGTTCGGAGGAAAATTACGAAGGATTAGATTTCAATATTTAGGTTTTTCAGTTGAAGCAGTTATGGACAGATTACCAACTGTAAAAATTGAAAAGGAAGACGAGATAGATGGAAAAAAAATCTACACGATGTCAGCGGAAGTATTTGGTGATGGTATAGATATGTGGATTAGAAGTCAGGGAGATAATATTAAGATGCTATAGGGAGGCGAAAAAAGAATGAGTTATCATATTGGATCTTTTAATATACGAGATTTTAATTATTCGAATCAAACCCAAGATGGGGAAACCTTAAATAGAGATTTCAATAAGATTGCAGAAATAATAATAAAGGAAGGATTTGATGTTGTTGGAATTCAAGAGGTAAATTCGGAATCGCCAATTCGACATTTGACTCAGATTTTGAATCAGCACAAGAATTTACTTAGAGAATATGAATACTCGTTTGGTGCGGATATGCCAACTCATTCGAAAGATCCTGAAAGATATGGGTTTATTTGGAATGTAAAGAGGTTGAGGTTATTAAAAGATCCAACTTATTATACAAATGCGGGTGGAGTTACATTACAAAGACCACCATATTATGCTCGATTTACAGCAAGAGGAATGCTTGGAGGCTCAAATTTTGAATTGCGTTTGGTTAATGTACATATTTTAGATTCAAAAAGAGAAGCTGAGAGAATCGACGAATTTGATATTTTAGTTAAGCAAGTTTTGCCTAGAATTTGTGATCATCAGTCTTTACCTAATTCGTTAGAGATGATGCCATCCTACACTTTTTTATTGGGAGATTACAATATTTGTTTGAATAAGGGGCCAAGAGCAGAGATTAAAATAGAGAGTATTACAGGAACAAATTACACGGGTAAAAAGAGATATTTTAAAACAGTTCAAGAAATGCCTACATCATTGAGAATGGTAAATAATCAACAAACTGTCGAAGATTGCTATGCAAATAATTATGACCATTTTTCATACGAAATGGATTTGATAAGTAAGCTGAAAATATCAAATGTTAGCAGGGTGGATGCATTAAACAAATATTTTAGTTCAGAAAAAACGCCAGTCGAAAAATTGGACGGCTATAGGAAAAAAGTTTCTGATCATGTTCCTATTAGTATGGATATTGATCTGAAGTAGTAGTTACTAGGGAGGAGATGCTAGCAATGGAAAATAATACAGAGATAAGGAATGAGTACTCGGATGAGGAAAAACTAAAGGCGGCATATGCGTTAAATATGTGTACTGTGTCAGTATCTCAAATAGTCGATTATAACGACTTATATATTCTGGAACAAGAATATGATGCTATTCTTAATAATCTTAATCTAAAAGTGATTCCGAAAGATGAGGCGTTATTGAGAATACTAACTGAGTTATTAAATACAATAACATTTTTTCGAATTCAGGATATGAAAAAGAATCAGATAGAAAAAGAATACCAGCAAAGAATGAAATCTGCTATTTGGTCGGCTGTTCCTAGCCTAAGTGTGTTTGTTTCTGGGAACCCAGTGACTATGGCATTGTCTTTAGCTACAACAGTAGGAACTGGATATATGAATTATCGACGCGAGAAGGTTCAAGCTGGCTCCGAAAAAGAAAAAGCAGAGATGGAATTGCAGATTACTGCGATTGAGCAATTTAATGCACTGAGAAGAGAGTTGTTTACTACAGCTTGGAGATTAGCGGCAGAGTATGATTTTGAAGACAAGTGGAGATTGACTGAAAAACAAATTAAGCAATACAACGAAATAATAATTGATCAAGATGAATTACGAAAATATGCAAGATTAGAGGCTATTCAGGATAAGTTCATGGCGTATCCTCCATTTTGGTATTATATGGGTCATACCGCAAATTATATTTCTCAAGTTTTTCAGGATGAGGAAACAAAAGTAGAATTTCGGGAAAAAGCCAAGAGGCATTTTGATGTATATGAGAAATTGAATGCTTTTAATATATTAAGAGAAGATCAAATGACTGCTTCATATGCACTGGAGTATATTGACTTGTTGTTTTTAGATGAAAAAAGAGATAATAAAAAGATTAGCAAACTTATAAAAACTGCAATCGAAAAGGCTGGTAACAATAATGATATTTTACAGCTTTGTGCAACTTCATGTCTTAGAATTGGTCAATATGAAGAGGCAGCGGGATTGTTGAAGGTCTTAGTAAATGAAGACTACAATAAAGTGATAAATGCACAGTTATTAAGTGCATTATATGTATCCAAAAGAAATAGACCTGAATATTCAATTCTTGAAACAAGAGTATCTCCCAGATACCTATATCCAATGCCTGTTGAAGGTCAAGAGAATATAGATGTTTTAAATCAGGAGTTTGAGGCACAGCAGAAACTAGTATTGAAAGAAAAGTTTAAAGGGACATTGCAGAATATTATTAATAAATATTCTGAGCAATTTAATAGAGAAATCTCACAATTTGATTTGGAGGAAGAATATGGTGATTCGTTCTTTGAAAATTCAAAAAAGGCAAAACGTGAAAGATTAGCTAAAGCAAAAATGATACTAAGTGATGAAGAAAAACGCCGTTTCTATTCAGAAAGAATGAAAGGTATTAGTCTTCCACTTGAGTATACGAATATATTACAGAAGATGTTTGATAATATTTTTTCAGTAAATTGTTATTTGGATCCAGTTCTGCAAGATGATACTGTGGAGAAAACGACTAATGCAATTTCTAAAAATAAGGATCACATTAATTCGTTACAAGAGAAGATTGATGAAGGAATATTTGCGGCGCGTGAGTACGAGCAATTGCAAAAGATTGGTGTTGTTTTATTAGTACGAGAGGCCTTTGAAGAATTATATCAAGATGCAGTTAAACAAATTGATGCAACTGACGTTGATGATTTGATGAGATTGGAAGGAAACTTGATGCAACTATGTAATAAGATGAATCTTCCAGAACCAGAAATTGCAATTGGTAATGAAGCTATAGACTTATTAGATTTTGATAGACCAAAGGAATTGTTTGATGTTTCGATGTTTGGAACAAAAGCGATAGTGGCAAAGAAAACGTCGGATTATTTAAAAGCAATGGCAAGTTATGTAAAGAATAAAATAGAAGCTCTTTCTCTTTCAAATGAAGCTGTTAAAACATTTTATCGAGAGGAAGTAGAGTTCAACAGATACTTTAACAATTCCATTTTTGAAAGTTATTCGTCATTAAAGGCTAACTCACTTGCGATAATTTTTGATTGTACGAAGTCGCGTTTTGACCTAATTTTTACGACAGAAGGACTTGTGTATGTGATTAAAGGGAAGGTATGTAAAAAAGCTCCATATGAAAATATTACGTATACTAAAAATGCGTTAGATTTGTGGGGTAGAAAATACAAAAATGAAAATGTTGATTTGGCTGCATTGTATGAATTAATTCATGGATTAGATAAAAAGTTCATCAATAATATTGATCAAAAGATAGAATATATTGATGGAATTGTTTCAGCAAAAATATTAAATGCTTGGTTCAAAAATAATAGTGATTCTATGATAGATTCAGTAAGTCGTGTTTATTCATGGGCAGACCAAGGTATGTTGGAGCAAATGGGTTATTATATTGAGAAGGAATTGGACAGAAATAACTATTTGTTGCAATTTTACTGCGATTTGGAGTCTGGATATATATTGGGGCTTCGTATAGTAGAATTTGATGTTTTAGATCCAGATTTTGCAGAGAAGCTTACAAAAGCTGGTGGTGTGCTTAGAGTTGAAAGGTAGGTGAGAATGTGGGGATAGCAATATCAATTCTTACAGCTTTAGCAATGGGTGCAATTGCAGTTGCCGTTATATATATTGCATACCTATCTGTAAGTAAATTAAAAGAATTAATTAGAGTAAGAAAAGAAAAAAATGCAAAACAAAAGGTTGCGTTTGGAAAGACTAGCAGAATTCTTCAAGAAAATGCAAAGGAAATTATTCAAGCTGCTCCGTCTATGACAATGGAAGAACTTGAAGAAGTATGTGATGAAAATCCATTTTTTGTTGTCAACTATGATCCAGAAACAGATAAAGTAATTGATTATCAGACTATAAAAACAGATGGAACAGATGAGAAAGTTTTAAATATCGTAAAAGATGAAGGAATAATACTATTTGAATAAAAAGGAGAGTATACGAATGGTGAAAGAAGTATTGATTGGTGTAGCTGGTGTTATTGTGGTAGCAGCAATAGTTGCAGTTGTAAAATACCAAATGTCAAAAAAGGAAAATGGTGAAGAGGTTGAAAAAATATTTGTTGATGAGCTGAATATTGGTGAAATAAAGGCATGGTTTAAGGACAAGCTTTTAAGTGAGGAACAGAAAGGTGTTGTATTTTATCCAACAAAAGAAAACACGGAGAAGTGGAAAGTAAAAATACCGGAAGATGAGAATTTGTTAATTCAAATTGTATATGATACAAATACAGATTCAGTTGTATCTTATAGAGAAATTACTTTTGCAGAGTTGAGTGAAAAACTAAAAGAATTAATGGACAACAATGGCGGAACTCTTGTAATTGATAAATAGAGTAGGGAGGTTATAGAATGTTAGGGTGGTTATTATTAGGCGCGATTTTAGGCGCTGCTGTAATTACAATTTGTGTTACATACCTGGATAAAAGTGTTGCAAAAGATAAACTGAAGGCGAAGAACATAAAAAAGGGTGTTGTAAAGGATATTGTAAATTCGAGTGGTGTTACTCATATTAAACTGGATGCAATTGATGAAGACGGAAATGAAAAACAGGTTGAGTTTGAGGCTCAGGATTACAATTCATCAGAAATAAGAAAAGGAATGACGATTGTTGCATAGGAGGAAAAGGCTTTGAGCAATATTTTAGGTAAAATTTCAAGAGCAGCGGATGCATTTGCCGAAGTGATTACAGAGGATCTTCGTTCTGATAATACTGTGAAAATGTATAGATATAGTGACTTCAAAGAGTTGTTTATATCGAAAAGAAAGGAATATCCACAAATCTGCAAATGTACTATTTCTATTCAACAAGGAAAGCAATTTGACGATATGGTATTTGCCGGAAATAAGTACATTATTCGTATAGTTATGTTGGAGGAAAGTAAAAGACCGATTTGCGCAAAAGGAACAACGGACGAGTATGTAGGTGCTTTAGTTATCGCTGATGGAATTGATAAAGCATTAAAAGACTTTATGGGTGAAAAAACAGAAAAAACTGTAGTTATGGGAGGAAAATAAATTATGTTATTGGCAATAATTGGGGTGCTGGGTGCTGCATTATTGACTGGAGCAGTGGTATACCTCGCTATTAAGCTTACAGTTTCTGTTCTAAAGTCATATCGAAAAAAGAAAACTTCTAAAATTATGGCAGCCCAGGTAAAAGATTTAATAAAACAAGCACCAACCATGTCATTAGATGACTTAGAGGATGACGATATTGTACTTGCAGAGTATGATCCAGAAGAAGATGATTTGGTGCAAGATATAACTATTGCACAAGATATTGATAGTAAAGTTGCCAATATTGTCGATGGCAACGGAGGGATAGTGGTATTTGATTAATGATGAAGGCATATTTGTATTTTTCAAAAAATAAAATTTTAAAAGTTAATAATCTAGAGACACTTAGAAAAGAGTTGGCAAAGTCAATTACGTCTGCATTTGATCTTTTTAATGAAGTAAATCCAGATGATATAAGTGTCAATTGCGTAAAAATATCGAATGACATTGACATATTTTTGGTTATCGATACGCTTATCACTGATGATTCAACCAAGCTTTTAAATGCAATGGTGAAAATAAAAGGTGATTTAGCGGATATAATTCATAAGGATCAAGGCTCAAATGAAGACTACAAGATTAGATATAAGGTAGATCCAAATCACAATCCGATGATAACCAATGTTCCAGAGACAGAATTGGAAACAAAAGACAAGGAACAGGTTGATTCAGGAAAAGATTCGGAACTGGATTACGAAAAACGAGCAAAGCAATATGTACCGGTAGATCCATCATATTCCTTTGATAGAGTGATTTTACCAGAAGCGGTAATTGAAAAGTTAGAAGAAGCATTAAGTATATTAAGATATGAAAAAAAGGTTTTTGATGAATGGGGGTTATATGAGATTCAGCCACATCCGTCCTCATCATTAAGTTTCTTTGGAGCATCGGGTACTGGAAAAACAATGGCTGCGGAGGCTATTGCAAATAAACTCGGAAAGAAAATACTAAAAGTTAGTTATGCTGATGTAGAAAGCAAATATCACGGTGAAGGTCCTAAAATGGTGAAAGCTATTTTCTTAGCCGCAGAGATAGAAGATGCAGTTTTATTTTTCGATGAAGCTGATTCTTTGTTGTCCAAGAGACTTACTAATGTGTCACAAGGTTCAGAGCAAGCAATTAATTCAATGCGTAGCCAGTTGTTAATATGCTTAGAAGAATTTAGAGGAATTGTTATTTTTGCGACAAATCTAGTGGTGAATTATGATAGCGCATTTCTTACAAGATTAATAAGCATAGAATTTAAGAAACCGGATTTTGAAACGAGAAAGAAAATTTGGAATGTTCATATTAGACCAGCAAATGATGGAAAGGATCATCGATTAAATATTCCTTTATCAGAAGATGTAGATGTAAGTGCATTGGCTGACAAATACGATTTTGCTGGTAGAGAAATAAGAAATGCAGTCATCTCGGCATGTATTTCTGCAGCTATGTCTGAAAAAGATATCGTATGTATGGATGATTTTATTAAAGCATGTGATAAATTGTTGGCAGAAAAAGAGAGTGTTGCAAATGCAAGTGATCATACCTTAAGTAATGATGGTAAAGAAGCTTTGAAGAATGCTTTTTTATCAAAAATTAGAGAAAAGACACAAGATGAATCGAGTACTACATCAGTTGATTCTTTAGAAAAACAAAATATAGAATGCTTGTAATGAAATTCTATTGTTTCAAACATTAACTTCCCATTTAAATGTTTATCTATAACATTAATGAAGCCGAGGAGAAATCCCCGGCTTTTGCTTTACCCAAATAATCTCATACATCCGTTAAGGAGGAAAGGTGGCATTATGACAAAGATACGATTACGCCAGAAGGTTCCACCTTAACGTGGAATCCAATGCAATAATAACTTAATACACACGAAATATAACTTAGGAGATATGAGCCAAAAACCCATATCTTCTTATTTTTTTGCCCAGAAGGAGGTCACAATGTTGAATAAAGTAAAAGTGAGCACCATTCCGTTACAGAACGGAGAATGTGCCGTAGAGATTGTAATTATAATCGGAACGGAACAGCCAAAGAAAGTAAAGCAGGAGTCACCAATTTATGCGGAAACACTTGAAGCACTTGCAGAAATGTGGATGGAAAAGGATAAAAGAAACTATGGTAACGATGAGGATGAAGGATTCCTCTATGACAATTTAGATTAAGGAGAAAGATTAACTGGAAATTCATAAACAAAACCTACAGAAGCCGCTAAGCCATGATTTATAAGGGTTAGCGGTTTTGTTTATGAAAATCA
>JAQUUB010000132.1 GCA_028694115.1 Lachnospiraceae bacterium
GCGGAGTAACAATAGAACATGCCAGTTAAAGAATGCACCCATGCTGGCGCATGGGTGTACAAAGTGGTCTTAAGTGACCTAGAATTCAATGAGCAGTTGACCTAATTTTGGGTTGACAGATACAACAGGATAGATATTAGGACTTGACAAGTGAAATAATTAGTAAAAATATCAGATATCACAGCTTTTATGAACGCTGAAGATTACCTAAAAATGCCAAATAAGATAAACAATGAAATCTTTGCAAATCTATCAGATAAAGAAAGACCTGGTAGTTAGTATTAGGAATAAAGATATAGATGCAGTTAATGCTGCAACCATTTCTAATAAGTTACTTCAAATGGCATACAGTTCTGTTTATGATGAAGATAAAAATATGATTCGTATCCATGATATTAAACTTGATGCTTTAGAAGATTTAATAGAGGGTACCAATGGAAAACCTGTTCTGATGGCGAAGTTGTACAAGGGTTGAACATGGCCCATCAAGATGTGATGCTCCTACAGTTGGGGAAACGGAACTTCAAGAGGCTGTGGTAAAAGCCATTAATATGGCACTTGGTGGCAATGATGATATGCTAGTAGCTTTAGAGCAGAATATTGCATCGGTACTTGCTTTGGAAGATGAAGGGTCTATTGAAAGCATCAATGCTAAATTGGAAGAATTGCAAAAGGAACTGTTGAAACGAGCAAATGCTAAACTGGATTATAATGACCTTGCTGATGAGATAGACCGTTTACGAGAACTAAAGCAGAATGCTATGGCAGAGAATGCGGAAAGAGAAGGATTGAAACAGCGAATTGCTGAGATGCAGGAGTTTCTTGCAGAGCAGAAGGAGCAGATAGAAGAATATGATGAATCC
Organism: Lachnospiraceae bacterium; assembly: GCA_028694115.1. The sequence goes on from JAQUUB010000132.1 coordinate 864, forward strand.
CTTGTGAGGCGAATGGTTGAAAAGGTAACGGTTTATGAGGAGAAATTCATAGTGGAGTTCAAATCTGGTACGAGCGTGGATGTGGAGAGATAATGAAGACGAGAGACTCCTAATAAGGGTTTCTCGTTTTAATGTTTATAGAAAATTTAAAGAATGCATCCCCAAAAAGATATTGACACTGTGTCAGAATAGTAGCATATTATGTATATTGACACAGTGTCAGAATAAAAGAATACAGGAGGCCAATCATGAAGAAAAATATCGGAACAGCATTATCATTATACCCTACTCCAGTTACTGTAATCGGAGCAATGGATGGTGAAAAACCAACCTGGACATTGGTAGCACATATCGGAATCATCGGACATGACAGAGTATTGGTGAGTCTTGCAGCCCCTCATCATATCAACCATTTAATCAAGGAAAGAAACAAACTCTCTATCAATATTGTTGACGAGAAGATGCTCCCAAAAGCTGATTATGTTGGTTCTGTCAGTGGATCAAAGGTTGATAAATCCAGCGTTTTTGATTTTGAACTTGGTACAGAAGGTACACCAATTATTAAAGCAGCACCACTTACTATAGAGTGCAAGGTGGAAGATATCTACAACACACCAAATTTTGAGTCTTTTATCTGCTCAATCAGCGGAACCTATGTGGAAGAAGAACATTTGAACGCAGATGGGAAAGTGAATTATAACACATTAAAGCCAGTGCTATTTGAATTCCCTACTTATGAGTATTTGAGGACAGGCGAAGTCCTTGGAAAATGTTTATCGTTTAAAAAAGAAGACTAAGAAAGAGAGATAGAGATAATGCCAAAAGGTTCACCTGAACTCACGAATGCTAGAAAAGAAGAAATTATAAAGGCGTGTGAGCAGCTCTATAAAGAAGTGGGTTTTAAGGATGTTACGTTAAAGGAAATCGGAAAGGTTACTTCCTTTACCAGAACATCAATCTATAACTACTTTCAGACCAAAGAAGAAATCTTTCTGGAGCTGTTAAAAAGAGAATATGAATTATGGATTGAAGAATTACAGCAGATTGAAGATGAGAACGAAAAACTATCTGTAGAAAAAGTGGCAGATAAAATTGCTTTGAGTCTGGAACACAGAGAACAGCTGTTGAAAATCATGTCTATGAATATGTATGACATGGAAGCAAACAGCCGGATGGAAAATCTGGTGGATTTCAAAAAAATGTATGGTAAATCCTTGCAGACAATGCTGAGCTGCATCGGAAAGTTTTTTCCAAGAGTCGGGATAAAAGAGAGACAGCAGTTTATTTATCAGTTTTTCCCTTTCATATACGGGATTTATCCATACACAATGGTAACAGAGAAACAGAAGGAAGCGATGAAGGAAGCGAGAGTGGATTATTCCTATCAGTCAATCTATGAGATTACTTATCAATGCCTCATCCAGCTTCTTTCGGCATTAGAAAAATAATGGAGGTATTAAAATGAACACACCTAAAATAGCAATGGGCGCATGGGCCTGGGGCGATAAAGACGGATATTTTGGAAATACAATGACCAGTGAGGAATTCAGACATATCTTTATGGAGTCTCTGAAAAAAGGTTTGAATCTCTGGGATACAGCAACTGCATATTCAAATGGAGAATCAGAGAAAATCCTTGGTGGATTTGTAAATGAAGCTGGAAGAGAAAGTGTAATAGTATCCACGAAGTTTACTCCTCAAATGGCAGCAATGTACGATGACAGTGTGGAAAAGATGTGTGATGCAAGTCTTGAACGAATGGGACTTGATTATATCGATATTTATTGGATTCATAATCCTATTGGTGCGCCGGAATATACAAAACAGCTGGTTACTCTTCTTGAAAGTGGAAAAGTAAAAACAGTAGGTGTATCGAATCATAATCTTACTCAAATCAAAGAAGCCGATGCAATCTTAAAGAAATCAGGATACAGAGTATCTGCCGTTCAAAATCATTTCAGTTTGATGAACCGTTCTTCTGTGGATTCTGGAATTCTTGCATATTGCAAGGAAAATGATATTACATTTTATGGTTATATGACATTGGAACAGGGGGCGCTGTCAGGGAAATATGATGCTGCACATCCATTCCCAGCAGGAAGTGCAAGAGCTTCTGTGTTTAATCCAATAATGGATAAAATTGAAGTGATTACCGCAGAAATGAAAATAGTTGCTGATACTCATGGTGTATCAGTTGCACAGATTGCCACCGCCTATGCTGTATCAAAAGGCATTCTGCCAATCGTAGGCGTAACGAAGATGTATCAGGTGGAAGAAGCTGCGACAACAGCTGAAATCAAATTGAGTGTAAAAGAAGTTGCAGGACTTGAAGCTGCGGCTGATAGCACAGGTATTGAGTCTATTCAGTTTTGGGAAAACAAAATGGAATAAAGCATTTTGGGGAGGTATCTGAATGAATAAAATATTAGTATCCTGCTTTAGTGCAAGCGGAACAACAGAAGCAAAGGCGAAAAAACTGGCAGAAGCAATTCAAGCTGATTATTATGCCATCAAGCCGGAAGTTCCTTATACAAGGGCAGATCTTGACTGGATGAATAAAAAGTCCAGAAGTTCTGTTGAGATGGCAGATAAAAACTTCCGTCCTGCACTTGCGGATACAAATGCAAATGTAGAACGGTATGGCACTATTTTCATTGGGTTTCCAATTTGGTGGTATGTTGCACCGACGATTATCAATACATTTTTAGAGAGTTACGATTTTTCCGGAAAGAAGATTGTCCTTTTTGCGACATCCGGAGGAAGTGGTTTTGGAAGAACCTTAGAAAGCCTAAAAGGTTCAGTTCCTACGGATGCACAGATTATGGAAGGTAAACTTCTAAATGGAAAACAGACAACGGAAGAGTTAAAGACTTTTCTGCACTATGTTTAAAAAGAAAGATTGTCTGAGGATGTATCTACGTGGCTGAAAATCAATGGAATCACTACTGAGTAGAAAACAGGAGGAAGTTCATGAAAATCATAATATTACAAGGAAGCCCTAACAAGAATGGGTCAACAGCTATCTTAACAAAGAAATTCACAACTGGTGCCCAAGACGCTGGTCATAGTGTTAAGCAGTTCGATGTGGATAAGATGAACATCAACCCCTGTACTGGCTGCGTTGCCTGCGGTTATGAAGGGCCCTGCGTGCAGAAAGATGATAATCAGATCATTCGTGAGGAAATTCTAAATGCAGATATGATTGTATTTGCTACACCGCTTTACTATTACGGTATGTCTGCACAGCTAAAAACCGTCATTGATCGTTTCTGTGCATATAATTCCAGTATCACAGGGAAACACATGAAGTCAGCTCTCCTTACCGTGGCATGGAATAACGATAATTGGACATTCGATGCACTGGAAAGCCATTATAAGACATTGGTTAGATATTTAAAGCTGGATGACAAAGGAATGGTTCTTGGAAAAGGTTGTGGAAGTCCGCCCATGACAAAACAGACACAGTACCACGAAATGGCATATGATTTGGGAAGATACTTATAAAACAGCTTTGATGAAAGGAAGATGCAATTTATGAAATACAGTAAACTTGGAAAATCAGATTTAACAGTATCCCGTATCTGTATGGGTTGCATGGGTTTTGGAAACAGCACGATAGGACAGCACAGCTGGACAGTAGATGAGCAGCAGACAAGAGAAATCGTAAAATATGGCTTGGAGAAAGGCATCAATTTTTTTGACACTGCAATTGCTTATCAGAACGGAACCAGCGAACAATTTCTGGGCAGAGCGTTAAGAGACTTCGCTAAGCGAGAAGATTATGTGATTGCCACTAAATTTTTGCCTCGCTCCCAAGCAGAGTTAGATACGGGTATCAGCGGACAGGAACATATTGAAAATTCCCTGAACCAAAGCCTTTCTAATCTTGGCATGGACTATGTGGATCTCTATATTTATCACATGTGGGATTATCACACACCAATGGAAGAAATCATGGAAGGTCTTAACAATGTGGTTCGTGCTGGAAAGGCTCGCTATATTGGGATTTCCAACTGCTTTGCATGGCAGCTTGCAAAGGCAAATTTCTACGCCAGAGAGCATGGACTTACTGAATTTGTATCAATTCAGGGACATTACAATCTGATAGCCAGAGAGGAAGAACGTGAGATGGCTCCTTTCTGTTATGACCAGAATATAGCGATGACACCGTACAGTGCGTTAGCAGGCGGCAGATTGTCCAAACATCCAGGTGAAACCTCAAAGCGTCTGGAGGAAGATGCTTATGCACGTCTGAAATATGATTCGACAGCCGATGCAGATGGAAAAATCATTGAACGTGTGGCGCAGCTTGCAGAAGAAAAAGGTGTTTCTATGACTGAGGTTTCTCTGGCATGGTTGCTGACAAAAGTAACATCTGCCGTTGTTGGCGCAACGAAAAAGTCTCATATAGATGGCGCTGTAGGAGCGGTAGAGCTTACTCTGTCCGAAGCAGAAATTGCTTATCTGGAAGAACTGTATGTGCCTCATGCCCTGGCAGGTGTTATGGCACAGAACGGAAAACAAAAGGCAGGAAATGTTGTATAAATATAAAAAGAAAGCGAGGTATTTATTATGGAAAAAATCGTACAGACAGCAGGAAGAAATGCACTTGGAGAATTTGCTCCGGAATTTGCACATTACAATGATGATGTTCTTTTTGGAGAAAACTGGAACAACCAGGATATTGATGTAAAAACGAGAAGCATTATTACAGTAGTGGCACTCATGTCCTCTGGCATCACAGATTCTTCATTAAAATACCACTTGCAGAATGCAAAAAATCACGGTGTAACAAAGAAAGAAATTGCCGCAATCATTACCCATGTTGCATTTTATGCAGGCTGGCCAAAAGGCTGGGCAGTATTTAATATGTCAAAAGAGGTATGGTTAGAGTAAACGAATGCAGATGACGCAAAAGCAGCTCATGCAGCCGAAATGGTATTTCCTATCGGTGAGCCGAATGTTGCATATGCACAGTATTTTGTTGGAGAAAGCTATCTTGCTCCAATTTCAACCACGCAGGAAGGCATCTTCAATGTGACCTTTGAGCCGGGATGCCGTAACAACTGGCATGTTCATCATGCAGACAAAGGTGGCGGTCAGATTTTGATTTGTGTTGCAGGTCGTGGATACTATCAGGAATGGGGCAAAGATGCCGTAGAGATGAAGCCGGGGGATTGCATCAATATTCCGACTGGCGTTAAGCATTGGCACGGTGCAGCACCGGATTTCTGGTTCAGCCATCTGGCAGTTGAGGTTCCAGGAGAAAATGGTTCAAATGAATGGCTGGAGTCGGTTACCGATGAACAGTACGGAATATGCTGTAACAAGTAATAAAGAAATAACTTTTAGACTTCTTTTCAAATTTGTAAACAGAGAGGCGCATTGAAAAATCGTGCTTTTTCTTGAAGAACAGACTGAGCAGATATAAGAATATGATGAATCCCTTATGAGACGAATGGTTGAAAAGGTAACGGTTTATGAGGAAAAGTTCTCGGTGAAATTCATGTCAGGAACAAGCGTGGATGTGGAAAGATAAAAGAATATGAAAAAACGGATAGCACCTTGCAAAAATGTAGGGTGTTTTCTTTTGCGCGCACCCAGCATGGCATAATCTAGTGGGTTAAAGGCCTTAGTCTGCTCTAGTAGTGGAAACCTTTCTCCTCCAAGGAGATGGTATGTCTTTTTACTAGGCTGTGAAATGGAATAATATTAGTTGCAAAGGAAACTGAATAATGCTATAATGATATTAGTTTCAAGTGAAACTAATATCATGGAGGTATACTCATGAATGAAAGCATAGGCAAATTGACTGCTGCAATCCATCGGAATTTGCAGATTATATTAAATCATAAGTTAAAGGACATTTCGATTCGAAGCGGACAGCATGATTTTTTTTATGTCATTTCACGAAATGAGGGTATAACACAAAAAGTTTTAAGCGAGTGGCTGTATATCAGTAAATCTACCACAGCTAAGGCTGTCAAGAACTTAATTGACAACGGTTATGTACGTAAAGAAAAGGATTCGGAGGATAATCGTTTTGACCGTTTGTATCTGACAGATAAAGGTAAAGAAATATCTGCTCAGATGCAAGCGACATTTATGGAGGTCGTTGAGATAACGACAAAAAATCTTTCTCCATTAGAAATTAAACAAACGAAAGAATTGTTGAAAAAAATTCTAAATAATGTTTTAGAGGAAAATAAAGCGGAAGAATAGACTTGCTTATTTGAGCTACTAAGAGAGGAATTATAAACATGGAAAATAAACCGAAAATATGGACTAAAGATTTTATTGGCATCACAATAATTAACCTGTTGATTTTTATGGGATTTCAAATGCTCATGCCCACGCTTCCACTTTATGTTAAGTCTTTAGGCGGTGCCGATTCTGTCATTGGCTGGATTACCGGTCTTACTACAATATCTGCCCTGATTATCCGGCCTCTTTCCGGTGTAGCTGTTGATAAATGGGGACGTAAAGTGATACTGCTTGCTGGTATTGGGCTTATTATTGCTGCAACGCTGTCCTATTGGTGGTTCCCCTATGTGGGCGTCATTCTTGCAATTCGTTTTCTGCATGGATTTGGCTGGGGTGCATCCAGTACCTCAAGCAATACTGTAGCAACAGACGTTATTCCCAAAGAACGGTTTGGTGAATCCATGGGCTTTTTCAGCCTATCCTCAGGTCTGGCAATGGCATTGGCACCGGCACTTGGTCTCGCTTTATTTGCTGGGGGAAATGCATCAAATCTGATGTTTACATCTGCAGGATTTGGAGCAATCGCCTTCTGTCTGGCCTTTTTCTTCCGTTACCGTACTGTAGAGACGCAACAAGTAGGTAAAAAGAAAGCTGCAATTTTTGAACATTCTTCTATACGGCCGGCTATTGTTATGTTTTTCGTTTCGGCTGCTTATGGTTCCATAGTCAGTTTTCTCTCTATATACGCGTTGGAAAAGGGAATCGCAAATATCGGTTTGTATTTTTTGGTATATGCTGCCGCAATGCTGGTAACCAGACCGATTTTCGGACGATTAGTTGATCGTTTGGGATTCAACGCCACCATGTATCCAGGCTTGATTCTACTGGCCATAGCTATGGTAATCCTGTCCCAAGCATCTACAATGTTGATCTTTTTATTTGTCGCCCTTTTATATGGCATAGGATTTGGTGCGGTTCAGTCGAGCTTGCAAACTCTGGCTGTTATTTATGCTCCGAAAGACAGACTTGGAGCAGCAAATGCAACATTTTTCACCGGATTTGATGGTGGAATAGGGTTTGGTTCAATCATTGCCGGTATTGTCTCATCTGCATTGGGATACAATTGGATGTATTTAACCTTTACCTTCTTCCCTATTCTTGCAGGACTTTTATATTTTTTAACTTCAGGGAAGACTAAAAAAGCAGATTAGTTATTAAATAAAAGAGAGGAGAAATAAATTTATGATTCTTGTTACAGGAGCAAATGGCAGACCCGGGCGTGCAATTATCCATACATTATCATCGAAGGGAGCACAGGTCAGGGCCTTTGTGCACAAAGCAGAACAGATTGAAGAAATTATGTCTGTTGGAGCGACAGAAGCGGTGGCAGGAGATATGATGGACCAAAAGGCAATAAAGGATGCCTTTGCTGGTGTCAGTGCCATATATCATATTTGTTCGGCTATAAATCCGAATGAATTTGAAATAGGAAAAATCATGATCGAAGCTGCTCGCGAAGCCAAAGTAGAGCAATTTGTGTACCATTCCGTACTACATTCCGTGCTTCAGGATATGCCACATCATCAGAAGAAGCTGATGGTAGAGGAATTTCTGGTGAATTCGGGAGTACCATATACAATTGTTCAGCCAGCGGTCTTTATGCAAAATATACTCGATTCTTGGGATGTGCTAAAGGATGAAGGGATTTTCAGACAGAAGTTTTTCACTTCCGAAGAAACCCGAATGTGTATGCTTGATCTGGAAGACTTGGCGGAAGCGGCTTCTATTATCCTTATGAACCCTGGTCACACAGGGGCAACATATGAGCTGAGTGGTCCTGAAAATTTGTCTTTGTCAGACATGACAGCAATATTAAAGCGACATCTTGAGCGTGAAATTAAAGTAGAAACGCCGAATGATGAAATATTTTTGGCACAGCTAAGGAAGCTTGGGGCAGACGACTATAGGGCAGACACCTTATTAAAGATGTTTCAGCATTATAATGAATACGGATTTATTGGTAACCCCAATGTTCTAACTTGGTTATTAGGCCGCAAGCCAAATGGTTTTTCTGCTTTTGTATTAAGGATGTTGGAGAAAGAAAAGTAAACATATCATTTCACATGCCGCAGTAAAACGGCACTTGCGTCTGGTATTAATTAGATTCCATATTTTTAAAGGAGGCATTTTTATGAATTTTTGTTGGAGCACTTTGAGAGTAAATAATTTGGATGAATCCATTCAATTTTATACAGATATTATTGAGCTTGAGGTTGTAAATAGATTTAAGACGGGTCCATTGGAAATAGCATTTTTAGGCAGAGGAGAAACAAAAATAGAACTCATTTGCATGGATGAAAGTAATGAGATAAATGTCGGTAGCGACATTTCCTGGGGATTTGAAGTCGAATCTCTTGATCAGACCCTTGACCTAGTAAAAGAAAAAGGCATTGAAATTGAAAGTGAACCGATCCAGCCCAATCCTCATGTTCGATATTTCTTTATAAAGGACCCAAACGGTATGAGAATACAGTTAGTAGAGAATATTGTGTAGATTTGGTGGAAGAAAGCAGCAATTAGCTTGAAATTTAAATGATTAGATGGATCTAAGTTAAAAACTCAGGAGGGAAAAATGAATATATCTATTTTTTATGCTACTACAACAGGGAACTCAAGAAAAATTTCAGAGGCTATCGGTGCAAGACTCAAAGTAAAATCACAGAATGTTACTGAAACTCCTATACCAAATGTAACCGATACACTTGTTATTGTCGGTGGAATTTACTTTGGAAAAAATAAAAAAGAGCTCAAAAGCTTTGTGAATGCTCTTGATCCGGAAAAAGTCAAACGTGTTGCTGTTGTAACAACGAGTGGAGCCGGTCAAGGTCGTACTACAACTGCAGAAATCGTGGAGATACTGGAAAGTAAAAATATAACCGTTCTTGGTGAATTTGGAGTGAGAGGTAAGGCTCTTATATTTCCTACAGGTCATCCAAATGAAGCTGATTTAAAAGCAGTAGCAGAGTGGGTTGTAAATACAATAAAGGAATGATCCTTTATTGTTTCAAGAATAAGGCTGAATTACAATACTGCCAAATTGTTGTCTATAAACTGAGATTTATAAAAGCTGATAAGACAGTACAGAATTCAAAGCAGATAGAAATATGTGGTTGATAATAATGGGAAGGATATCCTTTTGGATATGTTTCCACGAACAGTCGATAGATGAAAAATACCATTGATATGTTTCCAAGAACCAACAGTTCAAAAAACATCAATTCTGTCCTCTCGAGCCATGGTGTTAGAGGAAACATATCGACTGTGAACCTTTTAATTTTCCCTATACTTTTTAATTATTTTGACTGAATGAATGTAAGGGTATTCAAGTTAGATTTATTCAGTAACGTGCCAATC
>JAQUUB010000133.1 GCA_028694115.1 Lachnospiraceae bacterium
ATTTACAACCAGAGCCAAGTACCTTCATACAGCAGATTCCATTCTTAGCCTCTTCACAGCAAGCACTGATTCCTTCTGCATTACCACATCCACATCCTTCTGACATATTCTCTGCTTCCATCTCTGGTGCATTTCCGTTACAAGCACACGCTGGTGCTGCCTTTTCTTCTTTCTTTTTTCCAAATAATCCCATGATTCTTTTCCTCCTTAAATTTAATCATTATTAGAATCCTAAATAAAACATATAAAAACCGATGAATAAAATAACGGTTCCCATAACAACTTTAAGTGCTACGCTGAATCTCCCGTATTTCTCATTACTTGACAGTTTCTGTACAAAACCTATGGATGTACCTGCCACTACTGCAAGTATTCCATGCCCTACGGAATATATCAATAGCAATAGTATACCCCAGACAATATTTCCTTTTCCTGCCACAATAGCAAGCAGGGCTATCAATACAGGTGTAGAGCAGGGTGATGAAAAAATACCGCCCAATATTCCTGCTACAAATGCTCCAATGTATCCTTTTTTTGTATTCTTACTGTTCAGATAACTAGAAGGGATAATTTCAAATATCCCCCATGTCTGTAATGACATCAGCACCATCAACACGCCTAATATCAAATACCACCAACTTGCTCCATTTCCCATAAGTCTGCCTGCCAATGAAGCAATCACACCAAATATTGTAAAAGTAACTGCACTCCCTATTGCAAAGATAAATGATAACTTAAATGCCTTTTTTGTCTCTTTCTGTCCGGTTCCTCCAACATACCCAATCACAAGTGGTATCGAAGATAAAGAACAGGGTGTAAAAGAAGTAAGTATTCCAGCTACAAACGCAAGTAATGGAGCAAGCCATACCATTTCCTTAATGAGCATTGATAACTGTTCTAAAATACTGTCAATCATTATTCAACCCCCATTTCAGCAAAGATCATCCGCATCTGTTCTTCAGTAATTCCTCCTTGGTGAACTGTGAAAACGTGTTCTTCTGTTGTTTTATCCGAATACATAGTGAATTCGATCTGAGTTGCTAATTCATCACTCGGTACAAATGGAGTTCCATCTGCGTTAAAGAACACCTGCGTTGGAATAACAGATACTGGGAAGTCTTCCACTCCATTTGTATATTTCCATACATCCATGAATTGTACTGCTGCTTTATCCTGCCATTCCTCATTCAATGTTTCCAGAACAGGTGCCATCTCTTTGCATGGAATACAGGAGTCAGAGCCAAAGTCAATTACCGTTGGCACACCATAGGCTTTGATTTCTTCAATATCTGTTTTAGTAATTTTAAGTGGATAAGCAACTGTTGTTTTATCCGCTTCTTTGCTGTCCTCTTCTACTGATTCTGTGTTTTGTTCACCTGTCTGTTGATTATTCGCACTATTATGCATCGATTTCACAATAAAAATGCCCGCAATTACAACTGCTATCAATACGAGAATTCCAATCCTTAACCATTTCATTTTACTGTTAGGGGTTGATTGATCAGCCACAGCAGCTACCTCCTCCACATCCGCAACCACTTTCTGTTTGCGTAATATTATCTCCTACATAAGTAATTGCTCCATTGGGACACAATTTCCCGCATCCTCTACAATGGTCAATGCAATTATCTGGATTAATCACAACTGGGGTTGGTGCTTTTGACTGGTCATAAACACCATTCTTACACTTTGCCGTACAAGCCCCACATTCCTGGCACGATAGATAATCAATTACCGGGTACCACATTTTAGCCATTTCAAATTTCCTCCTGCTTTAGTTTATATAAATAAAAATTGGAAGATATTAAAGCCATATCCCACAATAATTATTCCAATGGTGCAAATTGCAATAAATGTCCCTAACAGTTTTGGTTTTACCGCTTTGCGGAGCATAATCAAAGATGGAAGTGAAAGTGTTGTTACTGCCATCATAAAGGAAAGAACCGTACCAAGCTGTGCCCCCTTTGCAAGCAATGCCTCTGCAACCGGGATTGTTCCAAAGATATCTGCATACATCGGGATACCTAAAGCTGTAGCGAGAATGACACCAAACGGATTATTGGAACCAAGCACCATTTCAATCCATTCTTCTGGAATCCAGTTGTGGATGACTGCGCCAATACCAACGCCAACTAAAATATAAGGAAATACTTTTTTGAAAGTAGATACCACCTGATCCTTTGCGTAAACCAATCTATCATGCACAGTAAGTTCATCTGCTTCCAAATCAATGCTTGATGCATTTCTGATAAATTCCTCCACTTGATTTTCCATGTGAAGTTTTTCAATAATTGTTCCACCAATGACGGCTACGAATAGTCCTACTATCACATAGATTACTGCTATCTTCCAGCCAAAAATACTCATAAGAAGAACCAGTGAACCCAAATCCACCATAGGTGAAGATATCAAGAACGAAAAAGTAACTCCTAATGGTAATCCGGCACTTGTAAATCCGATAAATAAAGGAATTGATGAACATGAGCAGAATGGAGTTACTGTTCCAAGCAATGCTCCTACAATATTAGCTCCTACTCCATGAAATCTTCCCATGATTTTTTTACTTCTTTCAGGTGGAAAGAAACTTTGAATATAGGATATAAGATAAATCAAAAAGCATAATAATATCGTAATTTTCACTACATCATAAATAAAAAACTGTATGCTCCCACCTAATCTGCCCGACACATCAAGTCCAATAGCATCCAAAAGATTCCCTATTAATCCATTCAGCCATTTCATTCCCAAGACTTGATTTTGGATAAATTCTCCTACTGCTTTTAATACTTCCATAATATCTCCCTTCAACCATTTATACATTTATATGTATCTATGTTTAGTCTTATGATATAGGCAATCCGAAGATTGCCACACATTTTATTCCGTTCTGCAGGAATCACATTTTTTGTAATTTTTGTAATCTGTTTCACCAATGGAATATCTCTCTACCATTTCACGAAGTGTATTGCTACCTTCTAAAGAAAGTGAATAGTGCATCCACTTCCCATCCTTGCAACTATCAACAATGCCTGTATCACAAAGTATTTTCATATGGTGTGATAATGTTGGTTGCGTGATACGGAGTTCCTCTAACAAAACACATCCGCATTTTTCTCCACCTTGTAGAAGTTCCAGAATAGCAAGTCTGTTTTCATCTGCTAAGGCTTTTATCAATCTCACATCGTCTTTATAGCTCATTCTTTATCACACTTCCTCTCTTAACTGTAGAAATTATATCACGCACATAGATAGTTGTCAATATTTAGATGTATTATTTTGATTTCCCATTATCACTATCATAATCTCTATCTCCACATTGCGAAATCAGAAAGCGGCCAACTAATTGAGTTGACTGCTCTATAAATTGTTAAGGAATCATCCTACGACTTGTATTCAAAATTAATATATCACTACTGAAAAAATAACGAAAGGTCACCATATGAATAAATCCAGCCTTTTAATTTTTTCTTATTTTCCAAAAATGTTTTCATCAAATATCTATAAAGCTTTTCACTTGGCCAGATATGTTCTTCATCATAGAAATATGACATTGGTAATTCCAGCTTTGGAATATACGAATTCGTTATTCCCGTAAAATCAACTCGTATCTCATCCCGATATCCAATAAATCCAGGATCATCCATAGACATTTCTTTCGCTCTGTACGGTTCGAAATCCAGTGCATTACAATATGGCAATAACTCCTTCATCTGCGCATCCGATATCTTTATACCATATGAAAATACAACCTCTTTCTCATATTGGTCACTTTTTAGAAGCTGCGGTTTAAAATTAGTGTTAGCATTTCTCGCAATTCTCGCTGGTGAACTTACATCATATGTATAATTATTACCGTTCCATTCTTCGGAAACAATGCCTTGCACACTTGGCATTTGCCTATGATAATGAAAGACCTGATACGAAAGTTCTTGCTTTTCTATATCCAATAAAAGCACATTAGATACCTCACCATATCCCACACGAGTCTGATATTCAACTTTTGAAAAATATATAGGCTTATCCATCTCATCACTCCAAATAACGAACTATTTTACCAAGTTTCTTTGCATACTCTATTTCTGATTTTGTACTATCACCAATATATCCACCTACATTAATGACAAAAATACTATCCGCCATATCAATTTTACGCTTATGCATATCATCGAGCATCTCCTTAGTTTTGGTCAATGTGCCCTCATCCATATTTTCCCAGACCTCTTCGTCTCCTGAATGTCCAAACAGTCCAACAGAAATAACAATATTACCTTCCAAAGTAAGTTGTTTCTGTACTTCCATAAATTCCTTTTTGAATCTTGTACTGCCGCATAGCGTTACAACTGGATACTGCTTTGGGGCAGGTTGGGAGAAATAATGCTCCAGGGGATAAGAATACTTCATTCTACTTGGATGTCTCGGTTTATTACCGTGTTCATCTGCGATACAATAGACCTTAGGACTATATGGAAGCAACTGAATAAACGCATCTTGTTTTTCCTTCAAATAGGTATTCTCCGTTCCCCATGCTACCACAATTATATCTGCCCCTTGAAATAATGCATCATACTGTGACAAATCACAATACTCGCTTTTGTCAATTCCATTTGGGTCTGTAGAAATGGTGTTGAACAGATTGAGCATGATCACCTCGCCCACTCCATAGGAATCCAGATACCTGCATATCTTTGTAAGTGTTACATCGCTCTGACCATCATGTGCTGTACTTGGATTGATTCCAATTACCACTGCCTGAATTCCATCACCTAATTTTACGCAAATTTGTTTTCTTCTATTTCCTTCAATCTGACTGTCCTGAGGCTTAACAACCAATTGTTCATTTACCTTATGTACTCTATCCATATCTCTTCTGACAATCTCCTTATGGCTATTTATCTGTACTCTCTTCCTCACATACTTTACTCCAGGCTCCAAACAACTGTAACTGTATCCGTCACGTCTATATCATAGGGTTCGATATCAATATCGTAGGCTGCTCCCACACTGTCCTCCATTACCATACACGGCTCCATCAACTTATTCATTGGTCTGGAAATAATCTCCATCTCGCCCCAGGAATAATCAATGGTAGCTAATGTTCCTAATTTTACCCCTGCTGCCTGTGTCAGGATCTCTGCTTTCTGTTTGGAGTCAGCTACTGCTTTTCCAAGAAGCTGATTCTTACATGCTTCCATATCCTTCACCGTATAAGAAATGGTAAACTCTGGATGAACGCTGCTATGTGCCAATGCATACAATACTTTTCCCAGTCTCTCATTATCCTCCGGGAAGTCGATTTTGAAACGGTGGGTAAACTTATATCCTATGAACCTCCGCTTCCAATTCCGATTATCATCCTGATAGCTCTCGTATTCCGTATCTACATTGAAAAATAATGTCTTCAGGTCATTTCTAGCAAAACCCAATGTCTCGAAACAATCTTTCAGCTCCTCTGTCTGTTCTGTGGATTGCTTAAGTGTCTCATCGTAGGTCTTTTTTACATCTTCCAGACTAATATTCAGGCGAATAGTATCTGGTCTTACTGATATCTTTCCTTTGCCTGTCACTCTGATAATTCTATCCATAACTAATTTGCTCCTCTCTTAAGAAGTTCAACAAATGCTTGATACATATCGTAAGTATTCTGATCAAAGCAAGAATAGATAACCGCCATGCCATAGTCTGCATTTTCATTAAACCAATTCGTCACTGCATAGATTGCAATTGGAATCGCTTCTTCCAGCGGATATCCATATACTCCTGTTGAAATAGCAGGAAAAGCGATGCTGTGAATGCCATGTGCCTTTGCAAGTTCTAAGGAATTTCTATAGCAATTTGCAAGGTCGATTTCATCCTGCTTTTTTCCGGAATATACCGGTCCAACCGTATGGATGATATAATCTGCTTTCAGATGATACCCTTTTGTTATCTTTGCTTCTCCTATATGACATCCATGAAGACTACGGCACTCCTCAAGAAGTTCCTTCCCTGCCGCCCTGTGTATCGCTCCATCCACACCTCCGCCTCCTAAAATGCTTTTATTTGCAGCATTTACAATACACTCACAGTTCAGTTTTGTAATATCTCCTTTATCAAAATAGATATGGTTTTGTGGTTTTGGTTGACTGTTCGCATCTATAATAATTTGAATTAACTCTTTATCTAAAAGAAAGAACTTATCCCATGGATTCAGGATAACACCGGCAACATCCATGTCTAGTACAGCATTCAGGAACTGATCCATGAAATTCGATATTACAGATGAACTTTCACCTTTCTGCATCTCCTTCTGATTTGTGAAAGCCACCAACCACTGACGTCCATCCTTTGTTTCAAGTTGTCTCATACGGAAATGCAAGTCTTCTTTCGCGGTTACTACATCTCCCACTTTGATATGTTCCAAATCCAACATATCCACAGCAGCCTGTGGTGTCTCAACAGGAAGGATAAGATGACCGTCATTGTTCATTCTATTTCGAATTGCTTCTAGCAACTTTACAAGATTATCTTTGGATGAATCCTTATAAAACATATCAATAGCAACTTCGATGACATCATTTCCATCTAAATAAGAATCGTTCATGATTCTATCTGTCTGAACTTTCTGCTCATTGAATTTCTTCAATACCTGCAAAATATCTGCTGGAAGTCTACGCTCACATTCGCTGATAAAATGATCCGGCACACCGTAATATGCCTCGGCGATACAGCCAGCAATACATGTCAAAGTATCACAATCTCCTCCCAATGATACTGCCAATCGAATAACTTCTTCAAAGGAGTTCCCTTCAAAAAATGCTGTGAATGCTTCTGGAACAGTTTCCTGGCAGCTCTCCACATGATGATAAGTAGGTCTAATGTCATCGCAGCTTCTGCTGAAATCATAGCGAAAATTCGCAATCACATATTCCTTGATTTCTTCTTTACTACTGCCAGTCCTTGCCATATAGATTGCACTTGCAACAGATTCTGCACCCTTGACACCCTCTGGATGATTATGCGTCACCTCCGCAGTTGCTCTGGCAATTTCTCTTGTCCTATCTATTGTGTCATATAACCAACCAACAGAAGATACCCTCATTGCAGAACCGTTTCCATAACTCCCATATGGCTTAGGATTTTCCTCTATAAGCCAGTAACGAAACTTTCCACCATATCCAGCATTTGGATACTTCCTGCCCCACTTTTGCATTGCATCAATAACGAACGCCTTCACCTCCTGAACAGTTGCATCTTTTCCTGCTTCCATCAATGCCTCTGCCACTGCTATAGACATTACCGAATCATCTGTGAATACCGATCTTCTCGTAAACATTTCAAAATCCACTGATTTATTACCTCTATCAAATTCAAATGGACTTCCCACCATATCACCTATTATTGCACCATACATTGTTTGCTACCTCCTTGTTCTTGATGAGATAAGTATATCTCAGTTACTGCTCCAAGCGGTCGTCCGTAAAGCGACAAATAATAACCCGATATGCCATGTCATATTACTCTCCCAAAATCGGCTGATTGTGCTTAAATAATGCCATATTGATTTTGTAGACATCGTATTCCTTTTGAGAAATGAAATATTCAACAATCAAATCGAATTTATTGCTTGGTGATAAAGCAATCTCTGCTCTGGCCAACAGATCCTTCATTTCTTCAATGTCTAATTCCAAAGCAATAGAAAGTGCTACTGCTGTTTTCTTCTTTGGTTTGTATGTTTCATTACAGCGAATCTTAGAAAATAATTTGCGATCTATATTCGCCTTTTTATATACGCTAGCATCTGTAAGTCCACGTTCATCAATCAGGCTTAACAAGCGTTGCTGAAATGTCTCTCCAACGTGATTTATCATTTCATCCAGACTTCCACCTACCGTCATATCTGGTACTGGCATACTGACATTATCAAGAAATTCTGTCTCTACTACGCTTAATTTCCTGCTAACAGGTTGTTCCTCTTCTTCCAGATATCTATATGCCTCCTCTTCGGGCATATCTCTAAATCGACGATTCATTGCATTACGTTCTTCTGTCTCGTATCGTCTGGAATATTCGCTCTGTCTCTTTTCTTTTACATAATTTTCATCAATAAATTCATCCACACCCTGGAATAATTTACCGGACAGCTCGAAAGCTTTCCGATCAAAGACTACAAGGAATATCTGCATATCATATCCAAAAAGAAATTTGCTAATGGATGTAATTGCAATTTGCAATGCTCTATCTTTAGGGAATCCATATACTCCAGTTGAAATCAAAGGGAACGCTATACTGTCACATCCCAGCTTCATTGCCTCTGCTAAAGACCGCTCATAGCATGACTGCAAAATATATTCTTCATTATGCTGTCCATCAACCCATACTGGACCGACTGTATGGATGATATACTTTGCATTCAGTTGAAAAGCTTGCGTTACCGCAATGTCTCCCGGTTCTATATTTCCAATTTTCTTCCGTTCCAAAAGGAGCTGTTCTTTTCCTGCTGCATCATAAATAGCTCCATCCGTCCCGCTGCCACGCACAGGCTTTGGATTTGCTGTATTTACAATCACATCTACTTTCATTTTTGTAATATCATTTCTTACAATCTGAAATGGCATACGTCACCTTCTCTCATAGTACTGTCTAGTGTCATCTACTCCATCCTGTCTATCCAGTTTTCTCCGGAGTATTCATTGATTCTATCGGTTAATTCCTTTAGATATTTTGCAAGGTTATCATTCTCATGCTGCTCGGAAGCAAACCATACATTTGCACGACCAAATCCATAAGATATGCCATTCTTTTTCCGTGGTACTTTCCATTTTAAAATCTTAGAGCGTTCTGAACTTGGCAATAGGACACAATCCTCTTTCTTCGCAATCGCATTACAAGTTTGCACATACACAGAACCATCTTTCTGTGTCAATTCAATATTTTGATAATGTCGAAATACTGTAGCATTCCGGTACCACCCTACTACCGTGGTGAAATTATGACTTGGATGTGTTGCACAATATACGACCAGAACATCTGCAGCAGATTCTTCTTTTACACAAAGCTCACAGCCATCAATTTTCTCAATATGGAGTTGATTTCTTTTCTCCCCATTGGTTGTTTTCGTTTCAACAAATCCCAAACAATAATTATCTTCTGGTAAAAATCCATCATCAAAACTGATAAGTTCTCCTAGAAAATTATATATCTCATTTCCATCTTGCATCTCGTCTACAAAAGAACCTCCTCCTTTCGGAGTATCCTTGTCTGTAATTCCTTTGTAGAAATCCATCCATGCAATATTACAGAATAAAATACGCATCTTATTCACCTCCTGCATTGCCATTATGCTTCTTAAAATACGGACTCAGGTTCATAAACAGGTTGGTCAAATCCTCCTGATTTTTATCCCTCTGCATCAGATATTCCAGTAATTCTTCCTGTCTTGCCTGTCCTAGTGTCAAGCGATATAGAGATAATATTTTTATCAGCCGGTCATATGCAGCCTGATCTCTGCTAAATGGATACATCGGCACAATTCGCTCTATCCGAATCATATCTTCTGTTTCTTGTAATCCCCAATAGGGAATCAGGTCTGAGCTGTTTTCTGACTTCTCTCTTACTGCTGCTTCCTGGAATAATTCGTCCCAAACATTTTCGTTGTATTGAATACCACCATATCTTTTCGCCACATTCTGTCTGATTGCAAGACACTCAAAACGGTTAATTCGTCCTTCTCGCTGCTCTAAATCAATGGGATTTGAAGGCAGATTCCAATGAACGATTCTCCTACAGTAATTATGAAAATCCAGTCCTTCCTGTCCAATGGAAGTAGAAGTTAATACAAACGGTCGAAATGGGGAATTGAACGCTCCCCTTACCACTTTCTTTCGATTTGTATCTTTATCATTTCCATCTCCCTTTGTAAAAGCTACTGCAAAATGCGTCCTTATTCTGGATGATGCTGTTTTCTGCTCTTTGGTTGTGTTGCTGAAATTCTGCCATGTATCAAACTCATATGGAGTTGTTCTCATATTCATCGTTTGAACGATATCCTTATGAAGCTTTGATACCGTATTGCCTGCATCATAACCATTGACAAGAAGGTGTGCATATTCATCCAGCATAGACTGCATATTTCCTTGTTTACAATAAGTAAGAACATTCTTCCAGTGAGCATCCTCAGATTTTTTCCCACAAGCCAGTTCTACAATCGCTGTGGAATCCGTCTTATTCATCATATCAATAAAACGTTTTGCCACCTGACTTGGCAGATAGCTTGGATAATAATCTCCCGAAGCATAAAACCGATACAAGCGATTGACACAGACTGCTGGTGAAGCGATTGCCATATCTGTCAGCACTGAATATAAATCATCCGGTTTTCTTCCCAATCCAATTGCTTTTCCATTGCCATTATCATAATAAATCTTTCTAAGATTCTGTAGATGTTTCAAAAACGGGGATTGTGTTTCCCTGTCTTTCTCATCATCTCCATCTGACAAAAG
>JAQUUB010000134.1 GCA_028694115.1 Lachnospiraceae bacterium
AAACCCAGTGTTTACAAGGACCGACGCCCTCCATTATGTGCGAAGTCGCGAAATTCTAGAGGGGGGGTAAAAACCAATTAACCCTTTAGAAACGTTGATATTACAAGTTTTATGAAGAATGTTACACCTGAAAAACTTGAAAAATAGTGAGGTTTAAAGGTGTTTTTTTTGACCCTAAAAATAAAACGAGGTGAACCTTATGAAAACAACAGAAGAAATGAAACTCTTACCATTGATGAACTTATACCCCATGCGAATAATACCAGAACCCATAGCAAAGAGCAGATTAACAAAATCCGCAGTAGCTTAATTAAGATTTTTAAGTATTCCAAAATGTACTGGATATATCCCCTGACTAGAGCTAATATGTACACACCAAAGGGAAGGGGAATGAAACCATGAATAAAAAAATTGAGAAAAAACTTGAGGAAATTGCAAAAGAAGAGCTTTTTATTGAAACCTTAGAAACAAGATACTCTGATAGGCTTGATTTTCATGACGTTTCCGTATGGGGAGTAAAGAAAGCGCTAGAGCTTGCCTTTGAATTGGGAAAGCAAGAAGGGCGAAAAGAAAAGTGAAAAAATAATTGATTAAAGACCTTCGGGTCTTTTTTCTCGTTTTAGAGTCCACAGGCGTGATGTTAAGTGAAAAATAATTATATAATCACATGTTTTTGAATATACTCACGAAAGCAAAAAAACGACTATCTAAGCCCTGGCACCCCGATTTTCTAAAATAAAAAGGATGTACTCATCACTAGGTGGGTATTGTTTATAGCACTCAACAGAAGGAGTAAAAAGAAATTTACTTAGGGAAAATATCTAAATAT
This sequence comes from Lachnospiraceae bacterium, assembly GCA_028694115.1. The sequence goes on from JAQUUB010000134.1 coordinate 830, forward strand.
ATTAAAATATAACCCAATATTAGAATCTAATATATATGTTTCAACATGGCAATAAATGATTTATATAAAGAGCCTTATGCGGGAAAATTGCATGTACGGTTCTGTTAGGGGCGGTAGTAATAGAAATATTATGGAAACTATCTACTCAACCCCTGGATTGTTTCAAGTACATCCGCCTACTAAAAGATGGTTACAACACTAAGAAATGTTTCGTAGGTATCCAAATATTAGCAAAAGATATTTGATAATAATTTAGACGTTTTTATTTTCTCCTTATTTTACGCCTTTGTCAATAACAAGGATTAATGCCAAAGATACATTTTGATAATGATGGAGCACTCATAGGTTTGTATAAAAATCAGGTGGAGCAAAGTTTATAATGTTTTTGGTTAATAGTTTTATTCGTTCAAACATAATAGTCCCATATAAAGCATAAAAATTATCTTTGTCTTATTTTGTCGATTTTTTTTTTCGAAAAATTTAGAATTATTAGGAATTTTGTAGCATAAAAACCATGAAAGTGATATAATATTAACGATTCATTAATCAAATTTTAATTATTTAAGAGAAGAAGGTGAGTTATATACGGAATTTTTTTAATATGCAAGTTTATCGGAAGAATTTGAAGGAGGTAAAAATGAAACTAAAATCAAAAAACACAAGTAGAGCAATATCTATGACTTTAGCTGCCTTAATGTTAGTTGTACCTGTCAATGTGGTATTAGCTGCATCAACTGATATTCAGGGTCACTGGGCAGAAAAGACAATTACCGAATGGCAGGCCAAGGGCCTAATCGGCGGTTACCAGGACGGCACATTTAAGCCGGATAAGCCTGCAACTAGAGCTGAATTTGCTCGTATTATGAACCAAGCCTTAGGCTTAAGCAGCAAAGGAATTGTTGCTTTTTCCGATGTTATCCCTAGCGATTGGTTCTATAACGATGTTGCCATTGCATTGGGAGAGGAATACACAGCTGGATATCCGGACGGAACATTTAAACCCAATGAAACGATAACCAGAGCTCAGGCCGCAATATTCATTGCAAATGCAATTGAAGCGGCAGGTGGTTCTATTACAGCATTTACAGATGCAGATGATATTCCTGCATGGGCAAAGGATTCTGTAGGAGCAATCGTTGCAAAAGGCTATATGAGCGGATATCCCGACGGAACCTTTAAGCCAAATGCAGTTTTAACTAGAGCAGAAGCAGTCTCTACCTTGAACAGAATTATGGGGACTGTAACAGAACAAACAACGGTAACTGAAAAAGATGTTGTCATTGATCTGGATGACACAAAGCTTGAAAATCAAACTGTCGCTGGAAATGTAATTATTTCTGAAAAAGTAGGAGACGGTGAGGTTTATTTAAGCAATGTTGAAATTAAAGGTGATTTGATTGTTCATGGCGGTGGAGATCACTCTGTTTATGCTGATAGCGTTGTTGTCAAGGGTAAGGCTTTGTTGGATAAGAAAAACGTTCGCTTTCAAGTTTCTGGAAAAACTGAAATTTCTAAATTAGAAATTAAACAGGCTTGCAATTTACAGGAAAAGAATTTTACAGGGGAAGTAAAAGCAATTAGTGTTGCAGCACCTGTTTCGGATAAAATTACTATTGGGTTAAATGCTGGGGAATTGATTGTTCAGAATAAATCAACTCTTGTTATTAACAAAAACATTGAAAAAATAGTAATTGAAAATGGAGCAAATGACACTAAATTAGAAATTGAAAAAGGTGCAAAAATTGGCACTGTGACAGCGGATGCTAAGTTGGCCATTACCGGTAGTGGTACAGTTGCTAAATTGGAAGCACATGTGGATGGCATTACGGTTGCACCATCTACAGCAGTTACTAAAACTGATACTGCTCCCGGTGTTACAGAACCTACGAAACCAGCTGTAAGTGGCGGAGGTGGCGGAGGTGGTGGATCCACTTCGCCTACCGTTTCACAGTACGATTTAGTATTTAACTACTATAGAAACGATGTTATAACGAAAACCGCAGTCAGAACTTTTAATGGAACAGATGCGGTTAGTAAGGCATTAATATACCAATTTTATGATGATAACAAAGATGCTATTAAGACGCAGCTTGTTGGTGCGGATGGATTAATTACCAAAATACTGAGTTTAGAGTCAGATTCTAATACAAACTATGCGCAGTCAATGGCATTAAAAATTTTAAACTATAGTGGTGTGGACCCCCTTAAGGTTGTCAATAAACAAAATAATGAAGCACTTTTAATCAAGATTAGAAATGGTATTGCTTCTAATGCTGATATCGAACAACTAGCTGACATCATTGCAGATGCTAGCTTGGCTGATATTGAATCAGATATACTTACACTTTATGGAGCTAAAACCAAAAGTGACTTAAATCTTTCTGGGCTTGCAATTTCTTTATGGAGTGCTGCGGCTGAAGCAGATATGAATAGTAAAACTTTAAGTACGCTTAGCAGCGAATTTTTAGCGGATGCGGGCACAATTAGTCAGTATGATACAAAAACACTTTTAAGTATTGAACTTGGAACTACAAAGCTTGTAGTAAGCGTAAGAAAAGTTTAAGTAAGATAAACACAAAATCATAAAAGAGGGGGTTACCCTTCTTTTATGATTATAAACAATATAGAAGTTGATTTATATCTTCTGAAGTGTATATTAGGAGGATTCAAATGAAAAGAAAGAGCATTACAATAGCAACTGTACTATGCAGTTCTCTATTTTTACCAACCATTTCGTATGCAGCTACATATTCAGATTTAAACCCTACAAACTGGGCAACTGGTGCAATAGAAGAAATGGCTGAAAAAGGATATATCGGTGGATATGAAGATGGAACATTCAAACCATCAAGAGAAATAACGAGAGCGGAGCTATTAACAATAATAAACAAAATGAATAACTTTACTGAGGAAACAGAAATATCTTTTTCAGATGTAAGTTCTTCGAATTGGGCATATAGAGAAATCAAAAAAGCAGTAGCGGCTGGATATGTGTCTGGTTTTGGTGATAATACATTTAAGCCTAACGAAAATGTGACAAGAGAGCAGATAGCGGTAATGTTAAATAATCTATATGAACTTGAAACGAAAGAAGAAAACATAAATATAGATGATTTAGAAGAAGTGTCATTTTGGGCAAAAGAAGCAGTAAAAAATGTTGTTTCAAATAAAATAATGAGCGGCTATTCTGACGGGACATTTGGAGGTAAAAGAAGAATTACAAGAGCAGAAGGAGTAGTAGCACTTCATAATGTTTCGGATTCTAATATATTCATTGCAAAAAAAGAGTCTATAAATCAAGACCTTGAGAATATAGAGATTGAAGATAAGGTAGAACAAGAAATTCAGCAAGAACAAATACCGAATTCAGGACAGACAGGGACTTCAGGTGGCGGCTCAAACGGAGGTTCTTCAGGTGGAGGGTCATCGGCAAGTGAGCAGCAAGAGGTAAATGAAAAACTACAAAGAGCACTTTCCGTATTTAATAATAGAGTGGTTCCTAAATATACAACGGATAATCAAAAACAAGTAGCGGATATTATATCGGAATCCATAGAAAGTTACTTAAATGATTCAAACTATGACATATCTTCAGATGTACAAAGCGCAAAGGATATATATAAGAATATGACTCAAGAGGAAAGAAAAGAGTTTGAACTTATTACCACAGGGAATATGGATATCACTTTGCTTATGGAATTGAACAGGACGTTTAATATAGTGAATCTCTAAATAGAAAGTTTTCATCAGAACATTATGTATGATTCTAAGGATCCAGTTGTTTTATATGGAATAAAAACAGAGATACTTATCATGTAAAGTTTGGAAGGTAGATATATGAAAGCATATAGATTAAAAAACAAAAACTTAAGAAAATTAGTGCTTCTATGTGCAGACTTAGTTCTTATAATAATTGCTGCAGTATTGTCTCTTGAAATAAGGTTTGATTTCAATATGGGAGTGCAGTACATGATGTATAAACAAGTATTTATAGAGAATATGGTGATTTATTCAATTGTAATCATAGGAACTCTAAATTTATTTGGGCTTTACAAAAGTCTCTGGAAATATGCTAGCATCAATGAACTTATATCCGTGGGACTAGCTTCATTTTGGAGCAATGTAATACTTTACGTAGTGTTTAACCGAATGGGAGTTCAAATGCCAAGAAGTTTCTATTTAATTAATATATTCATGATAATGACAACAGTTGGAGGTTTTAGATTTTCATATAGAATATTTAGAAGGCTAAAAATGGATTCCTTATTAAAAAGAAAAAACGAAATAAGGAAAACGAATACGCTTATAATTGGCGCTGGAGAAGCTGGTATCCTTACTGCAAAGGAGCTTTTGAAAAACTATGAACTTTCTAAAACGCTAGTGGGGTTTTTAGATGATGATGAAAACAAAATAGGGGAATGGATAAATGGGCTTTTAGTTATAGATAAAGTGGAAAATGTTGCAAAAGTTTCTGATGAGATGCATATAGATGAAATCATATTAGCTATTCCATCTGTATCAAATATAAGAAGGAAAGAAATACTTGAGCTTTGTAAGGAGTTAGGGGTCAAATTAAGAATACTTCCAGGAATATATGAACTTATCGATGGGAAAGTAGATGTAAAGCGAATTAGGGATGTGGACATAGAGGACTTATTAGGAAGAGAGCCTATAATACTTGAAAATCCCGATATAGAAAAATATATAAAAGATAAGGTTGTTATGATTACAGGTGGTGGCGGTTCAATTGGATCTGAGTTGTGCAGGCAGATAGCAAGGTTATCACCAAAGATACTTATCATATTTGACATATATGAAAATAGTGTTTACGACATTCAAAATGAGCTCGTAAGAGATTATAGTAACAAAATAAACCTGAAAGTGCTTATTGGGTCTGTGCGGGATAAAGATAGATTGGAAGATGTGTTTTCACAGTATAGACCAAACATAGTATTTCACGCAGCCGCTCATAAGCATGTACCTTTAATGCAGGATAGTCCATTTGAAGCTATAAAGAATAACACATTTGGAACATTAAACGTAGCCTGTGTTGCGGGGGAATATGAATGTCAGAGATTCGTATTGATATCCACAGACAAAGCGGTTAACCCTACTAATTTAATGGGCGCAAGTAAGAGACTTGCAGAGATTGCAATACAGAGTTTGGATCATAAATACAAAAACACAGAATTTGTATCGGTAAGATTTGGAAATGTGCTTGGAAGTAACGGGAGCGTAATTCCCCTGTTTAAAAAACAAATAGAGCGTGGAGGACCAATCACGGTTACTCATCCAGATATAATTAGATATTTTATGACTATACCAGAAGCTGTAGAACTTGTGCTGCAGGCAGGATCCATGGCAAATGGTGGAGAAGTATTTATTCTGGATATGGGAGAACCTGTAAAAATTCTAAGTTTGGCAGAAGATTTAATTAAATTATCTGGATTTGAACCAAATGTAGATATAGATATAGAGTTCACCGGATTAAGACCAGGGGAAAAATTATTTGAAGAACTTCTTATGGATGAAGAAGGAATTAAAAAGACAGGACATAAAAAAATATTTATAGGAAAGCCTTTGGAAGAAAAAATAGTACAAATAGACAATACACTTTTTAAAATAAGAGAAGCTGTAGAGTTAAAAGATTTGGTTAGATTAGAGAAAAATATAAAAAGCCTGGTGCCAAACTATAGAAGTAAAGAATAAAAAATTATTATTTAAAACATTAGAGAAGCTATTAGAGGAGGAGACTAGATGGAAGAAACCATTGAGCTGCGTGAGCTCTTGGATATTGTGCTAAAAAGAAAATGGACGATAATCGTAATAACTATACTTTCATTAATATTAGGTGGAGTATATAGTGCATTTATGGTGACACCAATGTATAGGTCAGATACCACCCTTATGGTAAATAGCTCAAAAGGAATAAGTGCAGGAGACCTAGCTGCGAGTTTTGACCTAGGCAGCGTTAACCTAAGCCAAAAATTAGTTGTTACTTATGGAGAGATAGTCAAATCAAGGATAGTGCTGGAGGAAGTCATAGACAGACTTGACCTAGATATGACATACAATCAGCTTTTATTGAATACTACATCTCAACCGGTAGGATCTACAGAAATACTTAAAATTTCTGTTCAAAATGAAGACTCAAAAATGGCTTCACAAATAGCTAATACAATTTCAGAAGTATTTGTTAAAGAAGTAATGAGAATACTTAAAGTTAATAACGTAGAGACCATAGATAGAGCTATACCTATGCCAAACCCTATAAATGTAAAAATACCTTTAAACATGGCAATATCACTAGTGCTAGGATTAATGGTAGGATTTTTTTTGGCATTTGTTTTAGAATATCTTGATAATACTATAAAAACAGAAAGTGACGTAGAAAAACACTTGGGACTTGCAGTAATAGGAAGTATACCGGTTTTTGAACATGTTACAAAAAAGAATTAAGAGGTGTAATCATTGAAAGAGCTTATAGTGCATAATAGTTCAAAATCCCCAGTATCCGAAGCGTATAGAGGGATAAGGACAAATATACAGTTTGCAAATGTAGACAATAATATCAAGACAATATTAATGACAAGTTCAGCCCCAGGGGAGGGGAAGACAACGACCCTTTGTAACGTTGCAATGACAATGGCAGATGCAGGTCATAAAGTAATAATCATAGATTGTGATTTAAGGAAACCGAGAATACATAAATTCTTTGAAGTTAGTAATAGAGTAGGAATCACAGATATACTTCTCAAAGGAGAGGACTTTAAAAGCTTCCTGAGAGGAGGATTCCATCCAAACTTAGAGATAATAACATCTGGAAAGATACCTAGTAATCCTTCTGAGATACTATATTCCAATGCCATGAAAAACCTTATAGAAAAAATAAAAATGGAATATGATTATGTATTTATAGATACTCCTCCTGTTATTGCAGTGACAGATGCAGTAATAATGTCGCAATATATAGATGGAGTTGTTCTTGTTTGCTCATCTGGCAAAACGGAGGTGGAAATGGTGAAAAAAGCTAAAGAATCTTTAGCAAAAGTAAATGCAAATATATTGGGAGTAGTGCTTAACAAGATCCCTCTAAAAGGTCAGAAGTATGCTAATTATTACTATTATTCAAATAAAGAAGGTGAAAAATAATGATAGACATGCATTGCCATATATTACCCTCTGTAGATGATGGCCCAGATACCTTAGAAGATTCATTAAAAATGATAGAGGTGGCATATAAAGACGGGATAAGGACAATGGTAGCTACACCGCATATCAACCATTATATTGATTTTAAAGCTAAGATGACTATTGAAGAATCTTTTTCAGCAGTTAAAAAAGAAGTTAGCAAAAGATTTCCAGATATGAATATTTACTTGGGTTCTGAGCTTTTTGTCTCGGATGGGTATCTTGATATAGTTGAGAGCATTAAGGATAAGTTGGCTATTAATAATAAGAAATACATTCTTATTGAATTTCAAAGAAATATTGAATTTGAAAAAATATTGGATGTAGTTCATGAAGTTAGGATAAGAGGATATTTTCCTATAATAGCCCATGTTGAATTATATCCTTGTTTGATTGATAGCAAAGAAAAAATAGTTTGGCTAAGAAAAGAAGGAGGATATATTCAGATTAATGGATCTAGTATACTAGGAAAACAGGGAAAAGAAGTAGCTTCGTATCTAAGATTATTAATAGCTGAATGTCTAGTTGACTTTGTTGCTTCTGATGGACATAGTGAAAAAATAAGAAGACCTCTTTTATCTAAAGCAAGGAAGACAGTAGTAAAATACTCGTCTGAAAAATATGCAAAAATATTATTTGAAAAAAATCCTCTTAAAGTAATAAATGGAGAAAGGATTGTAAAGCCTAGAGTACTAAGAAGGACGAAATACAAAAAATACGCAAGGTCGAGATTAAACTTTTTCGCTTCTATTGCAGCAGCCGTGCTAATGGTAGCAGTAGGAGCTAGTTTAATGGGTAATGGAAACATTGTAAAGGCTGAAAAGATAGATCTAATAGAGCCAATAACAAGTTGCTTTAATTTAAATACCATAATAAAAACAGATTCAGATAAAGAGGAAAAACAAATTGACTCGGAAGAAACCATAGATATAAACAACGATGAAATAATAGCTACCATGTATTCCTCTGAAGATCCCATAAAATCAAAAGATGATATTGACAGTGAATATAGGGGAATACTGGAAAGTCTTAGAGATGATTATGAATCTAGACTGGAAATAATTTTTAATGAAATCCAGACGGCTAGAAGTAGCATAAAGGATGATGAAGAAAGGACAAATATCATAGAAGACTATATAAGCGAGATTGAAGGCATGGAAAATGCGCTTGATAACCAAGTATATCAAGTACTATATGAAATGCAAAATGAACTTGAATCTTATGGTTATAATGTATCAAAAGTTCAAGAATTTAGAGATGAATACAATCAGACAAAAATGGAAAAGAGACAGGAGTATTCAGATCGCTTCAGTCAGTAAACAACTTTTGTAAGGCCTCGTTTCTCTGCAAGGGATAAAATTGAAAAAAAGCTGGATTTTAAACCCATCGAATTCGAGGGGGAATTTAGCTTGTGCATAATTCCCCTAAAGTTGACTAAATAAATTGATAATTAATCTTTAGGCGCGTAAACAATGAATAAAACATGAATAAAACATGAATGGTTTTTCTAAAGTAAAAAAAATTGTTGTGATAGCAATAGTTGAATAATTACAGCAATATGCGTTCTGAAAATAATTGGATAAATAATACAGGAGAGGAAGGGGTCTGAGATGCTGGTCGGAAGATAGCAGAAAGGATGTTCAGTACTTTTCTGCTTGCGAAAGATAACGATGGTGTTTTATTGAATTTTTTTTGCTAAATTTCAAAGCGGTTTTTGTGACTGAATTCGAGGTGAGTATGCTAAAAGGATAAATAGGACAAACCCAGTAATATCAAGGGGTTTAGCAAAATTTAAAGGTGTACTAATGCTACTGAATGTAAAGTACTCTCAATAACAATCACTTTTGTACAATACATAGGCTTTAGATAAGGAAGGATGAATTGAAGTGGCAGAAAATAATAAAATTTGGCTTGCCTCACCGCATATGAGTGATGAAGGTTATGAACAAGAATATGTACAAGAGGCGTTTGATACTAACTGGATAGCGCCACTTGGGCCTAATGTAAACGGTTTTGAGGAAGAGCTTGCTGCTAAAGTTGGTACTCAGCATGCTGCTGCTCTAGTCTCAGGAAGTGCTGCTATCCACTTGGCGCTTAGATTGGCTGGTGTAGGAGAAGGAGATATTGTATTCTGCCCAACCCTCACTTTTTCAGCTACTGCGAATCCCATCATTTATCAAAATGCAAAGCCTGTTTTTATTGATAGTGATTATAAAACATGGAATATGAATCCCGATGCATTAGAAGAAGCTTTTAAGAAATATCCAGAAGTTAAAGCCGTTCTAGTTGTCCATCTATATGGCTTATCTGCTGATATGGATAGAATTATGGAAATATGCAATAGATATAATGTTCCAGTAATTGAAGATGCTGCAGAATCTTTAGGTACATATTATAAAGGAAAACACACAGGTACATTTGGTGATTACGGTATATATAGTTTTAATGGTAACAA
>JAQUUB010000135.1 GCA_028694115.1 Lachnospiraceae bacterium
CGAGGCGACGAGAAGAATGGATAAAATCCAATACCCCTGTGAATCCTGATACTTATCAAGATCCTAGAGATATTCGATTTAAGGATATTGATTCTAATAAAATCAGTGTCCGTTTGTTTAATTGTATGTCTAGAACTAACATTGAAAATTTAGGCATGGCTGCAAAATGTAATGTCGATAATGTTAGGAATCTTGGGAAATCCGGTAGATGGGAACTGTATTGTTTGCTAACCAGTTTCGGAATTGTTCCAGTATGGAAGGCTCAGGAAGTTGCAAAGAAAACCTCTTCCTCTGAAATTCAACAAATTGTTGTACCAGAAGAAATTGTAGCAGCCTCTGAAAAATATATTGAACTTGAAACAGAAGCTCTCCAATTGCGAAAAAAAATAATGGATTGGAAAAAGAAGCTCAGGTCACCAATCAAAACTGCGATTGGTATAAAGAGTGGAGAGCAGAGTGTCAAAATAAAAATCTGCGATAAATATTGTTAAGAGCTGGTAAGCATCAAGCTTCCAGCTCTTCTTGACATTCAAATTCATTTATCTCAGTTCAATGACAGCCATTATATTCATCAAGTTTTCCTATAATTTCATTTACCACATAATCACTGTTTTTCTCACTCATATGAATCCCATAATGATCCAATAAATTCCATACTTTATTAAGTTTTCTTTCCCATAATGGATTAGGTACCCCACCGCAAGTACAGGCTTCTACCTCAACACCATGAACTTTACAATACTTGCATAATTCTTGAATGTTAACTCCATAATCTGCTTCGTTTCATCCCCGTCTCTTGCCTCTGCCAACTCTTGAATCAGTTTATTGGTAAGTTCCTGGTCTAATGTTTTGAATGCAAATTGCACCACAAATTCCTTTTCATAATCCGATAACGTGGATAACGGCTCCTGCTTTTCCTGCATAATCTCGCTAATCATTAATAAACTCATATGTGTCCTCCTAATCATTCATACTGTTTTCTAGTACTGCGATTTCAATGATTTCCTTCATCTTCTCCGCAGATACATTATTGTTAATCAGTTCCACCAGCTGTCCTTCGGTAAGCCCCTTTTCAATTCCTGACTTAATCTGAATCAGCTGTGCCGGAACTAAGTCTCCGCTTGCCACCAGCTTCACAATATCCTGTCAGGATTTCTTTTTGAAACAGAGTCTTGCAATCATAGCTGCAATTCCACCCTCTGACGTTCTACGGGTGCGCTCCACCGAGAGCTGTTGTACTACATGCCCCTGAGCGTCTACCACAGGCATCTGATAATACACTGGAATTCCATACATGTTTTTTACAAATGGATCATCTGGTGGTGTATTCTCTGAAATGGTTGACTGGGTATCTACCATTCCAACATCCACTGCCTCTGGCTGTGCCTCAGTTGATGCTTTACTCTCCTGCACCTCTATTGGCTTTGCCGGAATGTCTGCCTTATCAAGTAGTTTCTTTTCCAGCGTATCAATACGATTCTGCATTCTGCTCATCTCCTTCTCCTTGTTATCTACCTGTTCCCTTAGTCTTGCAATTGTTGAAGAAGCACTATTGATTCTATCCTGCTGGGAATTCAATGCTGCCTCAGTATCCTCCAGTTTCTTCACCAGATTCTCTGCCACTTCCTCATCTTTCTTGGTGCTTTCAAAAATGGTAAGTTTCTTATTCAATTCGTCATATCGCTGTTCCTGATACTGAATCTTACCGACCACTTCCTCAATCTGTGTCACTAGCCCCTTCACATACTCCTTCATCTGTTCTGATACTTGCTCTGCTTCTGCCTTCACGCTTTCTGTATTTGCCAGAATCTTTTGAAAGATTTCTCTCATGGCACTCGGTGTCGAATTATTACTGACCGTTTCTTCTATAACAGGAATTGGAACTCCTTTTTCATAAAATTCCAACGCAACCTGCATCTGATAGCCTGTCAGATTCTCATGTGCCGTAAGCTGTTTGACAAACGCTTCATCTATTCCTTTTCTAAGGAACCCGGAAAGCACTTTCATCTGTGCCAGCTTAAATCCTTTCTTAAGATACAGATCTGTCTGTGTTTCGTTCAATCCATAATCCAAATCGTCTTACACCAGGTCATAGACCTCTGGCTCAAATCGTCTGGCACTTCGAAGTCCCTTCAGATAATTACCATTCTTAATGGAAGCAATCTGTCGTGTTGTTTGTTCCATAAATACCTCCTAACAGGGCATAAAAATACAGCCTAACGAACTGGCTGCTTCTTTTCCCTCTCTATTCTCTTGTCCTTACTTGGTTCGTGCTCTCTGCTGCGGTCATCCTCATCTTTTTGAATATCCTTCATGATTCCCTTACCAAGATTTAATTCCTTAAATACTGCTTTCTCTTTCCTGCTGACTTGACTGAACTGTTCCCTGTAATATGCACGAAGCTGTTCCGCCTCTTCCAACGAATAGCCTTCATCCTCTAATTGCTTGGATAGTATAAGCCATTGCTGATGTTCCTCTTCAAAAAATGTGTCCCCTTTCTGATAACAGTTCTCTGCCGGAGCTATCTCCTGCATAGCGTCCGCTATCTCAAAGATGGAACTGCATTTCTCTTTTGAGCGATATACCCTGCTCTTTTCTTTGGATGCATCTTTCTTCTTATCCGTCAGATTCTCCACTGTGGCAGCCAGATCGACAACATTGTGAATCTCATGCCTTACAAGGAACAGATACTGCGCCTGCAGCTTCTGCATCTTCTTAATATCATTCCGATATTTCCATACCTGACTGTAAGGCTTCTTTTTCAACTTACCAATCCGATACAGTTTTGCATAATAACGTTTCTGCAGTCCTGACATCTTCGCCCGGCGATACCGCTTCACATAACACTTCACCAGCTGTGGTTCAAACTCCTTCTTCTGTTCCTGATAGAACTTCAAATCCTCTTCCATGATTCTGGTTCGGATTCTCTCCTCAGAATAGTTTTCTCCAAGTGTCTTGCATCGCTTGAATCTGCCCATGCCTGGCGGTTTTACTGCCATATACTTTCCCTGCTTGATTTCATATCCCTTGTCCCTTAATAATTCGAGGAATCCATCAAAATCAGTTGCCTGCAAAATACAGGAATCCAAATCCCGCGCTATCATATCTGACCACACGAATTTACCATCTCGATATTCATTCCATTCCTTATAATGCTCATGGGTGGCATCTTTATCGCCTTCGATTTCTATGGTCGATAGACCATATTCCTCACACAGTCTGTTGGTAATCGGCTGAATATCTCTCGCCCAGTCTCCCTTTTCATAACGATACTTATGACCATCCACAAAGCTCACACTGTTAAATACAATATGGGAATGCACATGATCCGTATTATCATGGACACAGTAAACTGCTTCGAACTGTTTACCGAGATACTCATCCACAAATCGTCTGGTAATCTCATAGACCATATCCGGGTTCGTCTCTCCCTCTTTGAAGGAAAGAATCAGATGATACCCCTGGCGCTTGTCAATCTTTGCAAACTTTCGTTTCGTATCCTTCATCTGTTCAAAGGCATTGTCCGGCTGGCAGTTGATTCCTCCAACAAGTCTTCCATTCTGCGTTTTCTCTGGATTCATGATATAATCCAGCGCACTTTTCAGGTGTCTTCCATGAAAATGTCCGCCACAGTCTTTCATATAGAGAATCTTGCTAATTGCCAATCATATCCACCACCTTCTTTACTTCCAGATTCAGTTTTCTCATATATGCCACCAGCTTTTCCTTATCCTCTTTGGAATAAAGCTCTGCATTATGGCTGAATGTGATCTGGTTGATATTGACACCAACCCGATTCACTTCATTGATGAGTTCCTTTAACAGCTTTCTGATTTCTGGATAATCATTAGGTTTCTGGCTGATAAGCAATCGAAGGTACGCAGTCTCTGTCAGTCCGGCATTTTCTGCCTTTTCTGTCAGCTGCTTTGCCTCATCTGGTGTCAAACGAAGCAGCTTATCTACACTATGCTGCCTTCCTGCCATACCATCACCTTGACCTTTCCTTCACTTGCGGCTGAAGAATCATAGACGTAAGTCCTTTGACTGCCGAATCTAGTTCCTTTCCCGATGCTAAATCTGCAAGAAATTCTGTCCCAAGCTTTTCTGCCGTTTTTTCAATAATGACTGCATACTTTGTCTGCTCAAACAGATGGTCTAATACACGTTCTTGAGCTTTTAATAAATTGTATCTATCCTGCTTGTTTCCAAAATCAATGAAATCTCTGGCATTCTGCCGTTCCGCATCAATATCGAGAATAAATTCGTAATTTATCTTTAGTGTTCGCGTGTTTAATACATTGTGATCTCTTGGTTTATCCATATAAAACACGTGCTAGACACTTTTTTGATGTCTAGCACATTCCTCCTCCCTATACTGTTTTTATATTCAGACGTTTTTTCAATTGTTGATTTTCGTCCTTGAGATGTTCCATATCCACTAATTGTACAATCAGATTTTTCTTATCGATTTCCAATTTGGTTATGATACTCCGAAGTTCAGCTATCTTAGAATCTAGGCATTTAATCTTATCCTTTTCTTCTTTGACCAGATTTTTCTTCTTTCTTTCCACTTCTTCATTCTTAATCAATGCAATCTCTCCTCTCAAATCAGAATTATTGTAAAGAGTTGCTCTTGAAACTCCTGCTTCCTGCGCCACAGCCTCATAATTTATATCCCTCCCTTCCCGTTTCATTTTATCTAAGGTATTTCTAACCTTTATTTCCGTTTCTTTCTTGCGCTGCTCAGAATATCTAAGCAGTCCCGATTGTTGATTTATGTTATCACTCAATGTCCTGTCCCTCCAATTCTTCAACTAATGGTTTCAAATACTTCCATTTTACATACTGTACTTGCCATGCTGGCTCTTGTCCCAGTTCTTTCAACCTTCTCATTTCTGTTTCCAATAACTGCAATTCATCTTTAAGAATTGGGAGAAAACTTACTTCTGTTACATAATTGGGACAATTATACATAAAACATCCATCCCCATCCGTACAATTGCCTCTTCTAAAATCGTATAGGCAAATCCCCGTCGGAAGTGGATTAAAGCTCATTGTTTTCGATAATCCCAATATAATATCATCCATATCTTTAGCTGTTTTACCTTTGAATACAACATCCAGCTTATTTCTGATTTCACTTGCCTGTAATCCAGCAATTTTAGCATTTGGTTTTAATATCAAGTCAGAAAAAATAGCTTTTATTTCATCTTCTTCAAGACTTAAATAATGTGCTGTCATCTCAACCGATACATGTGCAAACTGCTTCATAACATGAGCAATTGGAACTTTTTGCTTTATTAATTCACGTACAAATGTTGCTCTAAACTGGTGCGATTTTATATCATAAAGTTTTCCATTTGCATCACGAATTTCCCATCTTTGGACAAACCGCTTTAATTTTCTTGCATTAAAATTGTCCGGCTTTATGTTATCAATCTTTACTCTTATTCCCGCATCCTGCAAGAGATAAAAGTGCTACAGATAAAAGAATAACTACTATCTTTTTCATAAGCTTCACCTATCCCTTTCCGTAAGAGGGATAGGCTGGTGTTCCGTGCCTGTCCACTCTTACATCTATGTGAACATCTTCTGTTAATTACGCACGGGACACTTTAATGGACTGTCCCGTATTCTGTGCATTTCATTCTCCCTTCATCATACCATTAATTTCTTCAGATTAAAGAAATATTTCATGAGTCTACGATTTTTCTTATATGTCGTAAAGAATCGCATCATGCTTCTCACCTCCTCTCATAGCTCTTTCTATGGTGTTCCCGCTCTTACAAATGCCAGGAATAATCTGGCAACCAGACCGAACATCAGAAGGAAGATCTTTGCCAGTGCAAGAACAAGTTTCAATATACCAAGTAATACCCAAAGGATTCCTCTTAAGATTGCTAATAACAAACTGCCTAATCCGGCAAAAAATCTTCTAACCATGATTCTTCCCTCCCTTTACATTTCCGGCATCCAGCTTGTTGCCAAACCGGATACCACTTCATCATCAACGGGTTCTTCCTTTTCAGGAGCAGTGGGTGCGACTTCTGTTCTAGTCACTAACTCTCCCATTCCTCTTCCTGATACCGCAGTTCCTAGAACTCGGATGACTTCTCTCCTTGCTTCTGTCATGGCTGCTTCCATCAGTTCCTGCTTAATATCATCTAGCTCATCTGTTGTAACATATCGTTTATCGCTCTCTTCCTTGACTAATATCTGCTTGCCAAAGTTGTCGATATAGAATTCGATTGCATCAATAATGAACTGGTTCTTTGATTTACACACATCTTTGTCAATGCTACATAATATCTCATTGATTTTGACATGCTGTGGATTGTTCATATTCAGTCTGAGACTGTTAAACACAAGATTCTCTCTAGCCATCTGCAAACCTCCTAAGCTCTCTTCTGCAAGTTTCTCAAACCAATCTCTGCCAGCTGTTCATATCCTCTGGCATTTGCCTTGATATCGAGGATATAGTCGATGTTCTTCTGATCGTAGCCGCCATAATTCTTCATCACAACCGCTCCACCACCCACAAAAATGATTGGTGTTGTCTTTAGGTTATAACCGAATTCTCGAATGGAGTTATATACTCGTTCTGCAAAAGCTTCAATCTCTTCTCTTGCTACGTCATAGTATTCTTCATCTTTTGCATATTCCTTACCATAACGCATCATGTTCTGAAGCTCTGTTTCATCAATCTCACCATTGAAGAGGTGCACGCACTTTTCATTGATGGATCTCATGCAGGTAATCAATCCCTTTGGAATCGTAATACAGTTTGATTCATCCGGCGATTTGTTAATGACTGGCATAATGTCAATCGTCCATGAACCAATATCCACAATCAGTGTTTTCTTCTTAAATGAAACGATTCTGTCTGCAACAGCTGCATAACACTGTGGAAATACTGCTGCATTCACAATTCTGATATGATACTCTGTACCCTCAAAGCTGAACGTAACTTCTTTCCTATCTGTCAGATACTTCACAAAATCCGTTTTCTCACTTCCGAATCTCGTAAGTGGAAGTCCGACTGCAAGGAATACTTCTGCATCAGTCTTTCCTCTCCTGCGAAGCTCCTTGGCAATAGAGGCATATGTCAAAATCAGAAATGATTCATCCTCTGTCTTGGTGTCCTTAACCTCCTGGCGCTGTGTTCCAATCTTGTAATACTTGCCATCCAGTTCTAATACATCGTCCAGAACTGCTGGCTCTGTTCTAATCTCTCTCGCACCGGTAATAAATACCTGCGATACTGTTTTCATCATGGACCATCCATGATCAATACCAATGACTTCAATTTTCGAATAATTCATAGTCTGTTTCCTCCTAAATAAGTCTCTTAGTTTCATTCCAAGCACCCGTCCATCACTTCATTATCATCTGTGCTCTCTGCGGTACTCTTTGTTTTGTTTTCTCCATAAAACTTCTTATGTGCTAAACGTTCATAATCCCTATCAGCTAGAGATGCACATCTCATCAAGCTGTATGAGAATAAATAAATACTTCCTACAAGTGACCAAATCAGAACTTTACCTATCATCGGTTCTACCTCCTTTTTGCAAACAAAAATAGAACCAAATCAAGCACACTGCCAACTCCTTTCAAAATCTTGGCAAAGTTCTAATTTAGTCCTATCTAAATTCTTACAAATATTCTGTTTCATCAGCAAACACGCATAGTTTGTGCCATAGTAATGTGATGTCCATCCAACTACGAGGGGATAGCTCGTGTCATAATGTCAGATTTTCTATCACTTAGAAAAAGCTTTGACTGCTCGTGTCACACTAATGTATTTTGAGTTATTTTTGAGGTAATAATCGGCGCCGTCCATACCAAAAATATCACAAAAAGTGTTATTTTTTTTGAGGACTAAATTAGCTGAAGCCCTTGTAAACATTGGCTTCTCTCTAACCTGACATTAGTATAGCACGAACACCTGTAGCTTTCATATATTTTTTCCTCCTGCCACTTTCCTCATGTAATGCTGTTATTATGTGGAAATGTGGGGGGATTATGCACAAAGCTAGTTCAATATTATATTAAATCACAAATTTCTTTTGTATTCTCTTTTGTATAATTGCTGATACGATAAGAACGTATTCTTTCTTTCACTATGATTGGAACAACAAAGCCATTATTCACTAAGTTTGCAGTTCGGTTAATTACAGTTCTATTTGTAACTCCAAGCTTCCTACCTACCTCAATCGGAGTGAACTCGTTCATATTGTTTTGAATCAGAAAATACAATAAATCTTTCTCTTTTCTATTTAAGAATGATAAACTAACCTGAATATTGTTCTCCTTAGTTGTATTTGAAATTTCATATATTTTTTTAGAGTATAATTCCATCATACGCAAGAAATATCCAATCCAGATTTCCGGATGTGGAGGATTATCTCTTCCTGCGTAATACAATGCCGGCAGTCCCATTTGCAAAGAACTATAGTATTCATCAGGATCATATGCAAAATACTCTTCCAGAGAGCCAATCCCCTGAAACCCATATCCGTAATAATCCAGAATATACCCCGAGATAAGTCTTGCCGTTCTTCCATTACCATCTTCAAAAGGATGTATTGTTACCAACTGATAATGTACAATTGCCGCGATAATTAATGGATGATCATCCGTTGTATGAAGATAATCTTCCAGTTCCTTAAGTAACCCCGGAATATCAATATACTCCGGTGGTATATAATCTGCATTTCCACTTTGTGCATCATATACCGCAAACAAAAAACCCGGCGGCATTTGTCCTCTTAATCCTATTTTTTCCTTAGATGCCCCTTTCTCGACAATTGCCTGCACATCCATAATCATTTTCACATCTACTTTAACTTTTTCTTTTTGCTTCTTCTCTAAAAATGAAAGGGCCATAAAATAATTACGAACTTCCTGTTCAGGTTTTAAAAAATGCTTATGAGGATCACTTTCAATTGCCTCATCTACCTGCTTTTCCGTCAGAGGATTTCCTTCAATCTTGTTGGATGCATACGAACTTTTTTTCTTGGAATTCTTCCTTAGTTTATTCATTACAATTGCCGGTAATTCTACATTAGCAACACGAAAACGATTTTCTTCTATTGTAGTAATCTGTCTTAATATATCATTCGTCAGAACTGATTTTATCATCTATCATAGCCTCTTTTCATAAAAGTTATTTCTTTCATCTATAAAGCTATTATACTATATTTTTCACTATTTTTCACTATTTTTTCACTATTTTTCATTATCTCATTGCTGCACTCCTAACGAGTTAGAAATCTCCTTTGAAACATTTTGTTTATACTTATCTTTCCCCTTCCATCCTATACAAATATAAGATTGAAAAGCAAAAATAAATAATAAACGAAATTTTTAGACCTTCGGAGGTCTGCATCCTCCAAACCTGCGATACGACATCTCATCATTTTGATTAAAGACTGGTGACTTGCAAGTTTTCGACCATAGGTATTAGGAAAAACGTTCAGTTTGCATGAATAGCGTCTCTTCAAAATATATGCATCAAACTATAAAATCATCCTTTTTTATTCGCAGCATTATAATGCATCTGCGACTGCACCGTCTCGCCGAAGGCTTCTAACTCTTTAGCAGTGCAGCAGGCACTGCCACCCTGCTACACTGTTTCCAGATAGGCTTCCACAGCCTCGTCAAAGCTGTCATTGACACCGAAGATTGGTGTGTATTCAACCTCTGTATTGACCATAATCCGGTCAATCTTTGTAGACACTTCATCCGCTTTATTAATCAGTTGATTTGCCATGTTTTTCACTTTTTTCCGGTCAAAATCAATGACGGACACCCGCTTCAGGTCATAGTAGTACTGCATCTGATTTTTTTCTGCATTGAATGTGTAGTCCATGCCACGTCCCCGCTGTATTACTTCGCTGGAGCGGATATTACTCATATCACGAAACAGTCTGCTCGTACTCTGACGTCTCATATTGAGGTCAATCTGGGCATCCATGTCGTAGTCAAGATTCTTTTTTGCCGCGGTAATTGCTTTATAAAGCTTTTCCTTTTCATCAATCATGGCCACCAGAAAAGACACCAGTTGATTAACCTCAAAGGGGAATGGTCTGGAATCCGTCAACTCGACTACTTCATTTTCTGCGTCCGGATTTGCCTTTTTCCGCAAATGCTCAACGGTTATCTTCATTACATTCTCCTGCTGCCCCAGATAGCCGGCCGCGGTATCAATGACACTTGTTATTTTATTCTGAAATCTAAAAGCTTCTTTTAAGTTCATATCTTTCACCGTTTCCTTTCGAAATCATTTCTCATCTACAAACATCATTATAAAGGACTTTATTTCATAATATAATGAACACGCTGTTCAGGATAAACTTATAAACTGTTTTTCCAAGCAACACCTTTCCGGTGCTGTATTAAAATATAAAGAGTTGCTCTATTTTGAGGAGGAACCTCCTGTAGATCCTAATACCTTTTTAATGCTTTCTAT
>JAQUUB010000136.1 GCA_028694115.1 Lachnospiraceae bacterium
TTCGACAAGCCCTTTTATAAATCTTGTCAGCACCTAAAAATTGTTTTTCCATTTCAACTTTCAAATCTTTAATTCGTGTTTTTGAGAATATGTCTCTCTGCAATCTAACACCTACTTTCTATCAGTAAATCCTTTTTCAGGTGACCATTCGCATTTTCCAATAATATGATATCGACAATTACAACAATCATCGCCATCACCAAGTGTTTTAGTTCTTTCAAAACCGTTTCCCATCAAATGTGAAAGCAAATAATCCATCCGGCATATTGACGGCAATAGTGCCCTTGCATCAAAATCTTCAGCAAGCCTTAACAAAGCACATTCCCTGATATCCACTTCAAAGGTGTTTTTCGCAATTTCTCGATACTCTATTCTCCAGTCATATGGATGCAACTGCCCTATTTTTTGTTTTTCTACATGAGCAGCTGCCTTTTTTCTAAATCCATTTAAATATGATTTTCCAGTCATTTGTAAAAAAGGTTTCGGAATTGTAGTTACCATTTTCTCATTCATTACCCAAATGGTTTCACCAATTTCCTCAGCTGATAGTCCAAGCTTAGAAAAAGCTTTATACCAAGCAATATAACAAGGACCAAACTTATAGTTAAAAGAATATATGCTTCTACCAATATCAGGTACTTTAGGTAAAATAAGGTTTAAGTATCTCTTTGATTCTGCTTTAAATGTTGTCCAAAAACCATGTCCATATTTCTTAGTTAGATACGATTTACTTCGTAACATCGTTAACTTGTATATCATTTTAATCATACACAACTCCTTTTGGGGCTTTATATAATGGTTTCGCAGATTCGCCGTAAATCACTGTTTATTGGTGTTCTTTGTTATAATCTTTGTTCTTTAATCGAAGATTTCTTTAGCCTCAAACAATTTTATATAATCGCATTCTATTTCAAATATATCTCTGTAAGGAGGTTCTAACCCCAGCAGTCTTTTTAAAAATAGTTTTTGATTACATGTGATCCTTAATTCGTCATACCATGGGTGCTTTTTGTAATTCTTAGGCTTTTCGAATGATGAATATAAAAGATATAACAATAAATCACCCAAATAAGAAAAATCAGTTTCACATTTATATTGTTTTCCATCAATCCATCTGGCTAACCCAAAATCTACAAGAGATATATTGCTACCATCATACAAAACATTAGCGCACCTAATATCTCTATGAACCACGCCCTTAAAATGTAAATATTTAATAACATCAATTAGTTGAATACCTATATTATATATCTCCGTATTGTTGAAAATATGATTTTGTTTGAATAGCATTTCTTCTATTGTATTGCCATTCCTTAATTCTAAAACAAAACCATAAAAACCTTTATAATTTATTACCCCTAACAGATCCGGTATTTTATCGTGTTTGAGCAGAGAAAGTATTACTGCTTCATATTCATTCTTTTCTTTATTCTTTTTAAGCATTTTTGATTTAAAATACTTTATTATAACAGGACAACCTGAAGGAGAAGAAGCAAAATAGCACTTTCCATATCGCCCTTCTCCTACAGATTGTATAATGGTATACTCCCCAATCTTCTTCCCTCCATATGATTTTGAGTTGAATGTCCGTCGCATATTATTATTTTATTGCTCCTTTTATTTTTGCGATAACTATTTATTCTTCATATTAATGAGATATTTATTACATCTACTCACCTTATTAAATTAATGATAGCATTAATTCTATCAACCATAACAAAATAAATGATAAACAAATTATAAGACAAAGAATAAGAGTACATTTCGTATTGCAAGAACAACATGATTTTCAGAGAAAAGAATTTTTCCTTTTAGGATGAATTTTATTTTTCATAATGAACCTCCTATTTTAAGGTTAATATCATTCTCATGTTACATTTCGAAAGCCTTTTCCAAACGGCAATATAGGTTTTCATAACATTCATTATGCTATTGATTTTTATAAAATAGATTCGTAATATGGCTCAACATGTATTATTGCTGAAATCTGACTGCCAAATTTTAATTTAAGTGCGTTTTCAATTTTATGTTGCAAAGCATGTGCTTCAGAAACTTTCATATCAGGAAGAACTAGTACATGTAGATCTATATATACTTCATCCTTTCTTCCTCCGTTTCTTATCTTATGACACTTTTTTACTTCGTCACATGACATTGTTGCTTCATATATTTCTTCACTACTCAGAACTGCTGAATCTGTCAGTGTTTGGGTTGCTTCAACAAAAATTTCAAAACTAGCTTTAAATATAAATACTGAAATTAATAATGATACTAATCCATCAATAATTGGAGGAGCGCCCAATTGTAAAAGAACCATTGTAAAAATAACCCCACATGTAATAAGTACATCACTTTTTGTATGTTCTGAATCCGACACCAAAACATCACTTGATAGTTTTTTTCCCTGTGAACGTTCATATATAACAACAAAAATATTTACAATTAATGTACTAATCATTACAACAAAGCTAATAATCGATATTTCAGGTGTTTTCGGATGTATTATATTAATAATAGAGTTATATGCTACTTTACATCCTACAACAAATAATAACATTCCTATAATCATGCTTGAAATAGTCTCAAATTTCTTGTGACCATATGGATGATTATTGTCTATAGGACGACCGGCAATGGACAAACCAACAATTCCAACAATATTGCCGCTTCCATCACTTAAAGAGTGATAACCATCTGCGATAATACTTCCACTATTTGCAATTGTTCCAATAACAATTTTAAATAATGCAACTCCAAAGTTCAATCCCATGATAATCCACAACACCCATATTGCTTTTTTTGTATTTCCTGCTTGTTTTATATTTTCTGCTTCTTTATTCATTAGTTCTCGTTTTTCTATATCTTTGATCCACAATTCATGCAGAACTTTGCATTTGGTAAAATTTTTTTCTTGCAGTTTGGGCAAACCAATGGCACATTTACCTTTTCACCACATTCCAAGCAGAACTTTGATCCCACAGGGATTTTAGAATTACATTTACTGCAAATTAGATTATTTTGCTGCCAAATAGGTGGAGTATTGCTTACAGTCTGATTCTCTTGCATAGGGTGATTTGGATACATTTGTTGATTTTGATTCATATGTTGATTAGGATTGGATTGGTTCGTATACGATTGTTGATTTTGATTTGGTTGGTAGTAAGGATCATTACAATCCTTAGAATGGCTTCTTGACAAGAGGGTATTAAAAAGATTCCCTAAGGTTCCTTTTGATTTGTAATGATTATATCCATTATTACCATTTTTATAGTGATGACCTTTTGACGATTTGGAAAAAAAGCTCATTATTATCACTCCTTTTTTTGAATTTATATTGAAAGTTCACTTGTTACAATGCAGAACGAAAATTATACAATATCTATATTATAAAGGGATGTTTATATTAAATTTACTATTTACTATTTTCTAAAACGTATTTAATATTCGAATATCCCGCACTCTGTATTAAAGCATTATAACGAATAGAATTTTCCGCTAAAGCAACTGATTCAGTATCTATATCCACATTATTACCATCAAGTCTATAACTTAGATTGCTGTTTTCTTGTACTACTTTTATATTAATATTTTTTACATCACTATTTTTAAAATCACTTTTACTCATTTCTTGAAGCAGTTGATCTTCAAAGGATACTGTTTTTCTTTTATAATTTGGTGTATCAACATTCGCAATGTTTTCAGCTATTACTTGGTTACGCATCCAAGTTGCATCTAATGCCTTGTGAATAATATTTTTACCTTCAAATAATTTATCAAGTATAATAGTATCTCCTCTCACTGGGAATGGTTATCGTGGTTGTGAATTTGTACATTGTTTATTTAACAGAGGGATTTAATTGTCTAGTAATCCCTCATCAATATCTGATGAAACTTTCAAGTCACAATTCCATCAGATATCAAGTAAGTCCTTTTATTAAATGCCGAAACCTTCATCATTTGATAATTTTCTTTACTAGTTTCACAAGTTCATACCACATTACAGCTACCGCTGCGATTCCTGCTGCTCCAAATAACTGACTGATTGATAGAGGTTCAAATTTTAAGAACTGGTTTATTGGTGTATAGATGATAATGAGCAGTCCAAGGACTGTAAAAATATTAACGGCCCACATTACTTTATCCTTTGCAAGACGGGCAATCGATTGAAACGCAAAATCGTGATCCGAGCTATTAACCTGAACCAAAAATAGATTAGAAAGCATAATAATTGCAAGACCCATTGCACGAGCTAATGGTGCATTGTCAGGATTGCCTCCAAGCATAGTATAGTAAGCGCCAAAGGAAGCCGCAAAAATTACAAGTCCTTGAATAATACTTTTAATAAAGATGCCTGCGTTTAACAGTTTCTCTTTTGGATTGCGAGGTTTCCTATCCATAATGTCTGTTTCGGCGGGTTGACGCTCTAAAACGATGGAACAGGTTGGATCTATAATCAATTCCAGTAAAACAACATGAAGAGGCAGAAGAAGAATCGCTGCAGGTGTTATTCCTAAAATTGGAGCTAAAAGGGATGCAAATGCTATCGGAATATGAATTGTAAAAACATATCCAACCGCCTTCCGGATATTATCGTAAATTCTTCTACCATCTTTCACAGTTTCAACAATGGTTGTAAAATTGTCATCCATTAATATGAGATCAGCGGCTTCTCTCGACACTTCACTGCCACGTTTACCCATTGCAATACCGATATCCGCATATTTAAGTGCTGGTGCGTCATTTACACCATCACCTGTCATAGCTACAATTTCTCCGTTTTCTTTAAAAGCTTTCACAATACGCATTTTGTGTTCCGGAACAACACGGGAGAAAATACTTACATCCTTAACTTTTTCCCGAAGTTCTTCATCGCTCATTTCATTCAGCATATCACCTGTAATAATATGATCACTGTTTGGCATTCCTATTTTCTTTGCTATGGAGGAGGCGGTAATGCCATTATCACCGGTTATCATTACTACACGAATACCTGCTCTGTTACATACCGCAATATCATTTTTTACACTTTCTCTTGGAGGATCTGCCAAACCAATAAGTCCAAGAAGTGTCAGGGAGCAATTGGTGATTTTATCCGGTATCTCCTTGTCACTTTGAGGTCTCATAGTTGCAACCGCGATAACTCGTAGTCCCTCCTTGGACATTTCTGCTATTTTTTGTTCTGTAATATCTCTATCCGCATCTGTGATATTACAAACAGTCAAAATTCGCTCCGGTGATCCTTTGGCGGCAATGATGATTTCACCGTTTCTACGCCATACATGACCCATCATTTTAAGTTCATTTGTAAATGCATACTCTGTAATAAGCTCTCCACCAAATAAATGCTCCTTCGAAATTCCATTGCTGTCACAATAACTTAACATTGCTTTTTCCATTGGATCGTAGGCATCGGTTTCACAACCAAGTCCCATAATTTCGATAAGAGAATGTGTATCTTCGTTCAGTGCCCAGTTATTTTGTACTGTCATCTGATTCATTGTTATTGTTCCAGTTTTATCCACACATAATACTGATACTGCACCAAGTGTCTCAACAGATGGTAGTCTACGGACAAGAGACTGTTTTTTCGCCAAACGCCAAGCTCCCATAGAAAGAAACACCGTTAAAATAACAGGAAATTCTTCGGGTATCATAGCCATTGCAAGTGTTATGCCTGATAAAATACTTTCAATAATCCGTTCCCCAAAAACATGATCCGGAATGTTAAAGTAGGTAAAAACTCCTACAAGTACAAACAGTACCGCCGCAATTCCGGCACAAATCTTAACAAGACTTCCTGTTTGTTTTTGAAGTGGAGTATCTTCTTGTGGTGCTAAAGCCACATTTACACCGATTTTTCCATATTCAGTAGTTGCACCGATTTTATCAACCAATACAGTTGCTGTTCCTTGTGTTACTAACGTTCCTGCATAGCAATAATCCTTACGCCAATAATCATTTGTGCTCACAGCATTATCTGTAGTCACTTTCCAGACACCTTCGGCCTCTCCAGTAAGAGAAGACTCATCCACGCAAAGGTCATTACACTTTATAACAATACCATCGGCAGGAATTTTAACCCCCTCATATATTATCATCAAATCATTGGGTACAAGGTCAGCACTAGCAATTACAGTTTCCTTGCCATCGCGAATAACCTTTACATGAGGAGCTGATAAATCTTTTAATGCATTTAAGGTTTTGTCTGTCTTCCATTCTTGAATAACATCAATGCTGATAATACCTATAACAAAAATCAGCATAATTGCACCATCCCTTGGCTCTCCAAGGATAAAATAAATAACTGCAGCAACAATCAACAGCAAAAACATAGGCTCGCAAATGATATGAAATACCTTCTTAATGAAGCTTTCTTTCTTTTGCGGCGTTAATTCGTTTTTGCCATATTTGTCCTGCAGTTTCTTTGCTTCGACGGAACTTAATCCCGTCATGTTTTGTTTGTAGTCTGTCATAAAAGTTACCTCCGTTTAGCCTTTTTGGCATTCGATTGATAGCTCTATGGCACTCCATTCAAGTTCATTTGTTCCTTTTGGTATAAAAAAAACACACCTATGGAACATACTACTGTCCCACAGATGTGTATAATATCACAATCTGCTGCCACACCTGGTGGCCCAGCCCCATGACCTTGATACAAATAAGGTTCATCGCCTGCTCAGTTTGTACTGTTGATCTCGCATTTCAAGTCAGAAATGTAATGCAGCGCAAAGAGTAATATTATGCTAACACAATAACCTTAAATTGTCAATATTTTATAATCTTGAATTTCTATACCATATTTTCTATCTTTCATGCAGAGTATTACCATTTATTTTCAGAATATCCATGTAACATTCCGATTAAGCAGAAATATATTCAACCGTCAATATAATGATACTTTCCTAGCTATTCCCCCCTATCTGGATTGGCCATTCTTCTTTGACTTAATAGTTATTACCTCTGATGCAATTTCAGATGCACCCTTCGTCTCCTCATATGCTTCAAAAACATCAGCCCCATACTGAGAATTAGGTTCTGCAACCATAGATACTACTTGTTCCGTGTGCGCTTGTTCCATAAGTGAATCAAACGTCTTCATCATCTGATCAATTTCCACATCCCTATTCAGATTCTCTGTCTTATCAATTGCAGTATCCAGTCTTAACACTATAGCCTCCAATATCTTTTTCTTTGCAATCCATGGTTTCTTTACAATCTCAGTTTTTGAAAACTTCTTATCCATATTAGAATAATCACCCGCTTCCTTATCAGCGAATTTTCGAAACGCATTAGCTATCTTCTGATTTGCCTCACGTATTCCTGTACCAAAAGCATCAATCTTAGCAATTGTCGCTGATACATCCTTTTTTGATTCCTTCACAAGCTCACGAATACCTACAAGCTTCTCCTTTACAGCAAAAAATTCTGAGATATTATTAAGCGCAGCTTTACCCTTTTTTCCACTGCCAGAGATAGTCTCAATGGAGCATCTCCATTTGACCTTGTCGAACTACTGATAGACAAAAAGATACCGGCATTAGCAGGACTGAACAAAGTCTCCCCAGACAACGTCATGCTAAAACCGGCATTGATTGAAAATCCTAGTAGAGTTGGAAAGGAGGTTTACGAGCAAGAGTAAAACTCTTAGAATCCATTCTTCAATCACATGATGTTGACTATCCAAACATAGAATTCGATTTGCCATTTAATGAAATGAAAAGCACTAACCAATAACACTACTATTATTTTAAGAGCAGATAGATAACCACCAGAAAGTCAAAATCTCATAATTTCAAGATTCAACAGGTGGAATTTATTTTTTCTCAAACTGCTCCAGCTGTCTGTTTGCTATGCAAACAAACAGACTTTACAAAACGGATTGTAGCACTTTTAAGGGTACTTTTGTATAGGGTGCGTCATGAAAAGTTACTCAAAATCGAAAATACCCCCACATATCAGCCAGCTCCCTCTTATTTCCTCCATTCCTTTTCATCTTTCTTCTTATCTGTCACACTTTCCTTATAAACCTCATCAAATTCCTCATAGACTTCCATCAAATCTTTCTGTATTCCAAGCTTTTCAAGAACTCCTCGATATACCTTAATTCCGACCTTATAATCCAGTTCACCTAGACGAAAGACCATTGCTTTTATATCCGCACTTGCCTGTTTGAACAATTCCGAAGACATACCCATTGCTTCACATAAATACATTGATTTCTCAACTTCGTGCTCAACCAGTTTTTGTTCCTGCATCTTATCGTAACATTCAGATATTTCAGCAAATTCATCATATGCTTCACTAAATTCCATATTACTGCCAATCTCCGTCAAATAACTCATAAAATAATTAAATGACTTATCCTCAGTATATCTTTCAAACGGGAATCTTTCTGCTTTTTCTTGCAATGACAATCTTTGATATTCACCCAATGTCTTTGGCAGTTCCATAGTTTCTTCAGCAGTGCTTTGTGTAATATCTACAAAGTTTTCCTCAATCTCAAAACTTATTTCCGCCTCATTATCCACTACATCAGCTACTTCTGTTATCGGTTTAATTACAGATTCCGGAACTACCATTGACTCTGGTTCTATCATGGGTTCTATTATCGCTTCTACCTCCACAACAACTTCCTTATACGGATTCTCTGGTACTTCCACATCATAGATATCACCAATATCCTCCATATCACCAACTGGAATCATTCGTTCCAGTACTTCTTCTGCCCTGGATAATTCCTTCTTATAACATCTGTCCGCAATCTGAATCTGATCATTAATCTTGCCCTTTCGTTCCTTTAACGCTTCTAATTCACGTTTATACTCAGGCTCATTACTTCGGAACTTTTCAAAATCTTCAACCTCCTTGCATTTACGTTTCTCAATGCCATGATTAGAATACATTTGTTTTTGTTCCGCCTCCACCTCTTTTAGATCCTGCTGAAGCTTATTGGTCAGGTGTAATAAATCTGTGAATGAATTCACATCATTATTTACCACCAGTAGATACTCTTCTTGTAGTAAATGCATCTGCTTGATAGACTCATAATAATATGCTGATTTATAATGAAATCGCTTTTTCTCAATTAGCCTCATTCGGTACATTCTGGCATAATACTTCTTTTGAAACTGTGACAATTTGGCACGTTTCACATTGATTGGATTAAAGGTATTGACCTTCGGTCTAGCGCTCTTACTGTCTTCATAACGAATTAATGTATCAAGATTTTCTCTCGATAACTGTTCGTCTATAGTATCAATACGTTTAAAACGTTTCATCCCTGGGGCCTTAACTGCAATATGTTTACCTTCTTTTACATCATATCCCAGACTTTTTAACAAAAATATAAAATGCGGTTCACTCTCTGCCATTAATGCACAATAAAATGCATCATCTTTTATCAGTGTGGAATAGGATTGTTCTCTCTCCCACTCTGGTCTTGACATATTCTTAGGATCTTCACTGTATTCTGCCGGCATTATCTCCAATCCATACTCCTCACATAATTGATTTGTTATCGGTTGTAAAATGTTTTTCCAGTCACCGTTATGATATTGGAACTTATATCCTTCTGTCATATCAATACTATTAAATACAATATGTGCGTGTAGATGAGCTCTATCTGTATGAACTGCTACAACCGCTTCATACTTTCCCTTTAAGAAAATCTCAGCAAATCTCATTGCTATATCATACATAATCTCAGGTGTTCCCTCTCCCGGTTTAAGTGAAATAATTAAGCTATATCCCTGCCTGCCACCAGTCTTTTGAAACATCTCCTTGGTTGCCTTCATCTGCTCATATGCAATTTCCAACGGGCAGTTAATACCGCCCGCCAGATTGGCAATTCCAAGTTTCATAGGATTTAAAATATAATTGATACTGTTTTTCAGATGAATGTCTTTTTGTTTTTTCTTACTAGACTTCATACACCCCACCTTGGTTATCGCCATTTCTTTATCACCTCCATCATTAATTTTTGGATTTCTTTTAGTAAATCCACTACCTGTTTTAATATAGAATCACTAACTAACTTATTGGTATTAGCCAGTCGTGTTAATTGGTTAATATTATTACCAACAGAAGAAATCTGATTGATAAGATTTCTTCTGTCCAACGCAAATGAAGTATCAATTGAACCACCATGAAGAATTAATTCCCTAACATACTCACTGGGGTTTAATCCATTTGTCTCGGCATCCAACTTCATCTGCTTCTCTTCTAATTCCGATAATCGAATCGTAAAATTTCTTCTCGGTTCGACCATTTGTTTCCTTCGACCTATAAGCTGCACCTCCTTTTTATCTGTGCTTTGCTTTTGTTTTGGTTCTTTTACATCCTTTACAAAACCACCTAAAGATAGATTTTGCCAGATACGTATAACGCAGGGCGTTAAACAAAATCTGGTTAGGGGACTGAAATCCCCTAATACCCCTGTTATATTGTAA
>JAQUUB010000137.1 GCA_028694115.1 Lachnospiraceae bacterium
CTTTAACAGGTGGTACATGTACAGTTGTTGTTTATGACAAACAAATGTGGAAAGATGCTGGATATGATTCATTCCCTACATCATGGGATGATGTTGTAAAAGCTAAAGATGCCTTCAAAGCAGATGGAATCGACACAATCGCTTTTGGTAACGGTGGAAAATGGCAAGCAAACTCATGCTTCTTATCAACAGTTGGTGATTTATACACAGGTGGAGATTGGTTCGCTTCAATCATTGGAAAAGGTGGAGCAGCTTTCACAGATGCTGAATTCGTAAGCGCTCTTACATTTGCTCAAGAAGCTTTCAAATCTGGCGTTTTCAACGATGATTTCAATGCTATTACAAACGAAGATGCTCGTGAATATTACATTTCAGGTGATGCAGCAGCATTCATCGGTGGTAACTGGGATGTATCTTACATCATGGCTACATTATTAGAAGCAGACGAAGCTAAATACAACAACATCGGTTTCGCAACATTCCCAACACCAGCAGATGCTAAAGGTGATTCAAATGCACAGAACATTGGTATGGGATATGCAGTAGCTATCAACCCTAAGGTTGCAGATGATCCAGAAAAATTAGCAGCAGCAATTGACTTAGCTTACAAATTAACAGGTGCTGATTTTGCTAACTTTGTTGCTACAAAATACGCTCTTGGTGGTGTTACTAAAGTTGCAGATGTTGACTTAAGCGCATTTGATCAGATTACACAGGACTTCTACAATTACTCATATGTTGATACAAAAACATGTGAAATTTATGACTCTTATGTAAATGGTGCTGTATGGGATGTATTCAATACAGGTGTACAGGATATGTTAAACGGAGATACAGATCCTGCAACAGTTGCAGCTGATACACAAACAGCTTACGAAACAAATTACTAAGATAAAAATATTATAAGCTAGTATTCAAAGGGGTCTCGTCCATTGAGTGGGCCGAGACCCCATTTTTGAGATATTAGATTCTTTAGAGGAGGTTGCGTATTATATGCTGAAATCAATCAAACCCAAGGGTAAGACAATAGCACTGTATCTATGTATACCAGTAATTTGGTATGTGTTTTCCGTTTTTGTGCCCCTTGTAACAGCTATGTTTTATAGTTTATTTGAATGGAAAGGTGGACCCAAAAAGACATTTATCGGAATAGATAACTATGTGACGCTAATTAAAGATAGAACATTTTGGGAGTCTTTCAGTCATAATATATATATTGTAATTGCTTGTATTTTAGGTCAGGTTGGACTTGCGTTTATTATTGTTTTGATGATTAATTCAAGACATGCAAAATTAAAAGGGATACATCGTACATTTGGTTTCTTTCCAAGTACTGTATCAGCAGTTTGTATTGGTTTTATTTGGATGATGATTTATGACTATAAAAGAGGTATTTTAAATTGGTTTTTAGAAATTACAGGACGTGGTGATTCAGCAAAAGTCTGGTTGAATGAGCCAACGAAAGTACTGTTTTTTGTTGCAATCCCCCTGGTTTGGCAATTTATTGGTTACTACATGGTTATTTTATTATCTGCTATTTCATCCGTAGATGCTGAGATATTCGAAGTTGCTGAACTTGATGGAGCGAATGCATTCCAGAGAGCTGTTTATATTGTTTTACCTCTTATTAAAAATACATTACTTGTTTGTATTACTCTTTGCGTAGCTGGAAATATGAAAGTATTTGATCATATTTATATAATGACTAAAGGTGGTCCCGGAAATTCATCAATGGTTATGGCGATGTATGGATATAAAATATCTTTCGCACAAATGAATATGGGTTATGGTAGTGCAATATCGGTTGGAATTTTTGTTGTTAGTTTAATTGTTATTGGAGCAACACAGAAATTTATTAATTGGACTATGAAAGATAAGGGGGTGGAATAGATGGCATATAATGCAAATGATATTGCTGGCAAGAAAAAAGGAAGTGGCGAAGTGGTTAGAAAAGGAATCCTTTCTGTTATATTGAATGCAGTGCTGATTATCTTTTCTGCTTCTTGTATTTTCCCTTTGGTTTGGATGCTATATTCTTCACTTAAGACAAAAAGGGTATTCAATGCAGATATTATGGGATTACCTAAGAAACCAACAATAAGTAATTACATAAAAATTATGAAAAATGTTGATTATCATATCAGCCAATCTATGTTTAGCAGTGTTCGTACAACTGTAATTTCTCTGTTTTTTATAGTATTGTTTGGCTTTATTGTAGGATATATCTTATCAAGAATTAAATTTAAGGGTAATAGAATTCTTTATGTTATGTTTTTGATGGGTATGTTAATACCAGTACATTCATTATTAGTACCAATCTATGTTGTGTTTAATAAAACAGGTCTGGGTAATCAGTGGTTTACTCTGATTATACCGTATGTTGCATTTGGATTACCGATAGCGATTTTCTTAGTTGAAGGATTTATTAAAGCAATTCCTGTTGAATTAGAAGAAGCAGCTGCGATTGATGGTAGTTCATTTACAAAAACTTTATTTAGTATTATTTTACCAGTTTGTAAACCTATTTTGGTCACAATAGCAATTATTCAGACATTTTCATGTTGGAATGAATTTTCATTCGCATTAGTTTTGATTAAGGATGTAGGATTACAGACAGTTCCATTGGCAATGACAATGTTTAAAGGACAGTTTGCATCTGATTATCCCAAAATTATGTCAGCTATGCTGACAACTATGGCACCTATTGTAATTATGTACTTTGTATTTAGTAAACAAATTATAAAGGGTATGGTTGCGGGAGCTGTTAAAGGTTAAAGGGAAAAAGTATAAAAAGACGCTCAGGCGTCTTTTTATTTACTCTAAAACTAAAGTTCCCATCCCATCAAAGATTAAAATTGACAATAATTTGATAAGAATAGACAATACAAAATATGAAAAGTGTTGTAATATGACTATATCAATAATGATGCGAATTATTTAGCGAAAGGAATGGTTAAAAATATGAAATTTACAGAAGGATTCTGGCTTAGAAGTGAAAGTGCAAATGCAATTTACGCAATGGAAGCATATGAAGTGAAGGAAATTGCAGGCGGTATGAGAGTATTGGCTACGACAGCACCTATTACATCAAGAGGAGCAACATTGAATCTTCCGACGATTACAATCGAATTTCGTGCAGTAGGAAAAAATGTTATTTCTGTTAAAGCTTGTCATTACCAGGCTTATGATGGGAAAGAGCCTCGTTTTGAATTAAGTGAAGAGTTACAACCTGTTCAGGTTACAATTACAGAGCAGGAAGCAGTTATGAAATCGGATAAAGTTACTGTACGAGTGAATAGAAAAGAATGGAATTATCAATTTGAAGCAGATGGTAAAGTAATTACTTCTTGTGATTTTAGAAATCTTGGATATATGAGATGGAATAAAAAACCATCTACAATGTTGCCAAAATCAAACTATATGACAGAAGAATATGAGCCGTATATGGTAAATGAACTATCCATTAAGCCAGGTGAATATGTTTATGGATTTGGTGAAAGATTTACGTCATTTGTAAAAAATGGTCAGGTAATTGATACTTGGAATGAGGACGGAGGAACAGCATCACAGATGTCGTATAAGAGTATTCCTTTTTATATGACAAATAAAGGATATGGTATTTTTGTAGATCATTCTACAAATGTATCTTTTGAAGTTGCCAGTGAAAAGGTTGAGTACGTGGGATTCTCAGTACCAGGAGAGGAAATCAGATATGATTTTATATATGGACCATCGCCGAAGGAAATCATAAAAGGTTATACATCTTTAACTGGAAGACCAGCATTGCCACCAGCATGGTCTTATGGTCTATGGCTATCGACTTCTTTTACAACAAATTATGATGAGGAGACGACAAGTTCCTTTATAAAGGGAATGGAAGAACGTCAAATACCTTTAAATGTATTTCATTTTGATTGCTTTTGGATGAAGGAATTTCATTGGTGTGATTTTGAATGGGATGAAAGAACGTTTCCTGATACAGTAGGAATGCTTAAACGTTATAAAGAAAGAGGATTAAAGATATGTACATGGATTAATCCATATATTGCGCAGGGAACAAAATTCTTTGAGGAAGGCGTTAAAAATGGTTATTTACTCAAAAGATCAGATGGCAGAGGAATTTGGCAGACGGATAATTGGCAAGCAGGTATGGGGGTCGTTGACTTCACAAATCCCGATGCTAAAAAGTGGTTTACAGAGAAGCTTAGAACTTTATTAAAAATGGGTGTAGACTGTTTCAAAACAGACTTTGGTGAGAGAATTCCTATCGATGTTGAATATGCGGATGGTTCCGATCCTGTAGCAATGCATAATTATTATACTTTCCTATACAATCAGGCAGTATTTCAGCTATTAAAAGAGGAAAAAGGAGAAAGCGAAGCAATTTTATTTGCAAGAAGTGCAACTGTTGGTGGACAGCAATTCCCAGTTCATTGGGGAGGAGACTGCTTTGCAAACTATGCTTCCATGGCTGAAACGATTCGTGGTGGACTATCCTTTGCAATGTCAGGATTTTCCTTTTGGAGCCATGATATATCGGGATTCGAAAGTACAGCTCCAGCTGATTTGTATAAAAGATGGGTCGCATTTGGACTATTCTCAACGCATAGCAGATTACATGGTTCGACAAGCTATCGTGTACCCTGGTTATTTGATGAAGAAGCATGTGATGTAGTGAAATTCTTCACAAATCTTAAATGCAGATTAATGCCATATATCTATTCAAAATCAATTGAAGCACACGTAGAAGGAACTCCTGTTATGAGACCAATGGTGTTTGAATACTTCAATGATCCAGCAGTAACAAATCTGGAAATGCAGTATATGTTTGGAGATAGAATTCTTGTGGCACCAATTCTAAATGAGAATTCAGAGGCACAGTACTATTTACCAGATGGAGAATGGACCCATTTACTGTCTGATGAAAAGAAAAAGGGTGGTCACTGGTATCAGGAAACATATGATTATTTCTCAATTCCACTATTCGTAAGAGAAAACACAATATTACCGATAGGAAAAGTGGAAGATAAAACAGATTACGAGTATGCAAATGAGTTAGAACTCCATATTTATTGTTTACAAGATGGAGGCAATGCATTTGCATCAATTCCTAATACAAAGGGCGAAATTGTTTATACTGTAAATGCAAGTAGGAAGGGAAATAAAGTTACCGTTGATTTCTCTGAGAAAAGAGAAGATTGTGTAGTGATTTTACACAACGTAAAGGGAATCAGGGATTGTAAAGACTGTAGCTTGAACGAAGAAAAAAGAGCATATTCGTTATT
The DNA here is from genome assembly GCA_028694115.1 of Lachnospiraceae bacterium. The sequence continues at coordinate 5,286 of JAQUUB010000137.1, forward strand.
ACCAGAAAGCAAGAAATTTGAATTTGAAATAGTAGAATAAGATAATATTATTGAAATAAGACATTATTTCTGAAAATAATATTGACACAAAGTGATATGAATGTTAAGATAATTGGGCACGTGGAAAACGTGCCCATACAGGCGGGTATGGCGGAATTGGCAGACGCGCTAGATTTAGGTTCTAGTGGGAGACCGTGCAGGTTCAAGTCCTGTTACCCGCAGTAATAAAGGGTTTTTAGACTTTCAAATAAGTCTAAAAGCTCTTTTTTTGTACAATTTACTGCAATAAGTACTGCAACGGAATATAAAAAGAGCTTTTTAAGATAATTATACATTTCTATGTAGAAATATGGTAAAAAAAGAAATATAATGTAATTATCCGTTTTTTCGTATAATTACATTACGAAAAAACGGAAATACAATAAGGAAGAAAAAATAAAATGAAAGAAATAAAAAGAGATCATTTTAGTAAAGAAGAATTTTTAAATAGAATGAAAACAGATATTCTCTTTTCAGATGAAGAGAATATTAGAAATGGGAAAGCACAAGATCTATATATAAATAGCGAAGGACAATATGTCATAGGTAAAGAAAAAACCAATTTTATATTTTTAAGTATTAAATCAAGTAAGGTATATGGAAAAAAAGAAAATCAGGTTAAAGATATTCAAATAGATATCGAACTACTTATATTACGTATGGAAGAAAAGATTACATTACAGCTTAACCAAAACGAGTATTATAATGAAAAGTGGATTAAGCAGATAAAAACCTCCTTACCACTTTTAATTTCGAAGAATGGTTACCTAAAAATTATAAATGCTACTAAAATAGACGAAACAGAAAACTTTTATTTTCAGAATATAGGGATACACCAAGTGGCAGGTAAACAATATTATGTAACTTCTAACTGTGCTATTACATCAGAAGGTATTGATAGAAATATTAAGTCATTACAGGAGGGGTTTAATTTTGAATATGATGAGAATAAAAAGGATGAGAATAAAGAGGATAAGAATAAAGAGGATAAGAATAAAGAGGATAAGAATAAAGAGGACGAGAATAAAGATGAGCGTGATGCTGCTAAAATATTTCTTGATTATACAAACCAGAATTTAAAGATTTTCTTTCCAATTCACTGCATATCTATTTTGGCAGTAATTAGGAATTATTTAAAAGAAAAAGAGATTTCAGCAGGAGCAGTTTTATGGATCGATGGGAAGGTTGCTAGCGGAAAAACACAATTGGCAATGTATGCAGGAGATTTCTTTAATAGAGGAAATAGATGGGATGATGTTGTACAGCATATTCATTCGCCTAAAAGTAGAAAAGCAAATATTATGCGACAGCTAGAAGAGTGTCAGAATGCAGTATTCATCTTAGATGATATAAAAAAGGAAGAAACTGTGAGAAACAAAGAAAATGCGAAGAATAATACAGATTCGATTGTACGTTCTATTTATTTTGGAAAGATTGATGATGAAAAAGAAGATGATAATAATGTCAATGCGACAGGAATTATTACAGGAGAATATTTTAAAGAACAAACATCTACGATTTCAAGATTACTATATATGAATATCGGTACTTTTTTGCAAAACAAAGATAATAGTAATGATCTTAAGGTTTTACAAAAAAATAAAAAGTATTTAGCTAACTTTATGCGTTACTTCATACGATGGATATTAATTAAACGAGAATCTGATGATGATTATTTTGACAAAATTTCAATTGATTATAGGGATCTGAAAGAGGAATTAGAAGAAGAATTTAAAAATGATATTAGCACTAGAATAATTGAAATAGTCGCAACATTTCAATTAGTAACAACTATTTTGGTGGATTATTTTAAAGAGAAACGGCCTATTTCAAATAATGACATTGAAGAATTTGAAACAGAAAGTAAGAAAGTAATTGTTGATTTAGGAAAGAATACCTTATATAAAAGTTTGGATTACAGACCACTTATTGAAGAAGCATTTTGTTATGCGCTCGGTAAATTAAAAATAAAGGATTGTAGATATGGAAACAGTCACCTTTATTACATGAAACATGAAAATAATCGAGCTTATTATATAGGAAAAGAAAAAGAAATAGAAAGAGAGAAAGGTAATATTGACTTATTAAAGTCTAATGATATATATATAGAAAAAACATGGTTAATGGGATTAGAAGGAGATGGCTTGATATATACAAATTCAAAAAATATCGATATATTGTTAATAAATAAGAATGTTTTAATTAATATAATTTATATAATGATGAAAGAGTTTTCTAAGAGAGGAAATTTGGAAATCCATGAAGCGGATATGGGAGAGAAACAGATATTAACAATACTAACCTACTTACATTGCCTAATGACTAATAAAAGGACGGACGGATTTGATAAAGTATTAAATTATCCCGTTTATGAGAAAAATGATAGTAATGAAAATGAATATGAATATGAAGATGAAAAATTTGCTTATAAAGAGAGTGTGGTTGTAGTAAGTGTTAATACATTATATACAAAATATATAGTTAATTTTGAGAAAAAAACAATAGATAATTGGTTTACAAATTGTAAATATATTAGAGAACATGATTGGGGGAGGCAATTTTACGATAGTGAAAATGAAAAAGTTGATAAAGCGATTAGCAAAGCAAATACATTTTTAGATCTTCGATAACATGTCAGTAGCAATAAAATCACAAGATACAATTATATATAATTAATATGATTGTAGATCAGCAGAAAGAAAATATGCTATGTACGAAAACGAAAAAGCTACTATGACAGTGGAAGAAACCGCAGAGTATTTAAACATTGGGAGGAGTTTATGTTATCGGATGATTAAAGAAAATAAGATCCCATACATTAAGTTTGCTACGAGAATTGTAGTTCCCAAAGCAAAATTAGAAGAGTTTTTAAGACAGTAAAACTAAATAAGTAAAAAAAAGGAGATAGAGCGTAAGCGCTCTATAATAAGGTGCCTACCATAAAATAAAACAGGACCGGTTATCCGATCCTGAACGCTATGCTTTACATATGTCATGTGCCAGTTCAGACCAGGGCATCAAATCATCCAATTCTTCTGGATGATTATGCCAATCCGTACCTGGCATATACATAAGTAAAAATTCAAGATATGTAAATACATTGAGACCATTTACCTTGGCTGTCTCAATGATGCTATATATTGCAGCACTTGCGGTTGCCCCTTTAGAAGTATCTGCAAATAGCCAATTCTTTCGACCCACCGTAAATGGGCGAATGGCATTTTCGGCTGCATTGTTGGAAAGAGCACACCTCCCATCCAGAAGGTAATTCTCCAGGTATAGCTTTTGATTCTTTGCATAAGTCACTGCTTTGCCAAGAGCAGAACCTTTTAGTGCCTGAAAAGAATCAAGCCAGCACCAAAAAGCATCAAGAATCGGTTTTGCTAATTCTAGACGCTGTTTATATCGTGTTTCAGATGTTTCATGTTTCAGCTGTTCTTCTATCTGAAACAGTTGATTGCAGTAATCTCTTCCGATTTCTGCAGTTGTTCGTGGAATATTCGGATCCTTTTTGTCCGGCATTGCTTCTACGAACTTGCGGCGAAGGTGAGCCCAACAGCCACACCTTGTAATCCCTTCCAGTTTGTTATAACCGGAATACCCATCCGTGTGTAGGTAACCCTGAAATCCTTTCAGAAAACGGATTGCATTATCACCACTTCGTGAGGGTTGATAGTCATAAAGAATGATTTTATGAGAACTGTTAAGACTAGTTCGGTATAGCCACATATAAGATTTTGACTGTGGCTTTTTACCTTCTTCTTTTAAAACTTGGATTGGTGTTTCATCACAGTGTAACACTTCCTCCTGAACCATTGCTTTCTGCAAATGATTGATAACGGGTGCAAAGTAGTCCTGTGAACATCGAATCATCCAATGGGCCATGGTTGCCCTTGTTAGTGACAAGCCAAGATTCTCCCAATCCTTTTCCTGCCGATACAAAGGTACACTATTCACATACTTTTGATACATGACATTTGCTACGGAACTTGGAGATGCTAAAGAATGATTCATTAAAGATGATGGAGTTTCTGCTTTTTTTATAAATGGATGTTCTGTATGCTTACACTTAGGACATTCACAAGCAGAACGATTATATCGAACAATTTGTAGTTTGGCAGGAATGTATTCTAATTCTTCACGAACTTTTTCATAACCAATAAGTTTTAACCCTGAACCACAATAATCACAGAACATATCCTCTGCGGGAATGTCACAAGGAATTTCACGCACTGGTAAATCTTTGATTAACTCGGCACGTTTTGTACGGGTTGACTTACGATAGAATTCATCTACTTTTTGTACGATTGGTTCCTCGCATTTTGAATCAGCGTCTAGTTCCGCTTCGTTAAATAAATTTAACTGACCATCAATTTGTGCCTTAGGAGTTTTTTCACTGGAAGAACCAAACTTTTCTTTACGAAGTAAAAGGATCATCTCTGTGAGATTATCTACCTGTTTCTGAAGACTCGATATTGTGTTTTCAAGGTGCTCAATATATGCATCTTTTGTGTCCATAAACATACCTCACAGTTGATTTTTAACTGTAATTATTATACCACAAAAAAAGCTGAAAAGCCAGTAAAATAGGGATTTCACCAACGTTTTTCAATCAACAAATATCACCTGCTTCGGCAGTTTTTATAGACAACTTTTGTTCTGGTTTTAACCCTTCCATAAGCCAACGGAACTGTTGCCAGGAAATCGGTTTGCACTCGCATTCATCTCTTGGCCATTGAAAAGATCCATTCTCTAAACGCTTATAAAGAAGAACAAAACCATCGCCTTCCCAAAGAAGACATTTAATACGATCTCGTCGCCGACCACAAAATAAAAATAATGTCGGCTGAAATGGATCTAATCGAAACTGTTGCTGAACAAGTGTGGCTAGGCCATCTATAGACTTACGCATATCAATATAGCCGCATTATCCCAACATGAAGATAATGCGGCTTATCCTCATAGAATTATTATCCTCATCTTTTCATCACAGGGAGTATAAAAAAGATCTTTATGTAAAAAGATGAGGATAATGTATCTAGCGTATGCCGCAAAGTCTAGCCAATTCGTCTT
>JAQUUB010000138.1 GCA_028694115.1 Lachnospiraceae bacterium
TCAACAGTTTTTAATGTATTTATGGCTTCTATATTTCCACTTCCACGCTTATAGCTGTCTCCAGTTAAAGCTTCCCAGTCAGACGAATAGGAAAAATCAATTCCAGGATTATTTTGAATGTGATCTGTTTCCGAAACAGACGATTCTACTGATTTATTTTCTATGGTTTCTGATTGATCAATAGAATTACTTTCTGTTTGATCTACTGTTTCTTCTGTCGGATCAGTTCTTCCAGATACTGTATTATTGATATTAATATCTGATACAGCTCCTACCCCTTCTTCTGCTTTGTTCATTGCACCAAGTGAAATATTCTCATATTTATTTGCTAATGCAAGCATAATTGTAAGTGTAAATTCTTCAAATGTTACACTCATATAATTACTGTATCCTAGCCATCTGTCCGTTTCTATGTAGTTTGACGGAAAACAATGTACATCTAATACATTTGAATTGAATCGTGTTTGAACGCTATAACTTATTCCATATCTGTAATAATCATATCCTTTCAGATAATATGTTTTATCTTCATTCCTTTTAAACAGTTCATACAGATATGTTTCTTTTTCTTCTTTGGTAATCTGAGAATCAGATAAATAGGCTAATACATCCGAAGTAAAAACAGTATTATTTTGAAGAAAAACTGATCCAAGTGCTTCCAACAATTCCCTTCTATCCGCTTCCTGCATAATATCATAATTAAGATTTCTTTCTCTCTCTAGTTCCTGGTTAAAATTATGATAAGCTAAAATTCTTTCATCTTTATCCTGCTTCCACTGTGGATATGTTTCTTTTTCGCCAGCAAGAAATAATTTATCTGCTTTCACATAATTGCAAAGACGCTGCGCTATTTCAGAATAAGTAAACTCTCTTTCTATAACAGCTTCTGTTCTTTGTCTTTTCCCAATAGTGATTTTATATCCCTTTGCATTATAATCATAATTGTATCCTTGGTATCCTCCTCCACCTATTCCAAAATGAGATTTTAAAAGTCCAATCACTTGTTTTACATTTGTTCCATCTTCTGATGCTTCAAATATTTCTCTACGAAAACGCACCCCATAGATGCTTGCACCAAATAGACGAATAGACTCATCCAATGCATCATTTGTCACAAACGTTGGTACAAGAACGTCCAGATTATCTGGTAAATTAAATTGATGTCTACCACTTAAATATGCCTCTAAATGCTCAACTCGTTCATACGTACACGCATATCTCCATCCTCTTTCCAATTCCCCTGCTTTATGCCTTTTCCACAATTCTTTTGCATATGATAAAATCTCTGCAGATTTATCCGGATCTTGTATATATGCTCTCATAGAATCTTCTGCAGATGGGAAAATATGTCCTGTTGTTTTTAAAGGTTCTGGCAGTTCATACTTTTCTCTATCAAATCCATCAAAAAAGTAATAAAGTATATCTGTAATGGTTGTATTTTCATCATATTTTGCTGCTATAATTTCTGTTGGTGCATCTATGTACCTATTTTCTTCAATTAGTGTATAAACTCTGCTTTCCACATCCTCCCATGAGATTTCCATAGTCGGATTATCTCTACTTTCTTTTCCATGCGAAAGCAGCATACCTCTTTCTTTATCATAAAAAACACTAATATCCCTTCCGTCCACGGTAAAGCCTAATGCTGCTCCACTATAATGCCTTTTAATGGTATCTATCGCATCATCAATTACAATATCATCCCAATGAGTAGAATAGAAATTAAAAACCGCATATTTAGCCCCCAGTTCATAGCCTGATACACCCACACAAAGAATCTGTTCAATAAGTTCATTAGAAAAGCGATTAGAAATATCTGTTCTTCGAATTTCAGAATGTTCTGTCATATCAATATTACTGGCTGCTACATCAATATTGCTTCTATTTTTCATATAGCTGAATAAATCAATTTGACTATTCTCGTTTTGTGATTCTTCTGTTGTTAAAATGTCAGCGGTCTGTAAAGGATCTCCTGGCTCACTACTTCCATTATCTCCTTCGAGATTGTCGTTTCCGCCTTCATTCTGTTCAGGAAGTCCATTTCCCATATATTCTGTTTTTTCTGCTGTTTCTCCTGCATTATCTCGAATTTTTCTTTCGCTTCCTGCACCCGCTGATCCAACAGAATCTCCATCTGACCGTTGTTCAATAGAATTGGTATCTGTTCCGGATAATTTGTTATCAGATATTCCGCTATCATTCTGGCCCACATCGGTCTTTGGGCTAAGATTTTCTCCATCCCTTGGTATAGTTCTACCCTCTGTAACCCCAACTCCTTCAGTGCTTCCTCTTCGGTCAGATTCTGCATTTTCTTCTGTTCCTCGCTCTGCACTGTTTGATTGTCCATTGTCGCTTCCATTTCCATGATTAAATCGTTGATCATTTTTCATTCTCCTTTTTTCGTTAATCACAAACTGTGATACAAATCTCAATTCCTTACAAGAAGTAAGTTGTACTGCTTTCATACATTTTGATAGAAATTCAGCATTTACGCTACTATCTTCATTCACAAAATACTGCTGATAGCAAACAGCGGTATCTTCTTTCATAGAATAATCAAGATTACATCTATTACACAGTATCTTTAAACTGCAATCGGTAATCAATCTGTGTATGTTCCAGCGCTTTTCAATATCATCATCAAACCATAAATCTTTATCATAATTCAGCGAATAATTTGTTACTTCTTCAAATAACATATCATATAAATATTCCAGGTTATCTTCTTTTCCCTTTTTTGATTTACGATATAACGCCATAAGATTGTCCATAATCTCTGGAGTCATAGTCCATGTTTTGATTTTTCTTCCTTTAGTATCACTAATATCGAAAATGAAATCAGAATAATTTGCATATGGGCTTAACATATCAAAGGGATAGACTGCAATACCTGTGTTCTGCATTGGAAAGCGTCCCATCTTCTTCCAACCATCAAAACCAGAAATAAATGTTGCATCCGGCTTTTGATTATATACTGCAAATATATTTTCTATTGTCATTTGATAAATATTGCCCGTACCACAAAACTTCACAAAATCGTAAAATGCTTCATTTGTATTTAAAGACTGTATTGTTTCGCTGACACTTTTTTCAAGATTTTCTATTCTCAATACTGTTCTCCTCCATCTTTTGGTTTTTCAGGAAATAAAAATCCTACTTTCTTCGCTTCTTTATCTATAACAAGATTGGCACTAAATAATTTTCTTGTTTTTGGACTAAAGAATCCATTGATAACATCTGATTTTCCATATACGAGCAGCTTCTGTATCTGATTATCCGCTACTGGTACTGATGCAATCGTTGTATTCAGACTAAATCCACATTCACAATAGTAACTAGATTTACCTTTATATAGCTTTTTAGAACAAGTTGGGCATGAATACGATGAAAGTTCTCTACTTTCTTCTCGTCCTGGAAATTCAAATCCAATAGTTTTAAGTTCACTATTCCATTTCAAATATGCTGAAAATGGCTTTTTACCTTTTTCTTTTGGCTTAAATCCCTCAATCAAATCTGTTTTTCCAAGTTCCAATAGTTTTCTTAGCTGTATTTCATCTAGCATTACTCCTGCAATAGCACCAAGATAAAATTGACAGCCTTCTGTTTTATTTACTCTTTTACTACAACAATAACCAAATTTATTTTTTAATAAGGGATTCCCACAAACAGGGCATTTTACAGCTATTTCAATCGGTTTATTTTCATCAAAAACTAACTCAATTCTTTTTTCTGAAGCATTCCATTTTAAATGTGCATCAAAAGGTACTTTGTCACTATTTTTGAATGAAATAAGTTCGGTTTCCATACCACCTAGAATTGACTTTAATTCCTTTTCCTTAATTGTATGTCCCATAAAATTCCCTGCAAAAAAAGAACATCCATCTTTTTCCGCTATCCGTTTTTCCTGCGATTTATAATTTTCACATTTGAATCCATAACTTGTAGCAAGAATACGTCCATTACATATAGGGCAATAATAATCTGTTCTAAGATCTTCTTTTTCAGGAAATTTAAACTTGATTAAATTGTCTTTGTCCAGAATAAGAAATGCATCAAACTTTGTTCCCTCTTTATTTTTAAATCCGCTCAACAAATCTGTTTGTCTGGCCGTTAGTAACTGTTCCAGTATTTTCTCGGAGATCATCTTTCCTGCGATTTTTCCTACCCAAAAACTACACCCGTTTTCTCGATCTATATAATCCTCACATTTAAAATAATTACCTTGTTTCTGAATCTTTTTACCACATACAGGACACTTATATTTTGTATTTTCCCATGGCATATTTGTTACTTCAAATTCAATTTTTTTAATTGAATTATTCCATGTAAGATATGCTGCAAAAGGCTTGTTTTTCTGGGATATAAAATCATAAAACGGTCCTACTTTGCCTTTGTTTAATAATGTTGCTAACTCATTGGTCAATAATCGATGTCCTACTACATCACCGCCAACCGAAAAATTGCATCCTTCGTTTTTACTGATATTTGCCTTACACTTAAATCCCCACGCAGTTGTTTCTACTTCTTTTCCACATAAAGGACATTTAATTTTTGTATTCCATGCATCAAATTCTTTATATTCTGTTTGAATATAGTTTGTTGCAAGTGAATAGATTTTCTGTTTAACCTGGTCCCTGTTACTCATTCCACTTTGCTTAATATCATCACATTTTTTTCTTATATATTCATAAAACTCTGCTTCAAATACTTTTCGGGAAATACTTCCTTCTGATATTTTTTCTAGGTTCATTTCCCATTCTGCTGTAATCTCCGGAGATAACAAGTCAGGTATAGACAAATCTACTACTTCATAAACCATTTCTCCAAAATTTGTCGGTGTCAAAATCTGCTTTGATGCATTCAAGTTAATATAGTTTAACCGAATAAGTTTTTCTATAATTTCTGCTCTAGTAGCACTGGTACCTATTCCATTTGATTTTATTTGCTCCCTTAATTCATCATCTTCAATAAAATTTCCTGCATTTTCCATCACTATTACCATAGAACCAGAGGTATATCTTTTTGGGGGAGCTGTAGCACCTTTTTTAGTAGAAAATGCTGCTTCATATGTATTTCCTTTGCAAAGCATTGATATATTATTTGCATTATCCTTTTGCACTGATATGTCTTCCGGCATTCCAAGTACTTCATAAAATCCTGCACTTAACAATACTTTACTCATACCTACGAATAATTCTTTATTTGACGTTGCCTCAAATTTGATATGTTCAAATTCAGCAGCCGGATAAAATACTGCCAAGAATCTGCGTACAATCATTTCATAAACTGATTTTTCTCTTTGTGTCAGTTCTTTTACAATTCGACCTGTTGGAATGATAGCATAATGATCTGTAATCTTGCTATCATCAATGTATTTCCCTTCCATATGATAATTCCGTGTTTCTATATGCTCTACAAAAGAGGAAAAAGATCCATTTTTTAACCCTGTCAGATTCTTTTTTATCTCTTTTGCTACAGCCGATGATATTACTCTCGCATCTGTTCTCGGATATGTAGTGATTTTTTTCTCATACAATGATTGAGCTATCGAAAGAGTTTCAGATGGTGAAATATGCAACACTTTCGTACATTCGCTTTGCAGCTCCGCTAAATTAAAAAGTAATGGTGCATTTTTCTTTTCGACACGTTTTTCCAATGATTGAATAACTATTTTGTCTTCCAAACTATCTATTAGTTCCAATGCATCTTTTTCCTGGTTAAAACCAAACTCGGAATATAATTTAGGAGAATTGTAATATGCACTTTTTTCTGTTACTCTCCATTCTCCCTCTATTTCATTTCCGGCAACACTCATAGTTGCTTTTATTCTGAAAAAGTCTTTGACTTTAAATTTTCTTATTTCACGTTCACGATTTACAATCATACCTAATACACATGTCATAACACGCCCCACAGAAATAGGCACATGCTTCTTTTGTCCCGATCCAGTATTTAGCATTGTTGAGTACAACACTGATAATAATCTGGAAAAGTTTATACCAATTAGGAAATCTGCAATAGCTCTCATATAGCCTGCATCAGACATATTTTCATACTCTTTAATAGATTTTGCTTCTGCAACACCTCTCAAAATTTCTTCCTCTGTTTGAGAATCTATCCATACAACTTTTTCTTCTGCAGATGGATTATGTCCTGCCAGCATTCGCACAAGCATTTGGATATAAAGGCCTTCTCGCCCTGCATCACCTGCATAATAAATCGCTGAAATATCATTCCTGTTATACAATGCTTTCACAATATTAAATTGCTTTATTGTGGCAGAAATCGTTTCATACCGAAATTTATCTGGTATAAATGGTAATGTTTCTAATTTCCATTCTTTTAAGGCTACATCATACTTTTCTGGATAAGAAAGTGTAACAAGATGTCCTACTGTCCACGTAACAATCCAATCATCATTTTCAATGTACCCGGAGCTAGCTTTGCTATTTACTTTTAATACTTTTGCGTATTCCTGTGCCACTGATGGCTTTTCTGCAATAATTATTCTTTTCATGATACACACCTCCAAAAAAGGCGCTGAAATACTCACTGTTTAAGAGTAATCAGCGCCTGCAATGATTTTTATTATCTGCCTGCTCCATTTCTTATTTGACTAGCCTGAAGCTCTTCCTGTCTCTGTTTTTCCTGATCTGCTCGGTATAATTCATGTCTGGCATAATCATATTTATAGACATGATCTGATAGTCTGTCCTGTGGTTGTACCTGCGTTGCGTTTACTTCCTGTACCATTGCTTCCAGTGTTGAAACATTCATATCATCAGTAGCTTTTACACATAACACTTCATGTGTAGAGGATGGCAAAATATAGAAATCGGACTGTATCGTTTCACGTACCTTATCCATAGCTTTTTCATTAATTAATTCAGCAGCCCCATTGAGTTTTTGTTGATTTGTAAGTACAAACATTCCCTCATCTTCTAACATTTCCTGATCTTCTAAGTCAACTGGTATAACTCCCATCATTTCAGCATTTTCTTTTCCCATCATTTCGATCATCACTTGTGTCATTCCCATAAATGAATATGGCATAAGTGTTTCCATATTATCTTTTGCAGTATGTTCGAGTACTTCTGCAGAAGTTCCCCACATATCAGCCATTTCTTTTGTAATAGCTATTGTTTGAGAACCTTCATCTTTTGAATCAAGAAGAATTGCATATGTAACTGCCAGATCTGCTTTAACTGTATATATCTTATCCGACAAATACTCATCATTATCTTCAATTCCAACCACTTTTGGTACAATTCTGCCTGATACATTTTCAAAATCTCTGATATAATCCAAATCAAATGACTGTGTCATGGCATTGTCCGTAAAAATTGTTGCAATTCTAGTCATAATAATAGATAAAGATGCATCTTCATTTTCATAAGAAGAAAAATAATCCTTCAAATAAATTGTAGGTGCAATATTAACATTCTCTGGTTTAATAGTAATTCCATCCACGGTTTCATTATTTTTCTTCACTGGAATAATGTCTACTTTAGAAGATTTGAATTTTTCTGGAAGGAATTCAGAGATATGTGTTTTTACATACTCCAAAAATTCATCATAACTAAGCATTCTTTGTACCCTCCTTTGATGCATTTCGTGATACTTCTGCTTTCTTTTTTGCATACAATGTTCCATATGCTGCCAATGTAGCAGTTCGATCCGTCTCTTTCTCTTTTGTGATCTGATAATTTTTGCACACATAATCCATTACTTTTTCCTCCATTATCTATGATTGCTTTGAATCGTATGTTGTTCTGTTCTTAATGATAAGTTATAGGATTGACCTTCTACTTCACTTATTCTTTTTTGTGCTGAATCATATGTCAAAATTGAATCACATATTTTTTCATTTTCTTCTACTGCACCAGACAATTCCTTAAATATATTTTGTAATTCTTCTTCGCTTAATCCTGCATTTTCCGGTATACAATACATATGATTAACACTTGATGCCATAATATATATTTTATTTGAATCTAATGCCTTTGAAATTTTATCTAATGCATCTGATTCATAAAAAATAGTAGCTACTCCGTTATAGAAACTTTTGTTCGACAATACTACAATTTTAGAAAAATCAAAATTATCGTCCAAAAATTTCTGCACCCCTTCTCCAGAAAGGAAACTCACTACTGGTTCCGAAATGGCTGGAAAAAGATTTTTAGAATTTATAGTTGCCATATCAAACATATCTTCTTTACTTATGTTCCATCCATTTAACATATCATTGGTTACTGTTAAACAAGTAGTATACATTCCATTGATATTTTTATCTCCCATACATAATTGTGTAAGGACAGCAAAGCTGCCCTTACGAATATGAGGGAAATTTAAAAGCCTTTCAGCACTATCGTTATAATTGATTACAGAAAGAATCAATCTTTCTGACAGATCATCAATTGTCATATCTGATATTTTCATATTAACCTCTCTTATCTTCCCCCACCCTGCTTATGAAAGGGATTTTCTGCATTTGCAACCTCATCTGCAAGAGAACGATCTGCATTGTTCTGTAACCACTTTGCTTTTGACTCCTCGAACTTTGCAATAACGTCCTCTGATGTCATTGTTTCAGTAATGTTATCATATCCGCCATTTCCATCCGCAATAGATCTCTTTGCTGTATGATTATAGGTTTTTCCATCAGGTCCATTTTTGAACAATGAAAGTTGGACCATATTGGAATCTGGAATAGCATTTACTCTCTCTGATGGAACTACAATTTCATAAAAAACTGTTTCGTTTGTGCTTTCATCTGTTATCGGAATAGAAATTCCATATAATGCTTTTCCCTCTTTGCTGCTAAATGCCCTTACCAGTTTTTCAGATATCTGTGTAGAAACAAACAGATCCTTTACGCTGCTTCTTTCAACTGCTTTTTTAACATATTCCTTTAATTCGATGCTACTAACTGTTTTAAAATTGTCAACATATCCATCATCTGTTTTTACACTGGTTTTCAGATTAACCATATAATCATCTGTAGTATCCATTTTCTTTTTAGGAAATCCAAAATAACTCATTCCTGGATTCTTGTCTGATTCCTTAAATCTATCTGATGGAATAACAAAACTATGATAGGAATCATTTCCATTTTCAGTGATTGGAATAGAAATGGATACAAAAGAACCATTTTCTGATGAAAAATGTTTTCCCCAATTAGTAGGAACTTCCATATTCACAAATCCATGATTTTCTGCATATATCTTTCTTTCTACTTCGTATGCTTCCTTTAATTCCTCGATTTTCCATGTTTTAGTGAAATATTTTTCTTCCTTTGCTGCATCTTCCGCTGCATCCTCGTTTCTATATGAAGCATTAATTTCAGTTCCTTCTGGGCGTACAAAATATACTCTTTCCGGATTATCAGCTTTTACCTTAATACTATCAATAGGATACATATAGCTTCCACCACCAGGAGCTACCACTCTTGCATAATCCTTCCCCGTCTTATCATTGTGAACTAAATTTTCAAGATTAACCTGTTTCTTACTTAGTTCAATTGTAACGAATGTTAAATTTTCACCCACTTGCAATACCTCCTTAGTATGATTAAGCTATTTATTGTTACACATATATAGTAAATCTTTTTGCTTGTCCATTTGTTAGCGTAAAATATTACATTTCTCAAAATCTGTTGATTTCAATAAAACAATTGCACATATAGCGTCATTTCTGATTTTTAACACTATCTATGCCTTGCCCTATTTACACGCTCACATGCATTGTTAAATGCTTCATAATTTTTCTCAATTATTATGCTATCTCTCCCTGTATTAAGTGCTGCTTCTCCTAATACACCACTACCACAAAACTGATCCAATATCTTTTCATTTGGTTTACTTATAAAAGTTATTATCTGTTCTAAAAGTTCTACTGGCTTTTCTGCCTGATGTATCTTGTTATTCTTAGGTACTTGATCTATATCAAAGACAGTCGGAAGCATACCATTTGTACCAGACATATAATTTAATGCTCCAGGATAACCTTCTTTGAGAATTTCAAGTGTCATTTCCAGAAATTTAGGATCACTAAGCTGTCCATAGTCAAGATCTCCATATTTTCCTGTTACATCAAAATATGTTGTCTTGCGCTTATCAAGCCACATGCAAATATAATCGCCAATAGGAATCTGTGACAAATCATCCGAGGCAGTATCTGCTTCGTATAATATTGAATCCTTACATCCCCCCATCCAATCCATATATGCTTTATCCATTTCTCTGCTAACGTCATCATAATCATCTGTTTTAATCAAAAACTCAAATTCAATAACATCTTCCTCTTCGTTTTCAGATGGAATTAACGGATTAAAATCTTCTTCAAAATGATATATCATCATTT
>JAQUUB010000028.1 GCA_028694115.1 Lachnospiraceae bacterium
CCTGAACCACAATACGTCATCAGAATTATACTCTCAACGTGGCCCGATAGGCTCATCTTGATGTCTTGAGTAATTTTTCACATTTATCCGTACGTGGAAACTTTTCTATCTTGTTTTTTTCACTTTGTGTTTCATATAAGTCATTCGCTTTATCGCCCATTTGATTTGCTTTTAACAGACCTATTAATTCTTTTATCATTTCATCCTGTGTTAATGATTTTTCTATATCCATAGCTTACGCCTCCTCATCCCCTGTTTCTTCTCCACGCATCACTCTGATGAACTTCTCATATTTTTCCAGCGAATTATTCGGATCTCCTTCCACTGTGAAATCAAACATATCGGAGAAGTCATGCACATCCCCCATCGAATACAAATCTTTTAAAAACCTGCTGAAATCCTCAACAAATTTAGCTAAAATCTGTTCATGATTATCATTCTCGTTATAAACATAATATTTCACATATTCCTTGCGGCATATTCCAATACAGTCCCAGACCTTATATGTTATTTCACCTTTTTGATATAGGTTGATTTGTAACATTCCTCCACTGAATCGATGATTAATAAATGTGTCATAAAACTTAGATGTCACACTTAATGTTAGTCTTTTGCCTTCTTCTTTCGTGTACTCTACAATCACTGGAATAATCGCAAAAACAGCTGCTCTTTGAAATTCTCTTTTCCTCATATTGTCTTTTCCTCCAAATTCGAAAGAGCCAGAGATAATCCCTGACTCTTTCATCTACATTATTTACTATCGAAACGGTGTCTCTCTATCAGGCAAACTCTGAAACTGTCCTGACTTTTCTTTCTCTTTCTGCAAATCATTTTTTGTTTCTTTTTGCTCTTCCTGCTTCTTTTCCTTTTCTTCCTCATATGTTTTCATTACCTCTCCATAAAGTTTTTCACGAAACTCCTTTGTTACTGGATAACACACGTCCTGATAAATCGCTTTGCCTTGTTCGTCTATCTGCTTTGTCTTATAAGCCGGCATTGCAACAAACAGCTTATCTTTCCCCTGAAGGATACTTACATTATTTACAATAAATTGATTATCGAAATAAATACGTGCAAGACCACATACATTGCTACCATCTCTTTCAAATGGTGTAACCTTTACTGAAAACTCTGGCATTTCAGACTGTGTTTTTTCAATCTGTCCTTGCTCTTTTCCCTGATTTATTACATGCTCATAAGCTTCAAGGATGTTATCGTACAGTTCCTCACGAAATTCCTTGGTGATGGGATTGCAGACATCCTTAAAAATAACACCGCCATTCTCATCTCTTTCACTGGAACGATATCTAGGCATAGATACAAATAACTGATGTCTTTCAGGATTTTCTAAGATTGCAATATTGGTAATCTTAAATGAATCACCAAAGACTACTGTGGCAAATCCTTTGATATTGCCTTCCTTTGTTTTTACTTCATTTACATGAATTGAATATTTCATTTACTACTCACTTTCCGTATGCTCCGTGCATACACCAAAATCAAAAGTGGATGCCTACCATCCACTTCACTACTCTTTGCAGATGCTACAACGCATCTGCTCAATTACATCCAAAGGGACACGACCATTCAGCCAATTAGCTAAGGTAATGACCATTCCGTCCTGTTCAAAGTAGATATAGTGCTGATGTTCTGCACTAGCTTCATATACTACCGTGACAGCAAAATTAGGCATGAACATTTGTGATTCTTCTTCCCAAGTACATACAACCCCCTCATGCAGATTTAGATTTAATTCTGGAATATGCACCCACCATCCACTGATAACAATTTGATACTCTTCATCTGTTTCAGCTATATCATCATCAATATCTGATAAATCCATCTCTGCAATCACTTCTTCCACTTCGAACAAGCGATACACTTTCTCCATTACTCCTCACGTCCTTCCCTATCCATCATCTGCTCCTATCATCCACGTTGGTTTGATAAGCAGTTTTTGCTTCAGCAACATATTTATCATTTTCAGACTTTTCTATATTGCCCTCGTCCAATTCTTCTTTTGTCGCACTTAAGTCCACATCTTCCACTTTCCCATTTTCCAGATCTAGCTGTGCATTCAATTCATATTGACGCGCCAGCTTTTCTTTCAATTCTGTTTCATAAGCAAATGGCTTCTCGTACTCTGACTTTGAGGCATCCAAATCATTCTGATACTGGTCAATCTTCTTCAGTAAAAACTCTTCATTCTCATGAATTCCACTAAATAGATTTTCTAATTTCACCATATTTCCAACTGGGCTAGTTGACAGTTCCGCTTTGTAGTCTGTCTTTCCACGAAGCACCAAATAATTTGTGCCCATGAAGTTCTTTTCTACCAGCAACTCAAACTGATGAAACTGACCAATAGGATTGATTTCACCTGTCTTGCACTTACTAATTGCTTCTAACATAACGGTTCCACCATCCACACGCTCCTCAAAACTTGCTCTACCTATCGTAATAGAAAAATCCGGATTCTGAATTAGTTCTGCATCTCTCAGCTTGATATCTTCCTTTACACAGCACAGTTTCTCTTGTGCTGCCTTAATCAGCTTTGGATAGCGGATCATATAATTATCCTGCAACGAATAATGCTGATTGTCATAAGAAGCTTTTAGTAACTTCAAACGTTGTACCTCATTATCTAATTCCATCTTTTCACGAATCAATGGATTGCCAGTTGCAACTGCTTTAATTTCTGCATATGACAAAGTTGCTTCATCAATATCCTCACAAGTTCTGGATACAGATTTGCTTGTCATAACCTGACTGATAAATCGCTGCTTATTTTCCACTAATGACCATGAATACGCATCAAAAGTTCCTTTTGTAACATAACGATAAATTGCCACCTCGGAATTTTCATTTCCCTGACGGATACCTCTGCCTTCTCGTTGTTCAATAGCAGAAGGCTTCCAAGGACAGTCGATATGATGCATCGCAACAAGATGTGTCTGTACATTTACACCAGTACCGCACTTATCTGTAGAACCGATTAGAATTTTCTTTTTACCTGTTCGCATTTCTTTAAACAAGATATCCCTCTGCCCGTCTGTCTTAGCATCATGGATAAATGCTATTTCTTCTTCTGGAATTCCCCGAAAAATTAGTTGCTCTTTAACATAATTGTAGACATCAAAATCTTTACTCAAGTCACGGCTTGACCATCCACTCTTAGGCGTACCAATATCCGAAAAAATAAGCTGACAACCGATTTTATTCTCGTTGACAGCTTTGAAATATTCGTAGCATACATTTTCTACGACCTTATTTAATTTTCCATCCGTATTGTTTGGTGCATCTGCATCTAATAGCCTTGCATCAGTACCTAGCAGTCTAGCCTCATGTGTGATCTTTAGGAAATTATCCTCTGATGGGTCAATTCCATCATTACGGATTCGCTCTGCCCTTACTACAAAATCCTCCATGACCTGTTTTACATACCAGTCTGGTTCACTTTCCACAATTGTGTACTTATTATCCCTTAGTGTTGGCACTTTCAGATTTAGCATATCTTTGGTTTGTACATCTGCCACTTCACGAAAGATGTTCATTAATTCTGGAAGATTCGTAAACTTATTAAACCTGCTTTTGAATCGGAATCCGCTTCCTTCTACGGTAAGTTCAAGTGCTGTTGTTACTTCACCAAAGTTTGCTGCCCAGGAGTCAAAATGATAAATTCCCATCTGCTCTAGTGCCTCTTTTTGTAGATATAACTGCATCACATACAGTTCGCACATAGTGTTTGAAACCGGGGTTCCTGTTGCAAATACAATTCCTCTGCCATCATTGATTTCACTCAAATACTGGCATTTCAACTGCATATCTGTAGATTTCTTCGCTCCTGAGCTGCTAATACCGGAAACATTATTCATCTTGGAAAAAATAGCAAGGTTCTTAAAATTATGAGCTTCATCCACCATAATTGAATCCACACCTAACTCCTCAAAGGTAATCAAATCATCTTTTCGACTTTCATCTGCCAATGATTTCAACTGTTCCTCTAGCTTTTTCTTCTGTGCCTCCATCTGCTTTACAGTCCATCGTTCTCCGTTCTGTGACTTCATTTCATCAATAGAATAGGCAATCTCCTCAATCTGTTGGTTCAACATCCGCTCCTTTCTTTCTGCTGAGATTGGAATCTTCTCGAACTGAGAATGTGACATAATAATACAGTCATAATCTCCTGTTGCAATTCTAGAAACGAACTGCTTTCTCTTGCTCTTTTCAAAATCACGCTCCGTTGCCACTAATATATTAGCGGACGGATACAGGCGTAGGAACTCACTTGCCGTCTGTCCAATTAAGGGTTTTGGCACCACCATAATCGTTTTACCTGCAAGTCCCAGTCTTTTCTGCTCCATACAGGCAGCCATCATTTCAAAACTTTTACCCGCCCCAACACAATGAGCCAGCAAAGTGTTTCCACCCATCAGGATTCTAGCTACTGCGTTCTTTTGATGTGGTTGCAACTCAATCTCAGGATTCATCCCTGGAAATTGTAACTGTGAACCATCATACTCCCGCAAGCGAATATTATTGAAGGTTTCATTATAATACTCCACATACTTTGCTCTTCTCTCTGGATCTCGGAATAACCATTCCTTAAAAGCTTCTTTCATCTGGTTCTGTTTTTCTCTTGCCAGCATCGTTTCATTCTTATTCACGGCATAGTGGTATTTTCCATCCCCATCATCAATTCTGTCACGAATGGTAACTGTCTTTAGGTTCAGTGTGTCCTCAAAAATAGAATAGGCATCCTCTCTGCTCGTTCCATAAGTTTTCGTGGCTGCAACTGAATGCTTGTCTCTTGACTTATTTTCAATAAACCATTCCATACTCAGCTTATTCAAATGAACCTGTATTCCCGAATTGTACCACTGAGTTCGTACTGCTCGTTCTCTTCTTGGAGTATTGAGAAGTTCGTAGATAAACTGCTCATAATCTTCTGCCTCCACCCATGTGGTTCCAATTCTTACATCAATCTCACTTGCTTCAATATCTTTTGGTTGTACCTGCTCCAATGCCTGTATATTTTGTGCGAATAATTCTGGATTCGCTCCCCGCATAGCTTTTGCTACACGCAGCTTTTCTCTTACATTTCCAGACAGATAATCATCCGCTGTCTCCCAACCTGCGTTTGGATTATTTTCGTTATAACGATTTGGATTCAGATAAATTAATCCCTGTAATTCTTCAAGCATAACCGCACGTTCTAACTCCGCTTTTGCGTCATCAGATAGTGAAATATTTGAGGATGGTTCATTTCCTTTTTCTGCCAATTCCTCTATCAGCTTTGATAAATCAGGATAATAAATACTCAACATATAGGGAATGTTGACTGCGCCATATTCGTTGATTGACACATTAAGAGCTTCTACCGCTGTTTCCACTCTCTCAATCTGAACTTTGGCTTTGATGGTTTGCTTAAAGAACATGTCTGCTTTTTTCACAATCCCATCCTCATTTACATCTTCTAAAGAGCATAACAGTGGATAGTCAGAATCATCTCGGAATGCTCTACTGTTTGCCTGTGCAGTAATATATCCATATTTTTCTACAAAAGCATCGTAGGTTGCATTCAATGTTTTTTGTCCCTCTGCTAATTCTTCCTCACTACAACCATCCGTCTGAATGTCAATCAAGTGTCTGGTATTATTTCGAATTTCATGCAGTAAGCGAATTCTATCCTCTACTGTGGCATTCACTTCTTTTCGGTACATATGGGAATTTTCTCTGTAATATAACTTTCCTTCATAAAACGTATAGGAGAAATTTCTCACATCGGGATCCGCTGGTATCACATCCTCACTTACTTCCTCTAACTCTTCTAAATGTTCAAAGTCAGCCATCTGTGCTGAAATTGTGCGAATAGCCTTATTTAATTCTTCGTACATATTGAAGTTTTCAGCATCATTTACACAGACTGTATATCTGCTATCCTGACCGTAAATTCTAGTGTCATATTCCATATGTCCTAGCATCATATCTGGATGCTCTACGAAATAAGAATTGACTGCGATTCCATTCTGGGTATAGCCCAAATGCACCCAATCTGGTTCAATATCAATCTTACGTTCTCTTTTTTGCAAAAATAAAATATCGCTGGTCACTTCAGTTCCTGCATTTTCTTTAAATGCCATATTAGGAAGTCTTACCGCACCAATTAGTTCTGCTCTCTCTGCCAAATACTTACGGAAGGTAGCATTGCTTTTATCAAGCGTTCCTTTCGTCGTAATAACCGCAACAATACCGCCTGGTCTTACCTGATCCATAGCCTTTGCAATAAAGTAATCATGAATACGTAGATTTAATTTATTGTATTTCGGATCAAATACCTTATAATCTCCAAATGGTACATTCCCAATCACAACATCAAAGAAATTATCTGGGAAGGTGGTCTTTTCAAAACCTGTAATGCTGACATTCGCTTTCTGATACAGCTGCTTTGCAATTCTACCAGAAATACTATCTAGTTCCACACCATATAATTTGCAATTTTGCAAAGGTGTTGGCATACTTCCAAAGAAGTTCCCGACTCCCATACTTGGTTCTAACACATTTCCACCTTGGAAACCAAATTGAAGTAGCGCCTGATTCATGCAGCTTGCTATTTCAGGTGAAGTGTAAAATGCATCATTCACAGTTGCTCTTGCTGCAATATATTCATCTTCTGTTAAAAGACTTTTCAGTTCTACAAATTCCCTTTTCCAAGTTTCATTATTTTCATCAAATACTTGAGAAATACCACCCCAACCAACATACTTTGATAAGCTTTTCTGTTCCTCTCTGTTTGCCAGTCTGTGTTCTATTTCCACCTGCTTTAATACTCCAATTGCTTCTATATTCCACTGGTATCTTGTCTTTGCTCCACCTTTTGGAAGTTCCCACAAATTGTAATGATAGTTATGTTTCTCGGAATGTGTTACTGCATCGTCTATGAGATTCTCTACTGCACTTTCATTACCAGTAGAAACTCGTCTTTGTGCTTGTTCCTCACGATTCTGTTTTGCGCTGTCACATTTATCAAGGAATCTCTGATATATTGGCTGCAAGGTTGTTCTATCCTCAGTTGCCATCATTTCATTATATCGTTGTCTATGATCTGCTCCGCAGAAGAATGGTTGCTTTGACATATAGGACAATACTTCATACAGTTCCCTATAGCCTGTTGCAACTGTTTCTCTTTCACCAAAGCGGTTCTTATAATTCATGTTAATCTCATAAGGCTTTAAGGTGTATTCAATTAAGCCATATTTGTTGTTGCTATAGCCTTTTTGCTCTTCTTTACTTCCTAAGACCATATCTGACAAAAGTTCTAATTTGTTTGGAATGAGCAAATACTCTGAATTTACAATATCCTGTAAAAATGGTTTAAAAGGCATATAACAGCTACATTCTGTCACAAGAATTTCCATTGCCTCTCGCATATCTTCATCCATATCTGCAATTATGTTTGCATAATCAGTAGGAATTACTTCCAGTCTTTCATCACTATGGCTCTCCTCATACTGCTTTTCATATTCACGATTTTCTGCTTCAATCTCCGCACCATATTCAGCCATTGTGACCATACGGTCTTCTTCTGCAAGTTCCTCTGGTGTCATTTCATAAGTTTCTGTCTCTGCTTTCTGTTCTGTGATCTTCCTATGACTTTCATAGCTTTCAGGTTCATCGGGAATCGCAAATGCATCCACGACCTCAACGACTTCCTGTTCATCAGTAGCATCTATTACTCGGTGAACGATATCAACATAATCTTCCCTGTCACCATCCATAGCAATTTCATCTAATGATTGTCTCTCTGGCTGATACTCTCCAGTCATAATTAGAACACCAATTTCTTTTTCAACTGTCCCCCATGAAATATAGCCTTCTTTTTCACCTTCCTCATCTCTCCACTGGAAGCGAAGTCCTTGTGCATGGAAAGAATCATAACCATGCAAACCGTAACCCTCTATCGGCCAGCCTGCTCCACCTTGACCATACTCTTTTTTAATACGTCTGGCTCTGGTTCCTGCGTCAATTTCATTCTCATATATCTTACACACTCGACTCATGCCATTTACAAAGCCAGTACCACGAAGTAGGGTTTGGCGTACAAACTCATGTGGTACAACCAACTCTTTCTTCGGTTGAATATAAGTATATTTTTGTCCAGTAGCTGAATTTTTTGTATTTTTTGTATGCACCGAATCGCTATTATTCAGACCAAAATCCCCATCAAAAAAGGAAGCCTGATGGTAATTGGCTTCCTTACTATTTCCAAATGAATTGATTTCATTTAGTTCTCTGTTCAGTTCTTCATCTGCTTTTAGTGAAATTTCATTACGATCTGCTGAAGCACTACTTCCTCTGCCTGCATCTTCGCCTGTTCTCTCAGTTTCCACATCTCCATCGTGGAATTCGGATTCTCTGGTTTGTGTTTCTTCAGGTAATCGTTCATCAGCTGGTCTAGCAGTTGATAAGCTTCCTCGTTCACCTCGTTCATTTTCTCTGCCAGTTTCCCGAATCGGTAAAGTGTCTTGTACCTTGCTGGTTCGTTCTCCT
Organism: Lachnospiraceae bacterium; assembly: GCA_028694115.1. Next base: position 8,551 of record JAQUUB010000028.1, read on the forward strand.
TTAGATAATTCATCGCCAGTATTCCGTATTTCCCTAGATTCGTTAATTTCACTTCCTGCTCTTCCGGCATCTGAATATCCGGATACAGTAGTCCGTCCACTTCGTGATACGTCATTGTTAATTCTGCCATATGCAATTCTCCTCTCGCTTTCAATCGTTTTTAGGTTTCTACTAAATTCTCTAAGAACGCTGCAGGAGACATCGCATACCAGGGAACCAAGACGGTAAATGACTTCCTCATCGGTTATCTTTACGATCTGACTAAAATCCTGTTCTTGCATAGATAAGTCAAATCCGCATCTCGTACCAACCGCATACATAACACTTTGATATACCAAGTCATCTGTGGTCAGCCCTGACGTTTCATAATTGAGTTCCTTTATCATACTCCCAGCTAGCTGCGATAATTCTGAGATTCTTTCCTCAAAATCTGTTCTTATTATACCCCAAACATTTGTTCCTGTAAATAATTTTAATGAATTTAGTAATTCTTCTCGTGTTGTTGCTTCATACTGCTCCATCTGTCCTTCAGATACCAGATAATCCAAATAATCCTTTAGGTTTTCACCCTCCAAATCCCATGTGAGCTTTTGTTTCTTTCCACCCGTATCGCTGATATCAAATACATATCTCATGCGGGGATTTAATGCTCTTGAAGGAAAAATAGCTATGCCTTTACTTCCACGCTTGACATATCTTTCTACTTTTTTCCAAGTATCATAATCGGCTATCATAGTGGATTGTGGGCGCTGTCCATACACCATCAGGATGTTATCAAACTCAAATCTATATATCTGACCGGTGAGTCGACAAACATCCTGCCACTTCTTTTCAGAAGTGGTGACATCATGAATCATCTCATCATAGATAGCTTTTGCTTCATACTTATTGCTCATCCGATTCTCCTCCTGTTCTAGTTTTTCTTGTCAAACAACTCCTTATAAAGCTTTGTTTCCTCTTTATCTAAAGTAATGGCAAATTCCTCTGTTTCATCCTTCTCTGCCTTTTCAATTGCGGTAATAATCTTTTTTGTAATTCTAAGAAGTGTATAATTTTCTTTGTTCATCATCATACACTCCTTAAATGTCATTCCATTATTACTGTTAAGAACTCCTGTATTAACCTGAATCATAAAAGACAAATCAGATTTTACCTTTGCAACCTCATCCATTGAAATAAAAACAGTCTTAATGCTCTCCTTTGATACTTCCCATTCCTTTTCCAGCATTTTCATTAAAAATGCCATGTTCTTTACTACGTTTTCTTCTACTACTTTGCTCATATTCTTTATCCTCCGCTATCTGCTTTTTCCTAATTGTTGTTTTTGTTCATATGGAAGAATATCCACATCTTTCATATCCTCAGCATCAAGAATGATTTCCTGTGCATAATACTTTTCCATTGCTTTATCAATGGCTTCTCCAAGAGAACCTGCTTCGATTTTTTCAATCCTTGACAAAACCTCTTTGATTTCGACCTCATATTCTTTTGACATTTTTCCTCCAATCAAAAAAAGACCGAACTTATGTTACTAGCTCTGCCTCACTTTCTATTCTTCTTTATTTGTTTGGTCTTGCATACATTACAACACTTCCATTATGGAAATCTCCATATACAACACCTTCTGCTTCATTCTTTGCCTCGACCATCTTTCCATTACCAGCATAAATTCCAACATGACTGATGTTCTTGTATCTGCCATTTGTGGTGTAACTATAGAAAATAAGATCTCCAGGTTGTAAGTCTGCTTCTGTTATACTCTTTCCAGCTTCGTCAAGACCCTGTGCTTCTGCTGCCGCTGTGGTCGCACCACAAAAACTGATATCGACGCCAGCCGCTTTCCACGAATAGTAAGCCAATGAACTGCAATCGTAATAATTTCCTGTATCTCTATAATCCTGACTATATGGATATCCTACTTTACTTAATGCAAAACTTACGGTTGCCTTCTGAGTTGGATCAATGATACTACTAACGATTTCATCAATTTCCGCATGGGTTAGAGAGGATACGCTATTTCCACTGCCACTTCCTCCAGCAGATCCCCCACTACTATAGCCTATCATCGCTAGGTTTTCTGGACTCATCATTTCATTGATTAGTTCTATCTGGTCTTCATCAAAGTTATATTCGGCAATCATATCTCTGTAATCTTTCAGCACAACATTAACAGAAAGAATTGTTTCCGAATCTGTTGTTCCATCTTCATTCTCATGGGTTTCTGTTCGGGAGCTGGTCGTGTACGAACACATATCATTAACTATATCCTGAAGCCAACTTTTTGACATATCATTCATGATTGTAGCCGTATCACCAATGCCATGCTTTACCATATAGACACACATGATATCGTAATAATTGCTTGGACTAGCAGCTGTTCCTTCATAGTCCACATAGACGATTTCTCCACTATCATATCCCTTATGCTCATTGGCTAGTGTGTTGACATCTCTGTTAAAATTGGCAACATATTCTGTTGTAACACTCATTACCGTATCACCTTCTTCCAACGGTGGCAGGAATAGAGCAAACGGGGAATTATAAATCGTTGCAACTACTGTAACAACTGGAACTGTTATAACAGATATCAGTAAAATCAATATTAACAAGAATCCTCCCACAGCAAGAGCCATTTTCTTTAATGGAATGGCAGCCCGATTCATAACTAAGTCTTTTAAAAGTTTTATTAAACTATCTTGTTGTTTATCCTGGGAATTCATCTTATCCATAAAGAATTTGATTTTACGGACTCGGCTGTTACGCTTCATATCATCATGGTCAATCTTTGCTCCTACAATTTCTCCGGTAGCAATTCCAATCAACGGACTAAGTGGTCCAACTGCCGCAGTTCCTGCTACTGTCACAGCAACATCAGTTGCAACTTTTGTAGTTACTTTCGCTGTTTTCTTTGCAGTTTCTTTTACCACTTTCTTTGCAGTGTCCTTTGCCGCTTTCTTTGTAACTTTCTGTGTTGTCTTTTTAATCTGCCTTCTTGCAAGCTTCCTACCAGACTCCACCTTTTTAATCTTTCGCTTCTTCTCTGCTATTGACTTCTGCCTAAAGAATTCTGCTCCTTTAGAAACGGCTCCAGTCATGGGTCGTGTAACCCCATAGGCAATCATTGCTGCATCTCTTACTTCATCTGCACCATCCATCTGATTTGCTGTTGCATTTGCTCCTGCTGCCCCCACTAACTTAATACTAGAATGCTTTGTCTTAATAGACTTTTTGTCAACCTTGATATTTCTGTTATGCTGATGGATTCGTCCTCTACGTTCTGCCTGATCCTGATGAATCGTGTTTTTCCGATACGTAGTTTTGCCCTTTCGACGAAATATAGCTTTTCCCATTGTCTGCGTATTCACTGTGTCTGACTTAATCTTAGGACTTCTATTTACAGAATAAACATTGTGTCCCTTAATCCCAGTAGACTTTGCTTCATGGGAATGAATCTTAGGCTTTGATTTTGTGTGGATTACCATCGGTTTGTCATCCACTTTATTAATTTTCAATTGTCTCACCTTCTTTCCATTCTGGATAAAAAAAGAGAGCAGACAAGTTTTTGGCTTGCATGCTCTATGTATCATTATTTGTTATTCAGTTACATTTTGATCTTGGAAATCAACTGCGAATTCCTTCTTTAGTCTCTTCAGCAATTTGCTATGCCTACTTTGATAATGCTTGTATATCTCATCTTCTGGAATCCATATTTCAGCAGATTCTATCTTTTCAAATACAGATAACAAAATCTCATCTACTCTTTGTTTATCAGGTACTTTCTTATATTTCAGATAACAGTCCTTATACGCTTCATATTCCCACTCTGCAATTTTTGTCTTTTGAGATTCCTTTAGTGCAGAGAATTTCTTATTGGTTTGAAGTAACCTTCCATCTATTATTTGATGATTTTTCATGAAAATTAACTCCTACGTTAAGAATTTTACGTTGCCTATATTATTCCATGATAATTATTTTTTTCTTTGTCATATCAACCTTTATTTCAGCACCAATAGGTAGTGTGCATCTTGGTGTTGCATGTCCGAAATTCACATTATAAAGTATGGGTATTTTTTCATTTGCAATAACTTCTTTTAAAGCAACTTTATATTCCTCATAGAATGATTCATCCTGTGGTTTTCCTACAATAATACCACTAACAACTTCAAATACACCTTTTTCTTTTATTGCACGTAACTCTTTTGCAAAAAGATCAGGCGATGGTTTCTCCTCACAAGTTTCTATAAATAAGATTTTGTCTTTCCATTCACTTTGTTCTGGAAATAGGTGATATTTTTCACAAATCTTCACTTCATCTTCATATCTACTGCCAGCCAAAATATCATAAAGGCTTTCCAAACACCCACCTAATAATCTTCCTGAAAAAATTTCTTTTCCTTGTAGCAGTTCATAACCTCTTGATTCATCATGCGCAACTCTTGATGTTCCAACAGCGGCCTTTGAAAAATCAGTTCTTTCTTCGTACCAGATTTTACTCGATGTAATCTCTTTTTGCTCATGTCCTTCTAAATAACCTTCAAATGCTTTTTTACTATAAGGTAACATTTGATTATCTATTTCTCCCAAATCACAAATAAAATTAGGTCCATAATAAGTAGTAAGCCCTAACTGATAAAACATTAGGTGATTGATTGTTGTATCCGAAAAACCTGTAAATAGCTTTGGAGTCTTTTTTACTGATGATATGAAATCTATATCATCCATCAGATATGGAAGAAGTCTATAAGTATCATCTCCTCCTATTGCACATATAATTCCAGCTATAGAGTCATCTAAAAAAGCCTTTTTTAAATCTTCGGCTCTTGCTTTTGGGTTTGCTTTTAAAAATTCAATTCCTTTTAAAGAATTTGGCATAAAAATCGGTTCTAAGCAGTACTCTTTTAATCTATTTACACCAATCTCTATATTATGACTGCAGAAATCTTCTCCCAACATTCCACTTGAAAGACTGACAATCGCTACTCTATCTCCTTTTTTTAACTTACGCGGTATAATCAATTCTATGCTCCTCCCTGGTTTATTTTTATCTTAATATTGTTTGCTTTACTTTTAAATTCTCATTGTAACTTACAATATTACAGATAATTAATCATTATAAATTCCTCTTCATTTTCATCGAAGATTTTAAATCCGACTTTTAAGTACATTTTTAAGGCATAATTTTCTTTCTGGACTGCTAATGATGCTTTCTTATATCCCATTTGCTTTAATGATGACAACATTTGCTTCATCAAAGCTGTCCCTATTCCACATCCACGGTATTCTTTATATAAAGATATTGCAAATGATGGGGTTTCATTATCAATATGACCGTAATCATTCATAATTCGAACCCACACAGCTCCCACAATTTTTTCATCAACTTCAGCAATAAAACAATAATCATCCTTTTGCTTTCCGAAGTCAGAAATATACACCTGTATATCAGGTTGATTAATTATGCTTTTTGGTGGTGCCTCTTTTCCTTCTGGAATATAAATTGCCTCATATATAAAATCATTAAGTAATACATACTCATCTTCTTTTGGTTGTCTTATTTTGTAATTCATTATCTACCTCCGATTTTTTATTTTAGTAATCGGATTTCATTCCGCACATAACGTCACCTCCTGTTAGTTTATTTCGATACAAACTTGTAGTATTTCCCCGTTGTCTTTATTTCTCCTCCATTACATTCATAAGGTACCATTTTTTCATAACCGAATCCCAGTTTTTGAATAACACGTCCAGATTCTGGATTTTCTATCGCGTGAATAGCAATACATTCTTTTATTGTAAGTTCGTTAATTGCATATTCCATTACCTGATGCATTGCCTCTGTAATGTATCCTTTTCCCCAATACATTTTACCAAGATTATAGGATATATCCCAGTTATTTTCTTCATCATTGTAGTAAATTAGGCAGGTACCAATTATTTCATCTGTCTGTTTCAGCACAATAATCCAACGATACCATTTATCATTTTCAATGTTCCACAACTCATAACGAATAAATTCTTGCGTTTCTTTTATATCTTTACTTGCTTTCCAGTACATATATCTAGAAACATCTTCGTCCTGCATCCAACAGTTAAATATTGCATCAACATCCTCAGTCTTTATTTGTCTAAGCATCAGTCTTTCTGTCTCTAATTTTGGTGTAAACATTAGCAATCTCCCTTCAATCACATGATGAACTTCATTATTTCGCATTGCACATTGCTACTAGCCTATAAGAGAAAATCAACAATCATTTGCTTTTCTTTTTTTGTTAGCACATTTATGTGACCACGCGTTTTTAACAAATATGTAGTGCAATGCTGAATATATTTATTTGCACGAGGTATTACTCTTTTAGCTGGGAATAGGCAATCATTTTCTCCTGCTAAAACCAAGGTAGGAGCTTCACATTTTATCAAGTCTGAACCTTTCACATTACTTGGCATCCCTGCTTTAATTTTGGCATGATCAATACTGCATTTTGCTGTTTCAAAAATATCCATGTCAATATTTTCTTTCGTTATAGCCATTGGCATTATACATTTTTCAAGCCATTTTTGTTTTTGAGTGATCCAATACATAATCATTGGATACATCATTCTAATACTATTAATTGCAGGGGCATTATTAATTCCTGACGGAACATACAATACAGCCTTTTCGATTTTTTCAGGGGCAACGCACATTGTCTTTGCTAAAATACCTGCACCGAATGACCCAGCAAAACATGCAATTTTAGTAAAATTAAGAGAAGTGATAACCTCACTTGCCCACTTTCCATAATCATTATTATTAGGTAAAAGCGAAACTTCAGCACTTTTCCCAGGATGTCCTATTGTATCTACTGCATAAATATGAAAATCTTTTAACAAGAAATTACATGCAAGTAAATTATACGCCGTAGTTGCGTTTCCACCATGAAAAACAAGCAACGGTACACCATCAAAATTGCCTGTTTCAATAATGTGTGTGTTTCCAAATGATGTATTTACAAACAACTCCTTAAACGGAATTGGAAGCCGTTTTAACTGTTTGTCATATAATGCTAGTATTTCATTTTTGCCCTCTTTACTTTTATAAATTGTTTTCAATATACTCACCTACCCATTTCGTAATATTATATCGTAATTATAACTTATAATCATATCATTTTTATAGCTTCGTATTATCATCTTATATCATCTTTTCAGGTGTAAGTGCCCACTGTGACGACAGAAAATTAGGAATCTCATCCATTTTCACAGGTTGATAAGAAAGCCCAAAATAATTATCCGGCCCAAGAAATCCCAAATTGGGATTGCCATTATTTTCTTGTCCAAGTAATGACAATTTTTCATCTGATTCTACTATTTCTTTTATTGTCTTTGATATAAAATAATTTTCGGTGTAAGTAAATATAATATAGTTTAAAAATTGAAGCGTCCTTTGCTCAGAAGTACCGTTTATTTGATGACGAAGCTTTCTATATAATTTGTCACGTTTATGATAATATGCTAAAATAACGCTTTCTTCCTGAAGAGGAAAAATCGCCAAATGCATAAATTGCATGCGAACAGATTCGGACATATCAAAAATATTATTAATCTCATTTCCCTCTAAATCCTCTGGTAATGCTATTGCGCTTTGAAGTGCAATTGGTACTTTATACGGTAATAATTTGCTAAATAAAATTTGATATCCTCCGTTTAAATTATTATCAGCAATTTCCTTATGAAACTGCAGTTCTTCATTAAAATCTCTCACATCTAAACCTGTAATTCCAGCTAAATCTTCTGGATTAGAATACGCATTAAATTGTCGCTGTAATAACTTATGTAGCTCTTCTTCCTGAGTTCTCTTGCTTAACAATAATAGAAAATCTTTTACAGCTATTTCGGCAAGCATTTTATCTGATATCTTTAATTTTAAATTTTGTTCATCTTCGTAATCTTTAAAAAATAATCCATCACAACTATTACAGATATAGAAGAATGTACCAGAATTCTTTACTCCTTTTTCAATGTCGACAACATCTATTCCCAATAATGCTGATGCATGAAGTACCTTTCCATTATCTGCTATATTTCTTAGCACCAATTGTGGTACTGAATGTGAATTGCAAAAACTTGTTTGTTCCTTTCCACACAAAATACACTTTCCTGGTTTTGCTAAATTTCGTGACTCTGAAAGTATTTTATTTATTTTTTTTCTGAGCTCCACTACATCTGTTCCTTCAGGAATATCAATTAATTTTTTCATTTCTTATCTTTCACCTCACTCATTCTGTAATTAAAATACAATGATCCACTTTTGCTCTATAGTCATCTCGCACACGTAGTATCGGATTATTACTACTAAATGGTTGCTGAAAATAGCAGCCATGTAATGTCCGTAATGAATAACTAATGAGATAAATCACTTTTTCTCGTTGCGTTTTAACATTATCAACTCCATCAAAAATCACATCTTTGATCGGAACTCTAAACACTACTCCGTAATACTTAGAGTTTTCTCTGAATTTCCCACATAAATCTATGCCAAGATACCTTTCAATGCATCCTAAAAACTCTGGACCAAATTGTAAGTCTCGATAATATCCATCTGATGTTTCTTCAATGTCTGGCCAAAACGTAAATCCATTTATACAAAAATCTTCTTCACCTAAATATCCAATTCTCCTTGCTAATAATCCTTGATGCTTTTTTTCTAAAAGTAACGATGGTGTAATCAATTTGTCTTTATAGTAAAACGCCAAATGCCCTTCACAATTTTTAAACTCTACTTTATTTTTAGCAAGAAAATCTGAAAACATATTTTTTGATAGGAGTAATTCTTTTAATGGCAGCAATTCTACTGGTTTTCTTAAATGTCGAGCAAGATGATATATATACACTTCATCAACCAAACTAAGGTTTGCCTTGCTTTCAACAAACTGTTCAATCAAATCGTTGAACTTATCCCAGTCACTATTGAAACCATCTATACATTGCTTATGAAAATCTGAAATTATATCAAAAATATTTGTTTCTTTGCAATTAAAGATACTTGCAATATCTTCTTCTAAATCCCTATATGATTCTGTACGAAGTATCATGTCTACTCACCGACCTATAAAAATTTGTCATTACTTTTCAACTTAACGCTATTGTAATTATTAAATTGATTTGTCACAAGGTGCCTTCCGACACCTAATGACATTATACCATTCCATGACCTATTCAGCGATAAAATTTCCCATTGCTTCCTTAGCCCTCTGTTCCGCAATCTTCTCATTTATCCAAACCAAAATAAAATCCAAACCTTTATTAGAATTGGTGGAAATTCAATGGATGACAATTAAAGGTTTGGATTTTAAATGCTGATGATTAACTTAAACCACACAGATTGAGAAGCGATCCGTCTGCATTTTTCCACTTAGGTGTAACTTTTTGACTAGTTTCATCTTCGAGTGTTGCTAATGCAGTTGCTTTCACATCATTTGTGATATCTAGGTAAACCATTGTAGTTTGAAGATGTTCATGCCCTAACAAGAGCGAGATTTGAACTATGTTCATACCATCTTCAAGCCAATGTGATGCTTTAGCATGTCGTATTTGATGTGCATGAAGACTGATGGGAACTTCATCACATATCTCATGTGCACATATGGCATGCTTCTTAAGCATTTTACCTACAGCAGGTTGTGTAAGTTTTCCATAAACACCAGTATTTCTGGAATAGAACACATACGCTTCTTGGGCTAGATTGTTGCCATGAAATTCTGCTATATATTTTTTAAGATGTGAGACAGCTTTAGGTAAAAGTCCTATCGTCCTAATCTTAGTTCCTTTTCCGATGATAGTAATATATGGCTTTTCCACATTTAGGTGTAACTGCTTATTTTTTAACGATAGAACTTCATCTATTCTACACGCAGTCGCATACAGCAAAACGATAAGAGCAAGGTCTCGTCTACCTGTTGTATTGGTAACATCAGGTACAGACATCAATGCTTTAACAGCATTTTTACTCATGCCTTTCACCTTGGTTTTTGGTTCTTTCAATCTTGGAATCAATGTTGCATCATGATAAAGGTAAAGACAGTCGATTTCTTTACTTCCAAGATATTTTAGAAATACCCGTAAACACGCCAGACGATTATTGCAGGTTGCTGCGCAACAGTTACGATCATTTCTTAACCAAAGAATCCATTCTTCTATAGTGGTTCTATTAAAACAGCTTGCGTTCAGACTATTAATGGTGATTCCCTTTTTCTCATCTAAGTACATGATATAAAGGGTAAGTGTATATTTATAGGCTCTAATGGTATGCTCACTTTCAGTCAACAAGGATGAGACATAATCATTCACGAAAAATGATATATGGCGAGCTAGGCATACTCCTTTATTAGTAGATTTCTTCATCTGCATTTACCTCCGGAACAATCCAATCAAATGATTCATTTGTTTGTTTCTCCATAATGCTGCTTAGATTAGGAACAATCGAGTAATAGTATTTTGTACTTTCCAAAGTAACATGTCCCATACTCTTACTCAAGTATGCGATTTTGTCATAAAAGTTAAAACCTTCATCCGTCCACCTGTTGATATTTTGTATGGCATAATTATGGCGCAGGTCATAGGCAGTGGCATGGGAACTGTTTATACAATCCCATATGTTACGAAAATTATCAGTTAACCAGTGACTACTAAAACGGGTATTATCCCTTGATACGAAAAAGTATTCTCTGCCTGGGAGAAGACACTCCATTTTCTTATTAAACTGTTGCATAAGTTCCAACATAGAATCATGCAATACGACATAGTGCTCATTGTAACCTTTGGTATCTACTATACTGATGATCCCTTCAGAAAGATTGATGTTGCCACACCTTAATGATAGTGCTTCGTTAGTTCTCACTCCTGTGCTGTAAATAAGTCTAAAGATAACGGGTGCCGTTATGCTACGAATCTTCATATCCATTCGACCAGGTTTGTATTTAAGACTATCACATGCTGCAAAGAAATTAGCTAATTCCTCCTGAGTAAATGCATGCGGTATATACGTCTTTCTCTGTTTACGAGGTCTTTCGGGAATAATTACTTCTGTTAGGTCTCTTTTTTGAAGATACTTAATAAATTCAGAAACAATGGAACATCGTTGTCTACAAGAATTTATTGTTTCAGTAGTTCTTTTGGCAAAGAAACTATCAACCATTTCTTGTGTTAGTTGATCTGCTTCTGGATTGCATTCCTTACAATGGCGATCAAATTCACGTATTTTAAAATGAGAAGTATTACTCCATCTTTGGGACGCCTTCCTGTATTTTACAAACTGAGACATTAATGGAGATATCTTTGATATAAATTCAGTCAATATCAAACACCTCCCTTCGAATAGGAAAGTTTTCAATACTCAAAGCACATTCTTTTAAATGTGGAAAATCTGTATGGAGATAAGGATCTACTGATTTCGGAGAAGTATGTCCCAGGATATTTGATATAACTGGTAATGCAGTATCTTTTTCCAATAACTTGATAGTCAGATTATGACGGAATAAATGTGTACCTATTCGTTCGCCTTTACCCATACGGATATTTGCAAGCTTGAATACCTTACGAACAAGCCAGCGAATTGTCTGTACTTTCAATGGTTCATGTGGAACTGCTTCTGATATAAAAACTGTATCATAGCTACAAGTAGGCCTTTCTTCAATGATATAGTCATATATAGCATTTCCTACGTTTGGTCGTAAGGGTAGCTCTAGTTCAGTTCTGGTTTTTGATTGTACAAGCCTGATAACGTCTTCATTCCAATTAACGGATTGCAACTTTAGACTGATGATATCTACACCTCTTATGCCAGTATGCAATAAAAGTCTCATAATAGCTTTGTCTCGCAATGACAATATCTCTGTGCTTAGCAATAGATTTATTTTTTCAATTTCGTCATCAGTAAGCACTTGGATATTCTTCCGATGCTCAGTTAAGTGTGGTAGAAGCAATAAAACTCTCTTACAAGCGGATGGATTAAGTTCTACTCCAGCTTTAAGCACAGCCCTGACATTTTTGCAGCATCCTGCAGAACGGATCAGATGGCCGGATTCATCAAGAAAATAAGATAAAACATCATTTTCTTCCACTGATTCTAAATTCGAGTAGCCCTTTTGCTGTAGGTGACAAAAGAATGTGGCACCACTGTGACTTTCATTATCAATGGTTGTTTCGGATGTTTTTCCCGTTTTTTCTGCATAGGCTTTGTAATGATCAATTAATCGACGAAAATCAGGATTGAGGGAATAGTAAGCTCCCCTTGGTTCAATAAATGAACAGATTCTGCGTCTATCTGGAAATAAATGAAAAAGATCAAAATGCTCAATTCCACCAATAACAGAACGTCTCCATTTGAAATCTTTTTGATTTGTGGAAACGCTCTCAAAATATTGATAAATATCCTTGTAAGAAGTCCATGATTCCATGTCTAACTCTAGAATTTCACGTATTTGATGCCTGTACATATAGATACAGCTCATGGAATATCCAGAGTTTTTCATGTGATTGATAAGTTCCTCATGGCTTTGTCGTAAATTTGTTAAATCCATGGTATGATAACCTCCTTTTTCTCTTTGGTTAAATCATACCATGGTAAATAAAATCTAAACCTTTGAAATGGTCTATCATATTATTTCAACCACTGTAACTCTAAGTTTGGATTTTATTAAGGTTTGGATAAATGAAATAATCGAGAATTCTCGATTATCTCATGGATATTGGTATTATAAAGCTTATACAAACCTGTATCCTTACTAATCTGATTGTCAAATGGAATTACTGCGCTACCACACTTTATCAGTCCCATACCTGATGGACTGTTAGTTACAAATCGCAGTTGTGCTTCTGACACACCGATCACCTCTGCCATTTTCGAGCTATCTGTATTTGCCTGCTTTAATAGCACTACAAATTCAGAGTTTGCAAGCATTGTAGTTGCTGTGTAATTCTGTAACAGATCAACGACGTTCTGAGTGATACCAGTACATAATCCACCCTGTTTTCTTACTTTCTTCCATAACTGCTGTAAATACTTTGCAGAATACTCGGAATTAAGTAAGACGTGAAATTCGTCAATATAGAGCCATGTTGCTTTTCCCCTCTTTCCATTCTCCACGATTCTCTGTTGTATACTCTCCATCATGACAAGCATGGTAATGGGCGATAATTCTGCACCTAAGTCTCTAATTCCATAGACTGTAAAGCGATTGTCAACATCCACATTTGATTGATGATTGAAGATGTTAAGTGATCCATTAACGAACAGCTCCAGTGATAATGCGATGTCTTTTGCTTCCACCTCTGGCTGCTGATTCAATAACTCATAGAAATCTGACATAACAGGAATATACTTTTCTCTGCTTCTGGCAATATCTATATAGAGCTTTCTTACACATCTATCAATGATGGATTTCTGTCTGGAATTTAGGGAATCGCCGATGCACTGTTCACAGAGTCCCAGCATAAATTCACCCTTTTCTCTTACCCAGCCTTTGGAATCATTCTGATCTAAATTCCATACATCCATTGCCATCGGATTCACATAATTATCGGTATAGGTTGACATATTTACGACTGTTCCACCGTAGGTTTCTGCAATATCAAAATATTCGTTCATTGGATCAATAACTATGATTTCATCGTCTCCAGACAAGAATACATTTCCCATTTCCATCTTACAGAAGAAAGATTTTCCTGAACCAGGAACACCAAATACAAATCCATTCCCATTGATAAGTCTCTTACGATTTCCAATGTTGATATTTTTTGATACCTGATTGATACCATAATAATTACCACCAATATCGTTAAGTTCTTGCACATTAAAAGGCATCAATACTGCAAGACTCTGGGTAAGCATGGTTCTCATCGTTTCCACCTGCCTTACTCCTATCGGTAATGCTGTATTTAATGCCTCTCTCTGTTTTAGATAATGCACATCAATGGTGCAACTGTTTCTTTTTCCAATGGTTTCGACTGTTTCACTGATACTCTCTAATTCCCTTTTAGAATCTGCCATCAAAATGATTGTCACTGCCACATAATACAGGCATTGGTCATTCTCACGCACATCATCCATGATAGTTTCAATTTCCTTCTTCTCCGTTCTCTTAGCATAGGAGATATCGGACGAAAAGTCATTGTTCTTGTTACGAACCCTCTGCTGTTTGATAATATCTGATTCAATACCCAGATATTTCTTTTGCAATACCTTAGTGGTCAAATCTTTTGGAACCGGCACTACATCAATGCTTACAATGGAGTGCACTGGAAGTGATGTGATCTCATTTAGAAATCGGTCTGACAAGCTGCTCGGATACTTCTTAATGAACAATGCCTTACAAAACTTATTCTCATCCTCGAAGCTATCTGGAAAGAACTTCATCATACCATTACTCAAATCATTTTTGAAATCACTTCCTGTTTTCTTCGCTTCTTTGATATCAAAATCCCAGCTGTTTTCATTTCCAAGGTGATAAAAGTCATGAAGAATTTTTAATCTCTCATTTCCATTCAGTGATACGATATCTGCTCCCAACTCATTGAATGCCTTTCGAAGCGTTGCTTCTAATGTAGCAAACTGTGCTTTGGCTTCCTCAAAATTCTTTCGTTCAATTGTGAGTGTTAAATATCTCTCCTGCTCAATCCCTTGTCTGCCTTCTAGAATCTTTGCTTCTATGATGTCGTTATATATTTTACGAAAGTTATCATAACCATCATCCATATACTTCAATAAAACGTACTGCTTTAGATCTTCCATGTTTTTATTCTTATTATTAATTGTAATCTTGAAATTACAGTCCAAAGAATTCAAGAATTTACAGTATCGTTCAAAAATATCAATCTGCTCATCCTCATTTGTGGTGGTGTAGTTAATATCCTGAAAGCGGTAACATTTTGAATAGCGATTCTTTGCCACCTCAAAAATCCCATTCTCTGCTACTGCCATAATTTCAATGGTTTCCTGAATTGATTTCGGAGACTTATAAAGCGGTTCACTTGCTTTTTTCAGTTCCTTAAATTCATCTGTAAATAATACCATTTCTTTACCTCTCTTTCGCTTAATAGCACACCAGTCGGGAACAATCCCGGCTGATGCCCGAATTGTCCAGACCTAAGAGGTCAGTCCAATCTATTTCAAAGTGTCTAATGCATATATTTATATGCTGCTATGCCTGCAATCGCTGCTACGATTACTCCAATACAAGTAATTACGATTTTCTTTGTTTTCTTTTTCATCTCTTCAAAATCCTCCCTGCTTCCTTTATTTTCTGCTAATACTTCCTCTTTGGACTTATCTTTCTTTTTGCGCATAAACTTTATTCCCTTTGCTTTCTCTGCAAATGCAAACTCTGTTTCAAATTCCTTTATCGCTTGCTCTCCTTCTGTAGAAACATAGGTCAATGCCTTGTTTCCAAACATAAAATAGAATTTCCTTCTCATATATTCGTAGAAGTCCATTCCATTGTATGAATAAAAACCACCTAGAGCGATTGGTGCTACGCAAGGAATTGCAACATATGCTGCCCCCGTTAGACCAATATGGCGATACAAAAGTAGAACCAGACCACCACCTACAATCACACTTGCAATTGAAAATACCAGCTGTTTTGCTGATAATCCTAGTGCTACTGATTCTTGATAGCGATCAATGTCTTTGTTGATTTCAATTACCACTGTCGAATACCTCCTATCTGCATTTTTCTTTTTCGGGTAGCTTTTCTTTACCAATAGATTTTTCATATGCTGCCATACCATCAGGACAAATTTCCCTTAGTTTTTCTGGATTGAACAGATATAATGGATATTCACAGAATCCACTTCTTTGTGTCAATCCGGTAAACTCTCCAAGTCCATTTTTCTCAATAAACTTCTCCAGTTCCGGCATATTATTGAGATCAATATATCCACAATAATCCGGTACTTTTCCACTTAGATTAACAGTGATATCTCCAAATGGTTCTGGGTATCCTTCTTCATTTATAACCAATCCAATATAGATACAACCATTGTTCTGATAGCTATTAATATCAAAGAATACCTCTTCTTTGCTTCCCCACTGGGTTTCATATTCTAATGTCTTTTCCATGTTCCATTCCTTCCTACAATCCAAATGCCTTACTAGTTAATGATTGTGCTCCTTTTACACTTCCTACCGTCAGTGCTATAGTGAATGTCATTTCACACAGATAGATCAGTGTCTGTGCCCAATCTGTATAATTTCCTGTAAATGATGGAAGCCCAGCATTCACAAATGCATTACATACAATAATTGCAAGTGCCATCGTAACCGCCTCAAAAGTGACAGATAAAAAATATTTGCAATACGACACTACAGTTTGGTTGATTGTTCGGTTTCCTCCCATAGTTGAAAATGCAATTGCTCCCATTGGCACAATGATCAATAATCTTAAAAATCTGAAATACACTGTGTATATCATAAAAAATCCACAAATAATGATAATAATGGATAGCAATGCCGCAAGAATTAGCATAATAAGGCTTTCTCCAAATCCGAGATTCTTAATTATGTCTGCCTGTGTGCTATCAATCGTCATAGTCGTATTTGTCCCTGCTGATAATAGATTTACCAAGTTTCCAATGGATGTGAAAAATGCTTTCATGATTGTCACATTATTCGCCACAAACCATTCAGCAAGTGCTACTCGGATGAGCATCCGAAGAATCACTTCAAATCGCATCTCCTCCCTGATATCAACGCTTTCCGAGCAAAACCCAATGACAAAGAACAATACCACCAGGGATGAGCCAACCGCTACAAAGATTGGCTCAATTCCCTCAATCACTGCCCATGGACCGCCACCTTTAAAATTAACGGGTGATTGTCCGAGCATTGCAAATACTAAAGATATCTGGTTGTTCCAGAATCCGAATACCATTTCCAGCAGGGAAAGAATCTTGTCTCCAAGTTTAAAAATATCCATACTTGTTTCTCACCTCTTTCTTCTGTTTGAGGGATGTTATCACCTCCAGTGCTGCTATTTCTTAGAATCCTAAGAAAGTTAATACAGTTGAAATACCTGCCATCATGACTCCTGCTACAATACCTTTTAATGCAGAGTTCATAGTTGAAGAATCCTGCTGCTGATAAGCCTGTGCAAATTCCATAACATTCTTTGCCAAGATGATTACACCCACTGCACCAATAACTGCAATCACCAGCGTCTTCAAGTTATCAAGTGGCTGCGTAACTGCCGACGTTCCTGATGCAGCAAAGCACTGTGTACTCATAAGGCTGACTGCCATTACTGCACCAGACATTGCTGGTACTATTTTTCTTTTCACGTTTTTGAATAATCCTTTCATTCCTTTTTCCTCCATCTGATTGTTATTTTTCTGAATTATTAATCTTTCTTTCATTTGATTTCTCCTTTACAACGAATAAATGGGCAGTAATTATTAGCTTGCAATAATTACCACCCATTCCACTTAGGTTATCTATATGATCGGAGTTTCCTCCGTTTTAGTTTTACATCAGGCTTCACCTGGTATATATTGCCATCATCTTATCCGCTTATTTTCCTTTTATGCCATGAATGACTCCCTGACTTTAATCATGTGCTCAACACTTGTTTCTGGATAGAAATATTCTAATATCTTACTTTGAGGGACTTTTGCTGCTATTGCCTTACGTGCTTCCTCTTTCTGCTCCTTGGTATAAGGCCAATGAATCATTCGATTCATAATTGTGTCTTCTTTCAGCTTTGGTCTATTTACTTGACGCATTTCATTTACTTTTTGATTCATTTCCTCTGCATACTCAAGCTCTGCTTCAAGTTCCTGATTTAACTTGTCCTTTTGCTCCTTCTCATCAAGTTTAGTAAATCGTTTGCTCATCTCCACATCACCAAGAAGCATAAATTCATGATAAGTCAAGGTATCAATATATACGTTATCTCCATTAGCTTTTCGTTTTTCAAAATGCTCCAGAGCTTTTACTGTCAAGATTTCATAGGGTTTTCCAACTAATTCACTCTTTTCTCTGACTTTATGAATATAAGCTTTCCCCTTTCCATCTGCCGTCTGCTGAAACATCGGATGACTGAATGGAACAAACTTACCATCAATAATCGGATCAAAACCACGAATAAATATGATGCACTTTTTGTTGTCTAATTTTCGTACTTCATCTGGTGTAAATAATTCTCTACCTAATACATCATAATTTCTACTGCTACTCCCCTGTCTCCCCCTGGTTTCTCCACTGGATTTCTTGTCAATCGTACCCTTTCCAAGGAGTTCTGAAACGTACTTATGGGTGCTTTGTTCGTTGCCTCCTAAATAGATAAAGGTGTCACAATTCCCCGGAATTGTTTCCCAAGTATCCTTGAACAAAGCCTTCAGCTGTGCAAAGTTTTGGATGATTATGATACTGCTGATAGACCGAGACCTCATGGTACTAAGCAAGCTACAATAGTCATCCGGTAAAGCAACGTTAGCAAATTCATCCAACATAAAAGTTACATGAATTGGAAGTGCACCTCCACAATTAAAATCCGCCTGATAATATAGTTCCTGAAATATCTGTGTATATAGAAGTCCTATGATAAAATTATAGGATTTATCAGAATCTGGTATCACACAGAAAAGTGCTGTCTTTGTTTCACCATCTCCATTTACTCCAATTCCTATATCAGCCAGATTCAACTCGTCTTTCGATAATAATCGCAGCACTTGCTGATTCTCTAAGTATGCCAATCTTGAATTGGCGCTGATTATAATGGAACGAACAGTGTCCCCTGCACCTCGCATACATTTGTTGTACTGCTTTACGGCTGGATGATTAGCGCCTAAAGGTGATAACTCCTCTAGTTTTTTCATACGCTTATCTAGCATGGACATCTTGCCCTGTTCTGCAACCTCTGCCTCGCCAATCAGTTTTAATACTGTCTCAAAATTTCTTCTTGAAGCTGGTTCTACCAGCCACACATAATAAAAGATAGACTGTAGAAATAATCCTTCTGCTTTCTCCCAAAACGGATCTGATGGTGTTGACCCTTTTGGTGTTGTGTTGGAAATTAGATTTGTTATCAGTTTTACTACATCCGTTTCTTCTCGAATATAAGAAAATGGATTATAACAATCTGACTTGTCCATCTCCAATAGATTAATCACCTTTACATTGTATCCGTTGTCCTTTAGCATCTGCCCACAGCTTCTTAAAATTTCTCCCTTTGGATCGGTGCAAATAAAAGAACAATTATGTGGCATTTGCATGAGATTTGGCTTTACTTCATAAAACGTCTTACCCGCACCAGAACCACCACAAATCAGAATATTTCCATTCAATTTCAATCTGCGAAAATCTAAAGACATTTTTACATTTTGACTTAAGACTCGATTAAAGTTCTCATCCTTATCAGCTAATATCTTGTTTGCTCTTTTCGGATTTTCAAATCTTGCAGTACCAAATTCCTTCCCGGGCATCAGATTTCTCTGACTGGTATAATACATTAAAATAGCCATCCCATAGATACCTATGGCAATGGCTACTGCTTTCACTGTATTCTCATTTATATAATTTGCTAAGGGAGCGGAACAGACTTCATTCAAACGATTGATAAAATCATTTAATGCCATTCCCTTTTCCCATGCCCCACCAATCAAATAACCAAAATAACCCGCAAGGATTGCACCAACAAGAATAAAAACAACCGATGTTTTTTTCTTACTTGTCTGCATGGTATCTACCTCTTTCTCGTACCGGTGGTCTTAGTTGTAGTCTGCGTTTTTGCAACTTCTTTGATCTGATTTCTTTCATAATGTTCTCGAACAGCTGATTCCACCTTATCATAATGACCAGCATATAATTCTTCGCCCTTCATGGTTGATACAATTCGATTCTCTTCATCATAAATCTTGTAATCCTTTTCCTTATCAATAAAGGTAAGCATAGTCTTTCCTCCATGAATATCCATTGCTTTCGATTTATCAAACCATACATACTTTGCATCCTTACCCCAGGTTCCTGGCACTCTCGTTTTCACTGCATGGTCGTTTTCTGCTGTAATAAGAGTTTTACTAATTGTTACATCAGAAAGTTTTAGATTCTTAGATGCAGATACTGCCCTCATTCGTTCTGCCAAATCCTGATATCCCCTGACACGATTTAAGAATGCATCTTTGTCCATCATGACCTTATGATCTCCATTTGCGTCTCTTTTATCGAGTAATCCAATGGTTTCAAGCTGCTTAATCACACTATTCGCCTGTTCATTTCCAATACTGAAATTTTCTTTCACCGCTTCCACACTGATACTTTGCTTTTCCATTGCAAAAAGACCTACTTTTTCAATCAATCCCTCCATAACAACACCTGCTCTTGCACCATCAGAAGACATACTCTTATCGGTTTCCTTCTTTTGGTGCTTGAGAAAGTCCAATAGCTTTCCTAATGATTTCTCATCTCCATTCTTTAGATAATCATCAAAGGACGCAATATTTCCAAACCCTAACTTCTGAATCATCATATTTGCTCTTGGTACTGCTTCTGTATGAAAGATAACCTCCGATAAACCATCTGCCTTTTTAACATCTGGAAGTACAGAATAGAGAATACCGTATTTCTTTGCCAGCTTCTCAACTTTCTTCATATCAGACGTTTTAAACTGCAAGACTTGTAAATCGCCACCTTTCATAAGCAGCTTTTTCATAGATGTTTTTCCAAGAGATTTTTCATAATCAAGCATTCCCTTTAAAAAGTCTATGGCTTTTTGCATTGCTCCTAAGCCACCATTTCCAACCTTCATTGCTATTTCAATCCCATCATATGCGACGCGTATAATTTGGACTGCTTCTTGTATTTCTTCTGCCATATTTGTTACTGGAATTTTCAAAACAACTCCAGCTTACCTCCTTCCTTATAAAATCTTCACTTTCTGTTTGATCTGCTCTGTATCCGACTTCCTGATTTCCTCTGCCGACACATGAATACCATATGCGCCTAATATATCAGCCAATCGATTCACTGCTTTTTCTTCTTCCAGACGATACATCTCTATTGCCACTAAGAGATTCTCAATTTGATCAACCCATTTTGGCTTTACATCCAAAGCAGCTTCATATTTCTGAATCAAGGCATTGCTGTCTTTCCCCTCTGCTGTAAATTCCTCAATCATCTTCGAAGTCAATTCAACATCACCTGTCTTGAATGCAAATTGGACAATCAGTTGTATCTCTTCATCTGTTAAACCACCATGGCTGTTATGAATTGCTTCGATTGTTTCTTCTATCGTTATCATGCTTCCTACTCCTTCTCATACATTGCATTTTCAAGAACTGCAATCTCAATAATTTCTTTCATCTTCTCTGCAGAGACATTGTTATTGATCAGTTCCACCAGCTGACTCTCTGTTAACCCACGCTCAATTGCACTCTTTAATTGCACTAGCTGATCAGGCACTAAATCACCACTTGCCACTAACTTTACAATATCCTGTCTGGATTTTTTCTTTATTCCCAATTTTGAAAATAAATTTGTTATACCACTAGTCTTTTTCTCCGTGCGTTCAATTGGAAGTGTCTGAACCACTCTTCCATACGAATCCACCATCGGTACCGTGTAGTAAATCGGAACCCCATATCCAGAAATGTTTTGCGGAATGATTGTTGACTGTTTCTTCTCTATGCTAGGCTCTGGCACCAGAACCATTTCTGGCTGTACTGTATTTGCCGTTTTTGATTCAGCCTTACTATCAGAATCTCCTTGATCCATAATCTGGATCTGCTCTTCTAAAACCTCTATCTTATCCTGCATCTTTTTCATCTCCTTTTCTTTTTGCTCAAGTTCAGTGCGATATCTTGCGATTGCAGAATTTGCCTGCATAATCTGATTCTGCTGTTCATTCATTACCGTTGCTTGATGAGCATTCTGTTTTACCAGATCATCTCTGACATCTTCATCTTTTTTTGTTGATTCAAAAATCTTAAGATGTTCTGCCAGTGCATCATATCTTTTCTCCTGAAATTCAATATGAGTAATCATGGCTGATATCTGGTCAACTAATTTCTTAACAAAATCAGGTGCATCCTCTGCCACCTTCCTTGTTTCTTTCATTTGCGCAAGTACCGTTTCATATGCTTTCTTCATTGCAGCTGGGAACTCATTTTGTCCAACTACTGCTTCGATACTATCGAGTGGGACACCTTTCTCATAAAATTCCAAGGCAATGCTCATCTGATTTCTTGATAGATATTCCGAAGTAATGACTTTAATTGCTTCCTCGGAATAGCCATTACGGAGACACTTAGAATAGATTTTCATCTGCCCAATACTCCATTTTTTCTTATAGTATTGTTTGACCTGTTCTTCACTTAATCCATACTCCAAATCTTCCTGAACCAGTGCTAATACTTCATCAGGATAGCGCTCAAGGTTTTTCAGCCCCTGTATAAACTCGGTAATATGAATATTTATTGCTGTCTTTTCTGATTGTTCCATGCGTTCCTCCTACTTCTTTCCATAAAAATAACAGCCTATCGAGCTGGCTGCTTCAAAGTTTCTTTTATTTTTTCTTTTTCAATAACATCCTCCAATATCTTAGAATCTTCTTTATCGGTATCCTTCCAAATAGACTTACCAAGATTCAGTTCCTTGACAACTGCTTTTTCCTTCTGACTTATTTCCGAAAATAACTTTTTATAATATTGCTTTAACTCCACTGTTTCGTCATAAGAGTATCCCATGCCTTTAAGCTGTTGTTCTAGATTTACCCACTGTTCATGCTCCTTTTCAAAGAAGTAATCCCCATTTCGATATGTGTTTTCACACTCTTTTAAATCAGTCATCTGGTTAGCAATTTCAAATAACTTCTCAAACTTTTTCTGCATACGATAAATCTTACTCTTTTCATTGGAAACTTCTTTTCTTTTATCCGTCAGATTCATAATCGTCGCTGCTAGTTCTACACTGGATTTCACATCGTGCCTTGCCAAAAACAAGTATTGTTGCTGTAATTTGTGCATTTTACGAATATCATCTTTGTATTGGTACACCTGACTATATGGTTTCTTCTTGAGCATACCAATCCGATATAACTTAGTATAATATCTTTTCTGCATTCCTGACATTTTCGCTCTTCGATATCTCTTCACATGGCATCTTACAAGCTGCGGTTTCACTTCAGTCTGCTGCTTCTTTAAATAAGCTGACATATCCTCTTCCAAAATTCGTTGTCTAATACGTTCTTCTGAATATTCATCACCTATCGACTTACACCTTTTAAATCGACTCATTCCGGGTGGTCGAACAGCAAGGTATTTTCCCTGTTTTAACTCATATCCTTTATCTTTAAGCATAACCAAGAAATCATCAAACGTATTATTCTGCAAAATACAGGCATCCAAATCACGCTTTATCATATCTGACCATACAAACGGGCCATCCCGATTGATGCTCCAATTCTGATAGCCCCGATCCGGATCACTTTTCTCATCACCTATCTCAAGAATAGATAATCCATACTCTTCACATAACTCATTGGTAATCGGTTGTATTTCTTTTTCCCAATCTCCTTTTTTATAGTGATACTTCCTACCGTCAATGCAACTTACGCTGTTAAATACAATATGCGAATGAATATGATCAGTATTATCATGAACAGAAAATACAACCTCATACTGATTTCTAAGGTACTGTTCTATGAACTTTTCTGTAATCTCATAGGCTGTATCTGGTGTGATCTCTCCTTCCTTAAACGAAAGTACGATATGATAGCCCTGTCTTTGATCTACCTTTCCAAATTTACGTTTGGTTTCCTTCATCTGCTCAAATGCCATATCAGGCTGACAGTTAACTCCACCAATCAATCTACCATCCTGCGTTTTGTCAGGATTCAAAATATAATTGATGCTTCGTCTTAAATGCCTTCCGTGAAATCCACTACCAGAATCCTTCATATGCATCACCTTACTGATTGCCAATCATAATCACCGCCTCGTTCACTGCCACATTCAATTTTTTCATATATGCTATCAGGCGTTCTTTATCTGCTTTCGTATACAATGCTGAATTATTGTTTCGAACAATCTGGTTGATATTGTTTCCAATGTGATTGACCTCATTGATTAAATCTTTCAGCAATCTTCTAATTTCAGGATAATCATTTGGCTTCTGGCTGATAAGTAATCTCAGATACTCTGCTTCCTTCATATTTGCTGCACATGCTTTATTGGAAAGCAACTCTGCTTCCGCCGGCATCAATCGCAGCGTTTTTCTTACGCAATGAATACGATCTGCCAATCCTGTCACCTTCCTCTTTTATCCGTACTATAACGATGGACTTCCTCAGATACTGCTGCAACACTTTTCTCCACATCCTTGGCGTGGTTCAGATTACTTATAAATTCATTCGCTAATTTTACTGCCAGCGTTTCAATCTCCTTAGCATAGATTGTTCTATCAAACATACGGTCAAGGCGAATTTCATCTCTTTTTAAGGATTCATAACGGTTCTGTTCATTGGCAAAATCTATAAAATCTTTTGGATTATGTCTTTTTTCATCTGCATCACGAATCAATTCGTAATTCCATTCACATACTGTATCAATCACCTCATCAATTGTGTACTCCACTACTTCTCCATCTTCTTCTGATAGGTCTTTTCTTATCATATGATCTTCCTGTATTCCAATTGCAAAATCATGACCTTCCATATAGTTAAGAAGTATCTGTCCATCTTCCTCTGAAAGGTTCATCAAGATGTCGTTATCTGCTAACCAACTCAATAATTCATCTGGTTCTGTAAAAAGTTTCACTTCTTTTCCCATTGCTTTTGGTGCACCTCCTTATCTGTGTTTTGTACATTTTCACCTTGGCTCACGTGCCCGGATACAGACCCGAGCACGGCAAGTTACGCAATAGCGACGTCGCCGTCCTATCGCAACTTGTCAGGGGCTAAAATCCCCTGAAACCCCTTCTATATTTCATATGGCTACACTTTTTGTAGCCAATATTGCTTGTTGGCTGTACTTTTTGTAGCCAACTTGATAAAATGGCTATACTTTTTGTAGCCATTTTGGGTTATAGCAAGCCGTTGAACGGCTTTCTTCTTCTACGTGGCTACACTTTCTGTAGCCAATATTGCTTGTTGGCTGTACTTTTTGTAGCCATCACTTGATTTTGGCTATACTTTTTGTAGCCACACCTAGATTCGGAAGTCTTGCCGCTATCAACCACTCATTAAAATCCTTAAATCCTGCTGGTGGAGAAAAGTTTTCCACTTCAAAACCTAATTCATAATACTTTTTCAACAATTCCTCTGTGGCTTTTTTCCCTGGCTCATCATTATCTAGACAAAATCGAATCGTCGTAATCTGTGGATGTTCTTCTAAAAAGGTTGCCAGCGGAGCATCCGCCAACATACCAAGTGCAATCAGATTACTTTCATAATCTTTCGTAATGTCCACATAGCTCATTAAATCAATTGCTGCTTCAAATACAACTATCTTTTCACTATTTTCGTGACTAAGATTAAATCCAAATCGCTTATCATTTCCCACAACATCGCACTTGAACGGTTTTCCTTCTTTGTCAAAGACTCCCCTCATACTTGCAAATCTTGTATTTCCATCCTTGTCATTTCCCAGAAAAACAATATTATGATAGTGTCTGCTTTCGTAAATAAGCTTTTGACTTATAAAATAATCAATCACTTCTTTACTGATTCCCCTCTCTTGACCCAGATAGGAATACAGGTAAGAATTATCAAGTGAAGCCACTGGTAATTGAAAGTTTTTTCTATCCGGTTCTTTTTCTTTCACCTGATACTTCAATACAGGTTCAGATCTAGCAGTTAAAATTCGCCTATAGCCTGAAAACTCCAACAGCCAAAACACTGCCGTCTTTACATCCATGCCAGCAAATACTCGTAAAAAATCGAGTTGTGAACCACCATTTTCTCCTTTATCAAATTGTCTGCTCCAACGAAACCAATGAGTTCTATCATAAATGCGGATGGAATCCATCTCTTTTAACGTGTAATACTTTCCTATTCTTTTCGGTGTATATCCCAGACTTTGTGCGACTGATACAAGATCTACACTTTTTGCTATGGCAAGCTCTTCTTCTGTAAAATGATCCTGCTCCACTCCTCTCACCTACTCTTTCCCTTTTCTGCAACCAGCTGTGATTCAAATTCTAGTTGTCTGTAATTACTCTGCAATGGAATATCCGGACTTTTTAGCATTTCCCTAGCTCTAAGACTAAAATACTTACTATTATCTCCACCAACAATAACATGATCAATTAACGGAATCCCCATTAAATCTCCGACCTTTATCATCCTGTCTGTAAGCCTTACATCTGCCTTTGAAGGTTCAAGGTTAGCACTCCGATGGTTATGGACAAGCATAATTCTCGAGGCATTACAAAGTATGCTACTCTTAAATATTTCTCTTGGATGTGCCACTGTTTCATCAATTGCTCCAATACTTACAATGTTACAATTAATTGGTGTTCCATCTGTTTTCAAATTAATGACGCATAGGACTTCACGATCCATTTCACAGAGATATTTTCCAACCAGGTCTACCGCATCCTCTGGCTTTGTAATTGGATGCCCCGAGCATATCGGAGCATCTTTTACAAGGCGAATAGACACCACTTCAAGCTCGAAAGGATTTGTTAATGGAATCGTTGGCTTCTTGTTGCTCTTTTCCATCTTCTTCATGCTCCTTTCCAAACTCTATGTCAATTCTGAATTCACCATCTCTGCTATTTACAAGAGCCACCAATTCTTTCATTGTCATCTCCTGTTTCATAGCTACCTCCTATCGGGACTGTTCTTTTGTGTCATAAATCAACTTTGGTTCAGCCACAATTCCATCCAAACGCTTGTTAGGAGTGTCTGTAGCAAGAGATAGTTTTCTTAAATCTTTATCATAGTGATATACCTGATTGGATAATCTCTCATCTAAAGACACCTGATCCATATTGATTTCAGCTACCATCTGTGCTAATTCATTGGGATCACCCATTGATGAAGACACTGCAATTACTTCGTGCACAGATGAAGGCATAATATAGAGATCTGTATCCAGCTGCTCTGCAAGTTTGTGAAGCTGATCTTCATAAAGCATAGAAATTGCACCATTGATACCCCTGTCATTGCTAATGACCCACATGGTCTGTTCCGGTGGCATTTCCCCAATCATCATATCTGCAATTTCTGCTGGCATACCATCCTTCATAAACATATCTCTAATTACATCGTTCATACTTTTTACGGTTGGAGGGAACATTCTTCTGGTATTCTCTACCGCAAGCTTAAACATCTGCTCTTCTGTAAATCCTAGTCTTTCTGCTAATGCATTGCGAACCACCGTACTCTGAATGCCATCCATGTCAGATTTTACTACCCATCTGTAGATCACTGATAAATCCTGGAACTTTCTATTTGGTGTATCTAGGAGCATATCTCTATTCTGTTCTGTATTGATGAGCTGAAAAACAATATTGTCTTTTGCCTCCTGCATATCAAGCGCAGGAATAATCTCAGGAGCTTCTATCATTGCACGTTCCATTCTCTCTGCCGCAGATTGCAATACTTCCTGTAAATCCTCCGTGGATTTATAGTGATCATACATATCGTTGATATAAATTGTAGGAGATATTCCTGCCCCTTCCCCTAATAAATTAATTGCATCCATTGTCACATTTACTTTTTCTACTGGATGAACATCAACCTTCATACCCTGATACTGTGCTGGTAGATAATCCATAAATTTCTCCGCTACTACTTCCTTAAAAATCTCATAATTCATCATATAATTTTCTCCTTAATCTAAATTGTCATAGAGGAATCCTTCATCCTCATCGTTGTCATGGTTACTTTGATCCTTGTCCATCCACGTTTCTGCCAGTGCTTCAAGTGTTTCTGCATAAATAGTCGACTCCTGCTTTACTTTCTTTGGCTGTTCCGTTCCGATGGTAATTACAATCTCTACTGCACATTCTCCGTTCTGTAACGGAATGGTGCTCACTTTTACTTTATTCAACATTGTGACCTCCTTCTGGGCAAAAAATAAGAAGATATGGTTTTTGGCTCATATCTTCTAAGTTACATTTCGTGTTATTAAATTATAGGTGCCTTTTTAGTCATTAAAAATCTGAAAAATTAATCTTAATAAGCATTTCTGCTTTCTGAATTGCCCATTCCATTATCTTTCACATATTGCTTCACCTGATTAATTTCATCTTTTGAAAATTCATAACTCTTTACTACATGTGACCAGTTCCCATCTTCCACTTTCATATTGCTCATTGCCGCTGCTAAAGTATTCCGATAGGTAACTTCACTTCTCCACTTTGATGTTGCCTCCAATCCTCCAGAGGCATAATCTTTCTGATAATAATCTGCCGCTATAAATCTTGCATACTGCTTCTTTCCATCAAAGTCCATTGGACCTTCTTTTGTTGCTTCTGTATCTACAATCGTTACCTTTGCCTGCTTTTCCGTTATATTATTTCTACTGTCTGTTGTGATATACGTTATCGTAATCACTCCAGACCCTGTTAAGCCTGTAAAAGTATTTGTAGAATAATTTTTCACCCTAATCGTAGTTGTTCGATCTTCCCTGTCTGTTGATGTTACCGTTCGAAGAAGCTCCGCCTCGGTAATCACTCCTGTCTGCGCTTCATACAAGGTAAAATATCTGTCCGTGCAAGTCAGATCAGGTGCATAGTCCCAGATTGCATAAAAGTGAAACGTGTATCCATTCATACTGGTAAGATTACGAATCTGCTGTTTTTCAGCATAGGTCGCATAATAGGCATTGGCATCCGTATTCCATCCAAGATACTTACATGGATGGGATGGATAAGCAAAACTCATTGCCGGCAAGGTATAGGTCTGATCATACTTGCAGGTTAAAGTAGTCATCGTCCCACTACCACCATTCGGATGAAACACAATATAATAGGTATTCGCCTCTGCATTAGCTGTCAATGCAACATTTCCAGTTACCAAAAAAGTATAATTTTTACTGGTAGAAGTATAGGTTCCTGTCCAGTTCTTCCATGTGTATCCGGTTTTCACTACCGCATCTACTATACAATTAGCTCCATAATAATAACTTCCACTGCCCGAAACACTACTGATTCCTAACTCTGCACTGACACTTACTGAATATTTCTTTCTTGAAATATAGATATAATGATTCTTTGCTCCAGTAACCGTATATTTACTAACACTTGTAGCATTGTAGCAGGCATCTCCGGAATAAGACCATTCAAAGCTTGCTCCATAATACAGGTTCTGACTTTTGGCAAGTGCCCAGTCACCACTGTAATTCCCGTTTGCATCCTGATATTTCACATAGACATTCTGCATATATTGCTTACGGGTAACCGATACATATGAAGTCTTCGCCTGCTTTGCTGTGTAGGAAATACTTGCGGCATTATAGCAAGAGTCAGCATCGCTTGACCAAGAGACTGTTTCTCCATATACATAATCTTTGTTGATGACAGCACTATAACTGCCATAACCACCATCTGCCTGCTGATACCTGACATATACAACTTGTCTTGATTTTAGCTGCGTTACATAATTGATTGTCTTATTAAAATAATTGTGCAAAGAGCTTGGATTACTCCAAGGAGCTGCATTTGCAATGCCATTATAGTCAGTATAAACACTACCATAAAAATTCCCGTAATCGTCCATAGAACCACTGTTAGTACGATTCCCATACTTATCAATCTTGATGGTAATCATACAGCTATCAACCACAATATAGCCACCATTAATAATGAATTCGTTGTATGCTGTTCGGTTTGTTTGAGCTAATTTAGATTTTACATAACTTAAGTTAATACGGCTTAGTTCATAGATATAACCACCACTTGCCACAGAATCCACCGTCTCTACGGTATATCCACTGAGATTAAAATAAATATAAGCGGTCTGTGAACTCGTTGTTACTTTCATCCGATAACCTACTGTTCCCCAATGGGTCGTATTTACACTGGCACTTGCCTGCTTTCCCATTGTCGCAAAGTAAAAGTATCCATCTTTAAAAACAATCTGTGACCCATACGTATTATAAAAGGTAACTGCGTTATCAAAGGTAGCTGCATGTGCCTCCTGTGGAGGTGCAAGAGCTGTAAATCCAATTACGGACAATAAGAAAAACAGACTGAGTAAGCCTGTTTTCCATGATTTCTTCATATTCAAATCTTCCTCCCACTAAAATACAAATGCTGACCAGTTATAACATACCGTCTTGTTAGTTCCATCCGGGTTCTGCTTTCCGGTACTATAAGTACCTACATAGGAATACAGATTGCCACCATCTCTCAAATCAATTTCAGGAACCTCATCAAACAGTGCATATCCTTTGCTGGTAACACTGACTTCCATATAGTCAATCTTTTGCTCATTCAGATAACTTATGATTTTATCCTTCAGCTCTCCATCCGTAAGAGCACCTGATTTCCAAGTCTGAATCATAGAATCAAGATCTGCCTTCTGTACGGAAGTAATATCTCCCTTTGCAGAGGCTTCAGCTTTCCAACCTTCAGAAATTGGTACATACTTTGTTTCTTTGGTTGGAGCAACGGTTGTAGCTGGTTCAGACTGGTTATCAGGTTTTTCTGTTGGCTTCACTACCAATTTTGGTTCTTCCTCTGATTTCGTCTCTGCTTTCTTCGTTACACTAGGCTTCTCTGTTTCTGAATTCTTGGCTTTCACCGTTGGTTTGGCTGTAACACTTGTATTCTCTTTAGCGATTTCCGCAGATTCCTTTGCCTGCTCTTTTGTATCTTCTACTTGAGGCGTTTCCTCTACGATTGGAACTTCCGTGGGATTCACCTCTTCCTCTATAGCAATTCTATCTCTTTGAGTATCAGCGGAAGTTTCCATCAGATTCTGATTTGATTTCAAATTAGAGACAATCAGTATTCCAGCAGCAAACATTGCGATAGTAAATACGCTTATTAACAGCTTCCAATGCTTTCTTAAAAATCTTTTTATCTTCTCTTTCATCTTGCTCCTCCTAACTAACTGGAACTGTATACTGTTCCATAATTACGGTTCTCTTTACAGAAACCTGTCCATCTGTTCCAATTGGATGCTTATATTTCTCTATGACTTCCACGGATAAGAGTCCTTTTTGATAATCAACATCTAATACATTGACCTTTATGGAACAGTCAGAATTGATTTGCACCAATAAGGCTTCCATAAAGTCTGCGACAAATTCATCATTACTGCTCACGGAATAGGTCTTACTATCAAACTGGTTCTCCACAGTATCCTGTAAAGCACTGTCTACTGCACGATTTAACTCATTCTGTCTCATATTCGTTCCACACAGGGTCATCAGAATAACAATCGATATAATCGCACAGACGGTAATTCCAAATCCTAAAAACACATTCTTCATCCCTAGCTCCTCCTCTCGTCCACGGCAATCGGTATCTTCCAGACACTGGTCAGATTTTCTCTGTCCCTGATCTGAAAATATACCACATACACCCCTGCACTTGGAAAGCGGATGCTTCCATCCGTAGCGGAATAGGCACTCATAACACTTGTTCCATCTGCTTTTCTGATATCTAACACTTTACCAAACATGGTATTTGTAAACAACTTTGCAAGGATGACCTTATCCATGGGATAAATCGTTCCTTCCATATCCTTAGCATAATACCTTGAAAGAAAACTGGTACTATCCAAAGCAAAGAACCTACCATAAGAAGCTGTGTATGCTGCAACTGGTTTTGACCTATTATGCCAAGTGACTACAGAATCAAAGTCATGATAAGAAGCATAATCTGTTTCCTCTTTTTCCACTGACACGCCTGCAATCTGTAATATTCCAGTCTTACCTGATACCGAGATTCCAAATAGAACCCCAAGTATCAAGACAGCAGTAACAATAGCTATAATTGCAGTTCCAAACTCATGGAATATCTCTTTCATCTATGCACCGCCTCCTAACACACTAATAATAAAAAGCTGAATCAGCGACGTCATAGGTGTGCCAAGAAAGAAATATGCCAGTATTCCAAGGAAGAGACCGCCACTGACTGCTTCAATGACAAACTCCCCATATTCTTCAAAAATTTCTTTCATTCAATCCTCCTCAACTGCTGATTACCCTTAAGAATGCAATTAGTATAGCTGCCATTCCACTTCCTGTAATGGCATAAATAATGCCACTTCCAAACTGTTCCATAATCAACTTCATAATTGCCTCCTATCTTGCAAATGCACGGATTTGCTGGGTACTGATGACTCCTAAAAAGTCTACATGATACTTATATCTTAGAACTACTTCCATTAATGTGGGCTTTCCATCTTCGTCTTTTACAATACTGCTTTCGTCAATCAAAAGCTCATACCCTGCACTTACTGCCTGTGTCTTGCATGCATTGATAACACTTGGTGCAAAGTTAGAATCTTCGATTTCTGCCACCACAGAAGCATGAAAATCTCTCGCATTGTTTGCGTCTATACAGGCTGACATTACACCAGTCATCGTAAATACAGATAATAGAAGGATAAAGATTCCCACATATGTCTTAATTGTTGTGCTCATACTTTTCCCTCCTACATTCCAAATGTCAGGTTTTGAAGGAATACTACCAAAAGCAGTGCCATATCCACCATCAGCTTAAAGGAAGCAAGGAGTGACGGTAGCAGGATATAAATCTTCATCCCAGCAATCTTATCTTCCTGCGTCAGCTTCTCCGCCTTATCCATCATGGCATTATTACGGTCAATTAACTCTTCCACCTGTTTTGTTACATCCCCTGCATTTCCACTGGATAATGCATAAAGCATCTTCATGGCTGACTGCACATCCGGATTTCGATATTCTTTTAAAAATCTATGATATGGTTCAATCGCATTTGGATCATCTTCTAAGTCGTAAATCAACTCGTCCAATGCATGGATCAAAACCTCTGGCGCACTGTCCATGGATTTACGAATTGCCATCTGCACGTTATCGGTCTGTAATAATAATGCGACCTCCATCAACCAATTCGGAAACTGCTTTTCAATTTCTCTTGCTACCTTTTTCTTTGCAAGATTATGACCGACCTTATGCTGATTTAGGAAAAACAGAACCACTACAATCCCTGCTACCAAAATGGCAATATTCTTAAAATACACAAATGCACCGATAAAAAGGATTGTTGGAATGACTGCCATATTTTGACTTTTCTTTGCTTCCTTTGCTTCATCATAATCTCTTACTTGAAGGAACTTTCGATCCATTTCAGAACTGTCCGTTTCCTTTTCAATCCAGCTCTTACACAACTTCTTATCCGACTTCACATAGATGAGCATACAGATACCAATTAATACAACTGCTGATATCTGACATAACGGAATTGCACTGATATCCAAATCCCCGCCTAACAGATAAAGGGGAAGAATACATATAAGTAACGTTGCAACCAAGGCAATCAGTATATTTCTCTTTACGATCTGATACTCTTTTTGAAGATTAATAATTCGCTCAGCCCACATGGCTCTGTTCTTTGATAGCAATGCAATACTTCCTCCAGCATCACCACCACGCCTCTGGGCACCCATTACAAAAGAATGAACAGCATCGACTCTTTCACAATGAAAGAACTCACTAATCATCGCTAATGCTTCCTGTTCTGGATCTTCGCTATCTGTGGCATACTGAATATGTTCAATTGCTCGAAGCAGTATCTCATGGAATTCTCCATCATCAAAAATAGTGGCTGTTTCTATTAATGCATTCAGAACTGTCTTGTTCCTCTTAAAAGAATACAAAAACTGTTCCATATAATTATTTGCCATAGAAAACATGGTCGTGTGATACTTACCCTTCATTGTCTGAATCAGAACAAGTGGTGAGAAAACCACCCCAATGATTCCGATGGCTGCAATATAAGGTAACTGCAACTTATACAGCAATCCAAAGATAGCTGCCAGTAACACAATCATTCCATAGGCAACCATTGCTTTCTTTGGTGTAAACTCATATCCATACCTTGCAAGCTCCTGTGTCAGGTTCTTATATCTTAAAAACCTGAGTGAACTTTTTCTCTTCTTTCCACGTTCTTTCTTCAATCCTCATTTCCTCCTTCCTCCGAAAATGGTGTAATCCCCATTCGTTCAAATTTCTCAAGGACAGGTTCTGGAAGGCTCTTCTCTACCAACTCTCCATTCAATACCACTGGAAATGTTATATTGCATCCATCCTTACGATAGAAGAAACAAACCTGATCAATATATCTTCTTATTTTGCCATCCTCCATCTGCTTTTTACGAACCAAGATACCAACATCAATGAACATAAAAATATCATTCTCCATTCGGTCTGCATCTGTTCTACTTGCCAACATATTTAAAATACGATCCGGTATCTTTCTTACATCATCCGTGTGAATTGTAGTAAATCCACGAATTCCTGTTGATAAGCTCTCAAGCAGATATTTTACTTCCACAGAACGGGCTTCTGATAACATGAGCCACTTTGGATTTTGCCTCAGACTTGTCTTAATTGCCTTTGTATAGCTGAAACCTTCCGATACCATTAATTCCACGCAATCTTTCTCTGAATTGATTTCCCTGTAATGAAGCTCTGGGGTATCCTCGATGGTAATAACCCTTTCATTTGCAGGAATATACTGAGAAAAGAATTTAATTCCTTCTGTCTTTCCAACACCTGGTTCTCCACAGAACACAAAGTTCATACGTGCCTTCACGCAATTCGTCATAAGCTCTAAAATCTCCTTAGTACAATACCCATCCGTAATCATGCTCTCTCTGGTCATACGAACGGTCGGAAGGGTCTTTCTGATACAAACCGACCTTCCTGAAATCGCAGATGACTCATGGACAATACTGATACGAAGAGTATCTGTGTCTGCTTCTAACAGATTTTCCACCTTGTTGAAAGGTTTACTCACGTTATTGGCAATATAATGGCTGAACTTCTCGATAAACTCCTTTGTGACACCATGCTCCTCCACCTTGATTCGTTCATTTGCTGTGTTGGTGATCCATAAATCCGTTCCATTAAAGTCAATATCTGTGATTTCATCATCTTCGATATAAGACCATAAGGGTCCAAAATGTGCAGGCACCAGCTCCCACTTTGTACTTCGTTCCATATAACTCCTTTCCAAGAGGGGAAGTTGTCCCCTCTTTGTGTAATTTTGTACTTAGCTGGTTCTCCACCATTAACCTGTAATGGTTCCAGCTGCTCTGTTGAAAAAGCTGTCAATCAGGTTCTTAAAGGAATTTGCTACGACTCCATCTGTTGCCAAAAGCATTACAATAATTGCTACCAATGCACTGATTGCTACCGCTGCAATAATTACTGATCCATACTGTTCAAAAATCTCTTTCATTCGATTTACCTCATTCTTTCTTATAATTGTTGTTATTGGTTTCTTTACTACAATTCATTAGCCTGTGATGGTTCCAGCTGCTCTGTTGAAAAAGCTGTCGATCAGGTTCTTAAAGGAATTCGCTACTACTCCGTCTGTTGCTAAGAGCATTACGATAATTGCTACTAATGCGCTGATTGCTACCGCTGCAATAATTACTGATCCATACTGTTCAAAAATCTCTTTCATTTGATTCACCTCATTCTTTCTTTTATTATTCGTAATTGTTTATATTAAAATAGCGGCTCCTTATAGCCGCTAATACCTACCCAATCCAGTGGATAGGCAATACTGTTCTCCGTTACTACCTATCCACATGACTGTGTGAAATTATTCAGTTTTGTATACGGAGACAGTAGATGGTTTGTCCCGTATTAAATGCATCTAACTCTCCTTTGCTTAAACTGCCATA
The DNA here is from genome assembly GCA_028694115.1 of Lachnospiraceae bacterium. The sequence goes on from JAQUUB010000028.1 coordinate 44,373, forward strand.
TTTCTTAATTGAAAGAAATACTTCATCAGTCTACGGTTTTCTCTGTATGCTTTATATCCTGTAGCCATACAATCAACCTCCTTTCATGGTGCTCCTGCTCTTATGAACGCAAGGAATACTCTGAGAACAAGTCCAAACAATAGAAGTATTACCTTGGCTAATTCCAACAGCAATCTTAACAAATTCAATATAAGCCATATGATTCCTTTTAGAAATCCAAGCATTCCATACCCTATTGTTGAAAAAACTCTTCTCATTCGTCAATTCCTCCATCATCTTCCATCCAACTGCTCGCCAAGTCAGCCAGCTGGTCTATTGTTTGTTCATCTTGCATATGATTTTCTTCATCAACTCTTCTTTCCTGACCCTGCGGAACCGGATAATATCCTTTCGGTACTATCTGTTGCATTCCAGCAACAACACCACCAAGTAATCGAATTACTTCATTCCTAGCTTCAGTAATCACACTGGCATGCAACTCCTCTTTAATCTCCTCTATATCATCTCTAGTCACATATTCATTCGATTTCATTTTATCAAGCTCTACCAGATTGGCTTTCCCAACATTATCAACATAGAACTCTAATGCAGCTATAAAAAGTTGGTTTTGCGTTTTGTTCATTTCCTGATTCAGATGCTTAAATATCTTATGAATCTCCAAATGTCTAGGATTCTTTAGATTAAGCCTAAGACTATAATGAACAATGCTATCACGATCTGCTTTTGCCATTTATCTCACCCCTATCTTCTTTTTAGTCCAATATTTGCAAGATATTCAAATCCTTTTGCATTCGCTTTCACGTCTAAAATATAGTTGATATTCTTTTGTTTAAACGTGCTGAAATTTTTCATTACTACAGCTCCACCTCCTACAAATACCAGCTGCGTCGTCTTTAGGTTGTAACCATATTCTCTAAGAGAATTGAATACACGGTCTGTGTAATCTGTGATTTCTTTCTTGATGATATTTAGGTACTCTTCATCAATATCACTTGTACCATTCCTCATAATATGCTGAATTTCGCTTTCATCAATTCCAGCACCGAGCTGTCGTACACATTGATCATTTACTGACCTCATACAGGTAATCAACCCCTGCTGTGTTGTGGTACATCTTGAATTATCTGGTTTTCTATCAACAACAGGCATAATATCAATTGTCCAACTTCCTATATCAATGATCACAACCTTATTCCCAAAGTTTTGAATTCTATCCGCAATTGCTGCATAACACTGTGGAAATACTGCCGCATTTACAATCTTGATTAGATACAGCTCTTTTTCATAATAGAATCGCACTTCTTTTCGTTTTGTGAGATATTCCAAAAATCCAGACTTCTCAACACCGAATCTCGTAAGTGGTAGACCAGCTGCAATAAATATACTAGCTTCTTTCTTGCCACGTTTTCTTAACTCTCTTGCAATCCCGGCTAAAGTGAGTATGTAGAAATTGTCATTTTCAATCTTTACATCTCTTACCTCTAATCTCACACCGCCAATTTTGTAATACTTTCCATCCAGTTCAAGTACATCATCAAACATCCCTGGTTCGGTAGTTATCTCCTTTACACCAGTAACAAATACCTGGCTTGATGTCTTGACCATTGACCAACCATGATCAATCCCTATGATTTCAAAATCATTATCCATTTGATTTAGTCTCCTTTTCAATAAACTTTTTGCTCTTCCCCACATTCTTTTCTTGTCACTTTCTTTCCAATAATTTTTTCATACACGGAAAACAATACCCATCACCTTGTTTGTAGGAACAATCCGTACATTCACTACGTACTGTCTTTTCTGGTTCCTTTCTCTTCTCCTTAAAGCAATTGCTGTTAATACATCTACTATCATTGCCCCAAAAGAATTTGCATCTCATACAATCTTTTAGATCTTTGTTGAACTTTCGTTCTTCTCTTTCCGCTTTCGTTAATCTGCGCTTGTTATTCTTCTTTTCCTCCATCTTTGCATTCCTTCCATCGGATAAATGCATGATGAAGTTCTAATAACTTTTGATTCACAGTTTTTACTAGTTTACCAAGTGAATAGAATGTGGATGTTGGTAGTTCTATTTCTGTTACAGCACTTCCTATCATTCTGCATCCTCCTTATTCTTTCATAGCTTTGCTATGTAAGGTGTACGCCGACTTGTTTCAAGTCCCTCTTACGCCCCGTACACAAAGGAATGTTCTCATTCCGGGGAGTTACAGACGAGCCGCTAATGCGTTCATAACGCCTTATCTTTCAATAAGACTATCTCCTCTATTGCCATTTCGAGGATAAGGTCGAACCTCTCGACCTTCATGGGTTATTATCCATCCGCAATATTCGAATACCCTTTTTCTAGGCTTGTTCCCTGCTTCTCGTTCTTCATTTCTCAAT
>JAQUUB010000139.1 GCA_028694115.1 Lachnospiraceae bacterium
TCAATAATTATACAGAAAAAAACGCGCGGTATAGGACAGCACGTTAAGATAGACACGATATGGAGGATGCCGAATTTAATCTGCGGCAGAAGTGCGGTAGGTGGGAACTATAATTCGACGCGTGACACTAAACAGGATAGAATACAGGAAAAGAAAGAAAAAAGAGAAGAATTTTTCAAAAACTGTATGACATATTTTACATGTAGGGATGAGATGGGAAAAAATCTTGTTTTAGACTGGATGTCAGATATGGAAGAAAAACAAAATGGAGGATGCGCGTTAGTCATACGTGAATTGCAAAGAAATGAAGAAGCTGCTCGGGCATTGTTATGTACTACAGGAAGTGCTCTGATGAAAGTGTCTCAAAATGAAGATGATATTCCAATTGCAATTCTTGCAGCGCTAGTGTCGGGTAATCCACATTACCTTGACAGAGGAAGTACTCCAGGAAGTTTGTTCATGCAGGGACTTTGTTTTATGCAGGGCAAAGAGTATCCAAAATCAGCTGTTGACTGGAAGAAAAGACTATTAGAGTCACACATATTGCCGGATGATATTTCCAGTATGGTAATCACACTCGGAATTCATTTGCAAATTAGTGAGCATACACATCCGGCAGTGGAAGCGTTTTGCACTATCAGGGAACCACTTGTTCTAACAGCACTGAATTTAAGAGAGGCTACATCTGCATGGGCAGATACTAAGATCGTATATATTGTTGAAAATGAAATGGTTTTTTCTTATCTTGCAGATAAAGTAAGGGAATGTAAAGCAGCGTTGATGTGTACGTCCGGACAGTTTAGAAATGCAGCATTTGAAATCATAGAACTGCTGGTGAAAAACAATACAGATATTTATTACAGTGGTGATATGGATCCGGAAGGCATGGGAATTGCAGATAGGTTGTGGCAGAGATTTCCAGAAAGAGTGTATCTTTGGAGAATGTCAGGCAGTGACTACCGAAAGGCTATTTCGAATGAGAGAATAGAAGAACGGAGTCTGGCGATGTTGGATAATTTAACGAATGGTGAACTGAGGGATACTGCCAAAGCTATTTTGGAAAAGAAAAGGGCCGCATATCAAGAAAATATTTTAGAAGATTTATGTATGGATCTGAAGGTATCTGAAGGTATCTGAAGGTATCTCAAAGCAATAATATAACGCCAATTTCTGCGTAAAATGGCAATAGTTTAACACAAGCCCATTTCTAAAAGAGTTTTACAATATTTGTTCTTTGAAGTCAAGAGAATAACTTGAAAATCCGTTAAAAATTAAAAAATGTTTTAATATAAAAAGTATTAGTCCATACTTGACAGCAGCATACGGAGAAAAGGTCAAAGCGTACCTGCAGCGGGGCGCGAGAAAGCTGCCGGGGTTTGAGCAGTGGCCGAACCCGCAGGCGGGGTGGGGGCGCTGTGCGTGAGATCGTCTTTGTTGATATAATTTGTGGGTGCAAAGAAAAATAGCAACATTAACCGTAATTTTTTTACGGTTGATGTTGCTATTTTTATTTTGAAAGGATATACTAGAAATAGATAAGATTTTCAAGTGAAATAGGAAGGAGTTTGATGATGCTAAAACGATTTGAGGTAAAAAATTATAAGAATTTTTGCGAGAATATAGTAGTGGATTTTTCGAAAGTAGGAGGCTATCAATTCAGTACGGAATGCATTGCGAATCAAATGTTGGGAAAAATATTGATTTATGGAAGAAATGCAACAGGAAAGACAAATTTGGGAAGAGCTTTTTTAGATATTACAAGTAATTTATCTGGAATCCGATATCTTAGAACACAAACAGGAATTTATATGAATGCAGATTCGGCAGAAAAAACATCAGAATTCAAATATGTTTTTCAATTTGGTGAAAAGGAAGTGATTTATCACTATAGGAAATATTCAGAAAATCAAATTTATGATGAAGAATTATATTTAAATAATCAAAAAATATTCTATTACAATTTTCAAACAAAGGAGAATGATTTTAATCATCTTGATTTACTGGATGCAGATAAAATTGTTACAGATCGATATTTGCAGGCAGAAGATGGGAATGAAGGGAAAGAGGAAGGAGAACTGCAGACATTATCATTTTTACGCTGGTTGATTAATAATACAGCATTGCATAATGATTCCGTTTTATTGAAAATGGATGATTATATTAAACGGATGACAATGCTAACTGTTGGAAGTGGAGAAATCATTCGTCCCAGAAGAGCATATGATTCCTTTTTTGAAGCATTGGAAAATAATGATACATTAAAAGATTTTGAGGATTTTTTAAATGCCATGGGAGTTGCCTGTGAACTTGTATTGAAGCAGTTGCCGGATGGACAGAAAGAACTTTATTTTAAACACGAAAACTTAGTGCCATTTTATGAGACAGCCTCAAGTGGTACGATTGCGCTAATGAATTTGTATCGTAGATTGGAATTAGGAAAAGGGCTGACATTTCTTTATATAGATGAATTTGATGCATTCTACCATTATGAGATGTCGGAAAATGTCATTAAGTTCTTTAAGGCAAAATATCCGGAGTGCCAGGTCATCATGACAACTCATAATACAAACTTAATGACAAATAGATTGATGCGTCCGGATAGCCTGTTTATTCTTTCAAGGAAAGGCAGGATAACGGCATTATGTGACGCTACGCAGAGAGAATTGAGAGAGGGGCACAATCTGGAAAAGCTTTATATAAGTGGGGAATTTGAAAAGTATGAATAATTATGATTGGCTGGCACCGAGAAGAAGACGGCAGAGTCTGTTTGTGGTAGAAGGAAATCATGAAAAGAACGAATTAATCAGTCTTCTTCTTAAAATTTTTCCGGAGATTGACATTTGTCTGGAAGACATTTTGATTTATGGAACCAATATTTATATGCTGTATGAAGAACTGGTGCACATCTATCAGGAAAACTGGTATGAGGATGATGTGGATCTTCCATTTCTTGTAAGTCGGAAAAAGGGATATGAAATGCCACTCTATAAAAAGGATTTCAATAATATTGTTTTGATTTTTGATTATGAAAGACATGAACCTAATTTTTCAGAGGATAAGATTATGAAAATGCAGGAATATTTTCATGATGCAACGGATGTTGGAAAATTATTTATTAATTATCCGATGATTGAGTCCTATCAGGATTTGCAGACGATTCCGGATGATACTTACAAGAAACGATATATTCCGGTTACGCTGCAGCCAGGGTATCAGTATAAAAATCTTGTAAAAGATACAATGATTGCAAAAATGACAGAACTTCCAATTCGTATAAAAGGCATTTTGATGGGGAGGTTTCATATAGTTCAAGGGATGATGATGATTTTACCCCATTCAGAAATATCATGAATGAATGGTATGCCAGAGATACAAGCAAGAAAATTCGCTCTACCTTCAAGGCAAAAGGAGAGTCTGGAAAGCGAGTGGCGAGCAGTCCGATATATGGATATTTGAAAGACCCAGATAACAAGGAAAACTGGATTGTAGACCAAGAAGCCGCCGCAGTTGTGAAACGCATTTTCAATATGTGCATGAATGGCATGGGTCCTTACCAGATAGCCAATACGCTGACACAGGAAGAAATAGATATTCCTGCCTATCATCTTCAAAAAATGGGGTTCGGATTATGGAAATCAAGAGAGATAGCAAACCCTACAAAGTGGGGAAGCAGTACGGTCACGCACATTCTGGGAAAGCCAGAGTATTGCGGTCATACTGTAAATTTTAAGACCAGAAAACACTTCAAGGATAAAAAGAGCCATTATGTTCCCAAAGACCAATGGATGATTTTTGAGAATACTCATGAAGCAATCATTGATGAGGAAACCTTTAACAATGTCCAGAGACTTCGGGCGAATATCAGACGATACCCAGACGGATGGGGCGAAGCACATCCATTAGGTGGACTTCTGTATTGTGCCGATTGCGGAGCAAAAATGTATGTCCATCGTGTCAACAACGGAAAGAGGATACCACAGTTTACCTGTTCTGCTTATTCCAAATTGCCTGTAGGTACGCTTTGCAAGACACAGCATAGAGTAAATGCGGATAATGTCATGGAGCTTATTTCTGCCACGATTAAAGAGGTCATAACCTATGCGAGCATTGACAGAGAAGTTTTTATGAAGGATTTGGACGAGCAGATGGAAAAGAAAAAGACAGTAGATATTTCAGCACAGAAAAAGAGACTTCAACAGGCAGAGAGCTGAATTGGAGAGTTGGAAATACTGATTACCAGAATATACGAGGATCACGCTCTGGGGAAGCTGTCAGAGAAACGATACAGAAACCTCTACAACACCTATGAAACCGAGCAGGAGCAGTTGTTGTCAGAGGTTGAGGAAATCAGGACAGCCCAGACACAGTACACCGAGGAACAGAAGTCAGCAGACCGATTTTTGAACCTTGTAAAGCGTTACGAGAACAGTTCCACCATAACAAACATGATGCTGAATGAGTTCGTGGAAAAGGTGCTTGTGTATGAGCGTGACATCAAGGGTGCAATCGACTGTACTCAGAAGATTGATATTTATTTTAACTTTATCGGGCATTTTATACCGCCTGCCCTTCGGGAAGAACCGACACCAGAGCAGACAGCAGAAAGTGAAGCTGTGATGGCTAGGAGAGAGAAATACAGACAGCGATACCAGAGAGCTAAAGAACGAGGTACTTATCAGAGATATTACGAGAAAACCAAGGCAAAGAAGAAAGCCGAGGTGGATGCAGCCAAGGAGAGGGAACGGGCAAAAGACCGCCAAAATGGGGTTTATCATGAACAGGGTGTGCCCGATATTCCAAAGGCAGAGAAGAAACTGAAAAAGGCACAGTAATTACCGTATGAAATGCAAAGGCAGTATGTAAGGCAGGGAGAAACCCGATTGGGGTATTTGCACTTACATACTGTCGGTAATTATCGGGCCAAATGAGCAGAAATGGTGTGAAAAATGACATTCCAAAAGAAGGTTGCATAAAATGTACCCTTCTTTTTTTGCACCTTCCTTCCCTTCCCTCATCTTCCCTTTTCTTCTCTTCCCTAGAAAGAAAAAGAAAGAGAAAAACGAAAAGAAAGAACCAAAGAAAAGATAAAAGATAAATAAAAAGAAAGATATACCTATCTCATCATATCCTATCTTTTCCCTTCCTATCCATCCATCAATCAGTCTTTATAGCACGCATGTGCGGAAAGGAGCAGTACATGAAAGACAGCCAGACAAAGAGAATATTGGGGTTCTACGATGAACACGCAGAGTATGTGAGGAATGACAGATATTCGGACAGTTCCCAGACTGTTTACACACGACTAGAGGACAAATATCATTGGTTAGTGGCAAAACCACAGGGCAAGAACCGATTGGAAGTCCACCAGACCGATGAACATGGCATGATTACCGCCAGAGATACCTATGAGAGCCAGAGGAACACGTTTAACTGCGTTGATGTGGAGCGATTGCAGGCAGACGGAAAGCACAGGGTACATTTTAGCGAGGATGAAATCAATCTGGTGTATCAGTATGGGGAAGGTGGCAAGGATGATATGCTTGCCATATTGCACCAGATATTGCCGAGGATAAAAGACCCAATGCTAAAGGACATTGTTACCCAGACAGCCGACAAGGTATCATCCCTTGCACCAGAGGTCTGTTCTAATCTGATTTCATCCGTTAAGAACCGTAAGATTTATGAGAGGGATTGCTCTATCAGAGAAAGACTTTCCAAGGCAAAAGCACAGTCAAAACAGTCGGTAACTAACGAACGGAAAAATGCAGTACCAAAGAGAGGAGAACAATCCTTATGAAACTCACAAAATACGAGCAGGAAACCATAGTAAACTACAATGCAGGGGAACAAACCGCAAGTGTCTACACAGCAGATAAAGCGGTTATGAGACGATTTAACAGGCTTGTTGCAGAGTTTCCAGAGCAGTATCAGTTGGTGGGAGAAACGGAAGTATCCAAGACCTATTCCATGCCAAAAGCATACGTTAGTTACCGTAAGCCGAGAAAGGTCAGCGATGTACAGAGGGAAAAGGCTAGGAGCAAGATGGAAGCCATCAATCAAGCGAAGAATGTTGTGGTAAATTGATGTTGGAAATGGTACAATTAACGTGACAAATTTGAATTTGAGAAGGAGAATTTTAATATGGCATTATCAAATATTACAGGATTTTTTCAGACTGATATTCAAAAAGTATGGGATACAGTAACTTCGCTTCATGAGTATTCTTGGCGTAGTGATTTGAGTAAGATAGAAGTTATAAATGAAAAACAGTTTGTTGAATACACAAAAGAGGGTTATGCAACAACCTTTACAATTACGAGAAGTGAGCCTTGTAAACGATGGGAGTTCGACATGGAAAATACCAATATGAAAGGGCATTGGATTGGTGTATTCACATCTAAAAACGGTCAAACAGAAATTGATTTCACTGAAGATGTGACAGCAAAAAAAATCATTATGAAACCATTTGTAAAAGGGTATTTGAAAAAGCAACAAGAACAGTATATTTCTGATTTACAAAAAGCATTGTCTTAACAGATTCCAGTTTGAAGAATTGAAAGTTTGAATTTAGAGGAGATTTGAAATGAATAAAGAAAACAGATTTGAAGTAGTGTATCAAGAAACAGGTTTAAAGAATGAAAAAACCGTATATGTTGATAAAGAGACAGGTGTAAATTATCTTTTTATTGCAAATGGATTTGGTGGTGGTTTAACACCATTGTTAGATGTTGAGGGCAAACCTGTAATCACAAAATAAAACGTGATTTAAAAATAAATTGATGCACAATTACAGTTTGTGAAATAAAGAAAAATAAACTTAGAAGCCAATCACAGTAATTGTGGTTGGTTTTCTTATACCCAAATTACAGCGTCAAGGCAGAAAGGAGCAGTTGAAAATTGAATATAGCGTTATCACAGTGGCTATGGCTCTTAACGGACTCATAGCCTATTTTATTGCCAAAATTCACGATAACAAGCGAAAGGAAAAGAAAAATGGTTGATGAAGAAAAAACAATAAGCAAACAGATTAAACAGGCTCAAAAGGCAGTAGAACAGGCGAAAGCCAGATTGCAGAGAGCGAAATCCAAAGAAGCGGAGAAGAAACGCAAGGAAGATAACCATAACAAGATTGTCTGGGGCGGTATCGTAAAAAAGTATTTTCCCGAATGTGTGAAGTTTGATGAAGCAGAGATGAATGAAGTATTATCGGTTGCTCTTGCGTCAGCAGATTGTCAGCAGATTATTCAGAAAATCAGAAGCAGGAGTGTCGGAAACGACACATATCAAAAGCATGAAAGCGGTGGTGTTGCTGATGAAGTGTAAGGGTATCGAAAGCGGAGGTCTTTTTTCACCGAATTTATTCGGTGCGCACAGATATACCACCGTTGGTGGTATGTGCGCTCTCCGAGGGTGCAAGATGTCCAGTGGACATCTGCTATGCACCGACCGAAGCGGAGCGGAGAACTTGCAGACAGCAGTTGCCTGTCGGGGACAGGCAAAAGGGGAAATGACCTTTCCCCTTCGGTGCAAAAGACGCACCTACCCTTTTGTGTACTTTGTCCCCATGAGCATTCCAAAAAGCGGAATACTCATGGAAACAAAGTCTGAAAATGCCATCCCACCACGTTATCGCTCTGTCCAGATTGTGAAAAGTGAGGTGTTGTCATGGCTACGAAAGAACTAAGCACTAAGGTTGCTATTGTGGGGCGAGGTGCAAAGTGCAAGGGTGGAAAGTCAGCGGTGGAACAATCCTCTTATATCAGCAGAACCACGTTATACAGTGATTATTATGGAGAAAATTTCTATCCAAAGTACAGTGAAGATTTGGTGCATACGGAGATTATGCTACCAGAGAACGCACCAGAGAAATATATGGACAGGAGTGTCCTATGGAACTCTGCCGAAGAAGCGGAAAGAAAATCTTCCAAAGCACAGATAGCCAGAAGCTACAAAGTATCCCTTCCCAATGATTGGAGTTATGACCTTGCAACAGAGGTTATGAGAGATTATGTAAAAAGGAATTTTGTTGGCGAGGGAATGTGTGCGGAGTTTGCAATCCATGACTCTGAAAATCCACAACACCAGAGAAACCTTCATTGTCATATTCTGCTTACCATGCGACCAATTTTAGAAGACGGAACATGGGGAGATAAACAGAAGAAAATCTATTTTTATGACGAACAGGGTAACAAAATCCGCAAGAAGAATGGACAGTACAAATGCACCACGCAGGATGTCACAGGATGGAACAGTCAGGACAATGCCAAGAAATGGAGAAAAGACCTTGCTGATACCATCAATGCAGTCAATGAGAAATTAGGAAAGACAGAGGACTTCTGGGAACATCGCTCTTTTGCTGAAAGAGGTCTGGACAGACTGCCAACTATCCATTTGGGAGAGAAAGCAAGTGCGATGGAACGTGCAGGCATTCATACCGAGCGTGGAAACATCAACAGACAGATTATGCAGCATAATCTTTTACTTGAACAGGCAAAGGTACTGTATGACGAAGCGGTTGCCAAGTTGGAGCAGTTAAAGGAAAGCAAGCCTGTTGTGGCAGTTGTGAATGAAGTTCTTGAACTGATCCAGAAGGTTATCGGCAAGAAAGGCAGACTTGACCTGCCTATCATGAAGGGGAAATACCTTTCCAAAATTCCAGACAGAAGCAGATTGCAGAACGAAGAACAGGCAGTCAGATTTGTCACAGCGAGCGAGATTAGCACCTTTGGGGAACTAAAGGCATTTTCACAGGAAAAGGAACAGGAATTTCAGACTGTCAGTGATGCACGACAGGCAATCAGAGAAGAACTTGCGACCATAAAAGAGTTGCAGGAACTGTATACAGAGTATGTTCCGTATCGGGAAATCAAAGACAAAGGGAAAGGACTAAAGGGATTTGCCAAGATACGGTATGACAAAGAGCATAAAGACGATTATGAGAAATACAGCCGAACCAGAGAAGCCTTGTATGCCAAGTTGGGCGAAGGGAAAAAGCTGACACCGAAGGCATGGCAGACCAGGGTTGATGAACTGAACCAGACACTTGCCAAGAGCAAGCCAGAATACGGAAAATTGGTTACACAGCTTGCCTATGCGGAAGTTATTACTCATAACAAAGCAAATTATGAACGAGAACAGGCTAATGAGCAGAGAAAGCCGACCAGAACCAAGCGAAAGGAACAGGAAATTTAATGGAGAATGAAAAGCAGATTGCAACAACAGGACAGCCAGACGTGCCACGTAAGGCTAGAAAAATCGGGAGCATGACTTATCTTGTGGGAGTTCACTTCAACGAGGACAGCAAAATGGATGTTGGGGAGAAACTGAAAAGAGTTCTTTTACATGATTTAGAGCAGAAAAGGGGGCAATGCTGCAAAAAGTGCGACACTGTCGCACGAATTCATGACGAATCCAGATACGTTAATCAGCAATTTATCGTTTTCACATATAAGGGAGATAATAAGGAGTGGAAAGACTTTACAATGCATGGGAATAATACAAATGATTGACAATGTAAACTGAAAAGAATATAATATCCGTAACAGATAAGTATAATTAATTATAAAGGAGTGTGATATTATGGCAACAGTACCAACACAGGTAAGAATAGACGAATCATTAAAGAAACAGGCAACTGATCTTTTCTCTCAACTTGGAATGGATATGTCCGGCGCTATGAATATATTTTTGAAACAGTGTGTTTTACGAGGCGGATTACCATTTTCAGTGGAGTTGCCTAAGCATAGACCCGAGGTTATCGAGGCAATGGAAGAAGCAAAGAAAATTAGTAAAGATATCTCTGTAAAAGGCTATACGGATATGGATGAAATGCTTAAGGAGCTTAATGCATGACATATGAAGTAAAATGGACTGGAAAATTCAAAAAGAGTTTTAAGCTCGCTAAGAAGCGAGGATTAGATTTGTCATTGCTTAAAGACATCATCGAGAAAATTCGAACTGGTGTTAGTCTTTATCAAACATCAGTTAATATAAATAAAATCGCCAGAAACCAGACAGAATATCCAATTGAAAAAATGGTATAATTCTAAAGTGAAGTATCATATTTTGAGCAATCAAAAAGAGCAACTGATTAGAAAACTACAATTGCTCTAAATATGATTCTTCACGATTGTACCAAATCGCGGAAGGTTAGCCAGTA
>JAQUUB010000140.1 GCA_028694115.1 Lachnospiraceae bacterium
ATATGTGAATTAAAGTACACGATTTTTTTATTATGCAATGAAACACTATGACTTATGCTGTCAACATATTTTCCCAGTTTGCTCTGTCTGTTCTTCTCTGACTGGATTATCTCCGCACTGCTTAGGATATCATATTCAGCACCTACTGCTTTAGGCGGATTTCTTTTTTGATATCTTACCAGTTCCAGCATATCTCCACCATTCAGCCCACAGGCACTTAACTTTGCCATTTTTGTTACTCCCTTGATACTCCAACCCATTGGTCTATAACTCATTCTGCTATCTACTAATGTCCATTTTCGTAATAAAATACGATTCGTTTCCATTTCGTTTTTCCTCTTGCTTTTCTCGTTCTTAAATATCTTTATATAAGCTCATACCATTTTGATAAATTTGATGTAATTCCTCTTCGTTTAGTGCGCCACTTTGGAATAGGTTCATATATTCATCCGATACAGACATATTAAATATTAACTGATCGTCCGTATTAATTGTTACCTTTAATCCATGGTCCATCATTGCCTTAATTGGATGTGTTTTATAGTCCTTACATACGCCAAGCATAATATTGCTAGCAGGACAAACATTAAATACTACATTTAACTTGGATATTTTATCTAGGATAGTTGGAGATTCTACAACCTTAACTCCATGTTGCACTTCGTCTAATTGAAGAGTCATAACATACTCCCACGCATCCTCTGCTGTTCCAAATTCACCAATATGTGCCTTGCATTTTAATCCATTATTTTTGGCAAAATCACATACTATCTTCAATACATCCATCGGTATCTCATTGTTATAATTAATAATATCTATAGCTTTAAACCAATTGTGCGAAAAAATATCCTCTAAATATTCTAATCCTCTCAACTCTCTAATTACCAATACAGGAATCAATCTTGTATCAGGCGCATACATCCTATTCATATTCGTTATTATTTCTATAAAACTCTCCATCCCACCCATCTCATGTATTTCACCAATGCCAAAATCTAAAGCAAGTGACACAATGTGATCCTCTTTCGCAGAAACCAAATTAGCTTCTACTCTTTTTAGGTAATTATCCAATCCTCTTGGAAGCTTGTTTTGTATATTTTGCTTGAACCACAAATCCATAGATTCTATATCGTGAAACACACCTTTAAATGGAATAATATCTATATTAAATTGTTTCGCTAAATAAGAAATATTTCCACCTCGACCAGCATGATTGTGCAAATCACTTTTCGGTAACATCTTAATTTTTTCACCTATTTCATCATGTATCGCACAAGTAAACTCATTAAAATCTATCATTTTACGTCAGCCTCTCACAAATCTTCAAAAAACCGAATCCTACCTATTATTTATTGAATAATTGCACATCATTTTCTTATCTGATTCCAACTTTTTAAATTTGTTCTCCATATTTTTCTTTGTCCTGGGCAAAACCTGATACTTCTTCCTTAATAATATTAATTCTCCGTATTTTCTCACTTACCAGTTCTGAAACTCGTTTAATTCGATTGGTTGCATTCTCCTTCGTTCCAACAATATCAGATTTGCACCTATCTTTTATTTCTTTAATATATTGGTCAATCTGAACTTCCAAAGGATTTATATTGTTATCCATATGCACTTCAACCATCACATATTCTCCAACTATATTCTTCCTTCTGTTTTCTAGTATTTCTCTAATAATTTAAATCTGAATATCTATATCTTTCAAATCAAGTTCCATTATCTTTAATACGTTCTCCTTAAGATCTATTCACAATAACTACTTTTAAATAAGAAAACGGAATAATATCCAAAAATATAACATCAATTTCTGAAGCTATGTCTATATTTCAATTTTTTTAAAAATCAGATAATTTATTATACCAAACAATGATTTTAAATGACATTATCTCACCGCAGACTTTGCAAAAATTAATTTCATTTATTATCTCTTATAATAAAACTTTAAAAGCACTCACCACAATGTCCAATACAAATTTATCTTTATCCATCCGTCTTCTTACCACACCATTATTACGTTCTACACATTCTGTAAGATTCTTTAATCCAAATCCATGGTTTTTTTTATCCTGTTTTTTACTTCTAAGATTAACTGGTCCTGCGATTGAATCGGATATTAAAACCGTTAGAAAATTTTGATGTATGCCAATTGATACCACAATCCATCGATCCGTTTCCATTTTTTCACAGGCCTCTATTGCATTATCAAGGGATACTAAAATTAGTAATAGAACAAGACAAAATGAACTTAAGATATTTCTTAGTGATGATGAAAAATTCATCCTAGAAGAAAAATATAAGCTGTCTAGAATGCGAAGTCGTTCCGCATTTATCAGGCACCTTATATTATATGGATATGTATATGATGTGGATTATTCCGACCTACGAGAATATAACACTCTCCTATCTAAAATTGGAAATAATCTAAACCAAATTACAAAGCGAGCTAACACTACCGGACATCTATATAATGAAGATATCAAAGAAGTAAAGGAGTTGATGAATCAGGTATGGCATGAGTGTCCAATAAACAACATTGTGTCTAGTTTTGGATGTTGGTTAAAAACGTCTTGATAAGATCCTTCTTTGCCATACAAAGTAGCTCTGTTCACAAATATGATATTCATCCATACATTCTATTCTTCCGAGATGGTCATTACCCAGATATTTGACTTTTGAGAAGAAAGTCAAATAAGTTTTAACTTTATAAAATCATTTAAAAAACTCCTCTGAAAGATTAGTATCTGCAGAATAGGTTTTCTCACATACTATTTAATTTTATTAATCCACTTTTTTGGGGAATCAGTTAAACCTAAAGAGATGATAAAAATAGTAACTGAAACCCATATAAAAGAGTGTTCAAACGAGAACGGAGCAATTCCTGTCGTAATTCCAATCAAGCCCATCTCTCTCAAAAAGATAAGAAACCAAGCTAAAAACATAAAATTTAACAAACAATATGCTATCTTTCTTTCAAAACTGGTTGATATAAATATATAAATATATCCAGTAACGGCGAGACCTAGTATGATTAATAATCCAACTGTGATATATATCCAATGCCTTCCAAGTATCTTTTCCATGAAAAACACAGGATATGCCCTACCTAAAAAATACAAGTCGCTAGAGAATTCACTCGCTCCCATTTTACCTGACTGTATTAGTAATCCAATTTCCTCTTTCATTTGATTTTGAATTATAATCTGTGAATTGTGTCCGATTATTGGTATCGCACGATTCCATGCATAATTTAAAAAATCATTTGCAACAAAAGCGTCCATATATAAAACCATTCCTATTATTCCACAAACTATTACACCTATACTCAGGAACTTATATTTGTCATTTTCCAGAATCATATAAGTTGTTTCTAACAAGAGTGTAAATAGTGCAGGTATCAAAAAGCTTTCAAATAGCACTATTCCTGGAAATGCGCTTGCTATGATACAAACTTGAGTATATAGAAAACGCTTCATAAACCTTTCCATGCAAAAGATTCTTTGTAAAACGGATGGGATTACCAATAATACCATAATAAGATAAAAATCAAAGCTACTTAGAGAAATTATCCCAATTTTAATCCAAGATATAGATCCACCTGAATAAATTCCGAATAATTCCTTTATAATCGTAATTACAATAACAAATATAATCATCGCACTAGTGATAAGTCTTTCACTGAATGAAGTTTCTCGTCTCTTCCAATAGGCAAACATAAACGCAGACAATATTCCAATAATTGAAAAAAACGATACATAAATAAGGTTTGTAATGATTTGTTGATATACCAGTTCTTTTAAGTTCGTTATCGTTGTAGTTTGGTAGATTAAGTAATTGTAAGTGTATAAATGTATTATCGCTAACAGTAAAATAGATAAAAAAATTACTACACATACTGCAATTTTATTCGTAATATTTTTCCTCATTTTTTCTCCACTTCTTTTTTCCCCAATCTTTAAAGTACTTATCCAAAAGAATATTCTTGATAATATATTGATCCTGGATTCTTGTCTTTTAACTATCAGCCAAAAGAAAATGTACCCGACATCCGGGATGCTTTTCATTTCCCGTTTGCTTTGTCTATTGTAAATATAACACACAGCTATTTTTAGCTAAAATGTTACAAAAGGTAACAGTTAGTAACATCGACTAGCAAGTGGTTACAGCTACTACTTTGTATTTGATGTTAATAGAATATCTAATAAGGATTCATATATTGTATTATCAATCTCTGCAATTCCAACTCCACAATCCGAAAAAGTAATCTGCATTTCATATATTGTTTTTCTTTTGGCGGTAGATGTTCCAGCTAATAGACCAAGCCATCCAAAAAGACTAGAAAGAATATACCCTCTCAGTAATATGCTTGAAAGAGAAGGCACTTCGGTTCTACTTAACTCTGAAACTCTACTTAATGTCATTTCATTAAGGCTAATCTCTTTTTCTAAACAGCAAAGATAAAGGGTTCCAAAACGTCTCTTAAACTTGAACTCTTTATACTCTCCAGCTATAATTTTATTTCTTGCTCTAATAGCAATCCCTCCTTAAAAAGCGGAACCAAACATATTCTGTTTAATCCCGCTTGTTACTACTAATTGTAGGGTTGCAATTGATGTGACACCTACAACTATACAATAACGGTTGAGTCCTATAGAATGTTAATCACCACAAAAAACAATTCTATAAAAAAGGAACATCAACCGTCATGAATACAATAACACATTCACAACGATATCTGCCACATGATTCTTCTACAAGATTCCATGCTGTTAAATTATATCGCACAGGCGTAGGCCTTTCTTTCGTAACTCGAAGATATCATATATCGAAATCTTCACTACTGCGTTGGAACAAAAAATTTGATGGTTCAAAAGATTCTCTGCTGGATAAATCGCATCGCCCTATTACGCAGCATCCGAATGCTCATACAGAAGAAGAACTTCAATGGATTAAGAATTATCATCGTAGAAATCCGCACATCTCTGTATGTGAACTTTATGGAAAGCTTCGTTCCGAAAGAGGGTACTTGCGTCATCCTGGCTCTTTATATCGTGTTTACTGCAGATTGGGTTATACCAGTAAAGCTCCTTCTACTAAAAAAATCCGAAAACCAAAACCTTACGACACCCCTACTGAATTAGGTGTAAAATGGCAGTTGGATGTTAAATACGTTCCAAATGCTTGTTATTCCGGCACTGTCACACAGAAGTTCTATCAGTATACTGTAATTGATGAGGCTTCTAGGGAACGTTTTTTGTACCCATATATGGAACAGAGTAGTTACTCAACCTGCGACTTTTTAAAACGCGCTATAATCTACTTTGGGTATAAACCAAAAATTCTTCAGACTGATAACGGTGCAGAGTTTACGCACATCCGCAAGACCAATAGGACACATCCTTTAGATGTTTTATGCGCAGAGCTAGAAATAAATCATAAGAGAATACGTCCAAGAACTCCTCAGCATAATGGAAAAGTAGAACGTAGTCATCGGAATGACCAGGAACGTTTTTATAATCACATGAAGTTTTATAGCTACCAAGATCTAATGATTCAAATGAAACGATATATGAATCGTTCCAATCGCATTCCAATGCAGGTACTCGGTTGGCAATCATCCCTGCAAAAACGATCATCGATTGAATTTCAATACAAATAAAAAAATGTAGCTTTCTATTTATTGATTAACATTTATAGTAACATACCAACCCTTTTATTTTTATAAAGTTGGTGTCACATCATTGACTAATGTACATTTTTGAATTATTTCAAATGCTCCTTCAAATCCTCTTATACAATCTCTCCAATTTACATTTTTAAACGGATTAGAAAGCATTCTTTTATCCAACATGTCTTTTTCTGGTATAAAATTTGGATCAACCGAAAATTTCATTTAATATAAAATAGATATGGACTTATATTTCATAAACTGCTGCTACAAATTTATAATGCTTATCTCCATATGGTGACCCTATGCTAACTACTAAAATTGCATCATCTACTTCAGTTCCATTTTCTGCGCCATAATAATTGGGATCTGTAATAGGCATATTGTCATAAATGTACCCATTATAATTAAAGCTTGCTTTTGCCTTTGGTCTGCCCTCCGCATTTATTCTTTGATGTACAACAAAATCAGAAACTCTTATAAGCGTTAACGATTTCCCTACACTTTCAATATCAGACTCATGCACATAGCATCCTGTATTTCCAAATATTGTTCGCCCAATACTATTCGGACAAATATCAACAAGTTCACTTATTGAGAATGTACCTGCCTTATCCAAATAATAATCTCTATCTATAACTACATTCTCTGGTTGCAGCAGATTATTATCTCTTCCCTTTATTTCAACTTTTACAATATCCATTTCTTGCATGCAACTTCCATCTTCATACATAATATCACGAAATGTTAACGCTCCATGTATTGTATCATCTTCTGTTACAAGTCTTACAAATTCACCACTTGCAAGATTTATACCCGCTACACAATAATTTCCAAATTTCGATGATTTTGTAAGTACCGCTACTTCCATATTATCCTCCCCCTAAATATGTTAGATATGTTTTATTTCTATATTCAATTCATTACCAATGTACTCAGCAAGCAAACGTCTATGGCACTGCTCAGGTGTAGGCTCTGAACATAGAAACAAAACGTTTTCAACCCCCATATATTTTTTACTAAATGTTTCCTCAACCTTCCTTCTTTTCAGAAGTGACGTATACTCAATCTCATATTTTCCCCATGACATAGATCCTTTTTTATATCCATCAAGTATTTCCTTTGTAGGAGCAAAAGAAACCTCATGGCTATACTTACAATCACAAATTTCTTTTAATAAATATACCAAATCTTGCCCCTTAGTAAATCCTGCTAATTGTGATTTATTATTTAATCGAACATCTACCAATATATCTATATCTGCTTTTTTAATTTTTTCGAAAAATGTCTCTGCATTCTTCTGTGTAAAACCCATTGTGTAAATCATTTTACTCCTCCTCAGAAATATGATATCCGATTTCTTGGTTTCTCTTTATATAACAGTTCCTAATACATTCACTTTCATCAATACCTGTTTCATAATTAAATAATGTTAATTGGTCCCTATCAGGATAATACTTTTTTAACATTCGTTGCTCTAGTTCAAGCTGTGTTTGCAACAATCCATTTTCCAAAATATGATTCACATTAATTCCAGCATCTAAAAAGCCTTTTGACACCATTATTGCTCTGTGACAATCTAATGGATCCTTTTCTGTACACATTAATGCGACATTGTTTCCCTTATCCAATCCCAAAATAACATTTTCTACACCTTCCAAAAACAATTTACTCCCTCTTACCTTTTCAAAATCCAGAAAATGCTCACTCGTATATAGGGCTTCATCTTGAGGCCTTGCACCAAAATACTTCCCCATTTGTTTGTAAGTTATTCCACTTTCTGCAAGCAGGCTTTTTATGTTATCACGATTGTATGTTTCAGCAAACCTTGAGAACGGAACACTTCTTACATCTAAGAGATAACTAATGTCATATTTTTTTAACATTGATTCAAAAAAAGAATACTCATGTTTTGAATGTCCTATAGTATACAATATTCCTTTATGCATTTGTACTTCTTCCACCACTCTTTCCTTTACATATTTTCATATCTATCTTCTGGTTTATTTGAATGAATTAGAATTCCACTTGTTTTTCCAAATTTTCCAGTTCCTCAATTCTTCTTTCACCACACAAAATCCTGATCCTTCTCATAATAGTATTGTGGCGGTATAGTCAAATTATTTATCTAGCCATTCAAAGACTTTACCAACTTGCCTTATCACATCATCCCATTCCACTTTACCCACAAAATAATTATCCTTGCGGAATAACTCCCATCTTTCCTTTATAACGTCATCATGAAAAATTCGATCATATATTTTATGAATATCTTCGTTTTGATATACTGTCTCTCGCTTCTCGCAAGTGGCTAAAAATGCTTTATGTAGCAAGTTTCCTGTTTTTAGTTCTTCCTCCTTTTCTTTGCTCAGGAAGTGTATGTCATAAAAATCCCTCATTCTTGTGTTTGCAATATCTCTAACAAGAATTGTTTGCAATTTCTCTGCCATCAATGTTTCCAGATTATAACTCATAACCGAAATGGTTCTGTCCTCAAACATCAGTTTATAATTATATTCCACCGCTCTTGGTGTTATCACATCGTCTGTTGAAATATCAATTTTTATTGTTTGGCGAAGATTATCTAGTCTGGCTTCAATCATTAATCTTATACCAGGATAATCAAAATCCGACATAATTTCTTTACATGAAGTTATTTGAAAACTAATTCCATCATCAATTGGAATATCCATAATTTTTTGTATGATTTCTCGAGCGGCTTCTTCATTTAGCGGTAACGCTCTTACTGTAGTGTCGATATCCATTGTAGATCGAAGATCAATGCCCACTAAAGACGCAACTAACATACCGCCTTTCAGGATAAACGAATTTCGATATTCTGAGATAGATACCCTTTCCAGAAATCTTTCCATAACAAATATCCTTATCATTGCCTGTGCAACACTACTACTGCCATTTGATATATTTTTCACCTTATCTTTCAATTGCTTTGAAGTTCTGATCATATCATTACCTCCACGTACTTCATAATTTCATCCCTGAGACCCATTTTTTCAGCATATGTCAGCAGAACATTTAATTTTTTTTCTGAACTACTCATATATTCTTTCATCGCCGTCTGATATACTTGGATCTCCACTTCACCACGACCTGCAACCATATCACAGATTACTCTTTCCTTATCATAAGTTTTCAACATATTCCCATAGTTTGATTCTACATCACAAATCCCCATTTGGTACAATTCATCATCATATGTGTGAATAATTAATCCCTTTTCCTTGAGTCTAAACGTATTATAACCTTTAGGAACACTCACATGAATCTTCGAATACTCTCGATCTGTTAAACCATGTAAATATAGTGCTGTATCCATGTCAAAAATCAAGATAGGATTGCTTTTTTGAATTACATATAATTCATCTATCCATGTCTCATCAGAAACATAAATTCCTTGAGCTGCTCGCTCAAATTTGTTTTCTTTTACATATTTTGATAAATAGGTTTTAGATATGCCAGCATCAACAACCTCAGATGTAAATAAATAGCCATTGTTCTTCTCAGTCATCTTATCTAACTGCTCAGTTTTCGTCATTGATACATCCCTCCGTTGTTTATCTTTGTGTGTATTATAAATTATTTTCGCACAAAAGTAAACCATACATTTACTGACTACCATCAAAATAGTATTACATATACTTACACCAATATTTTACCCCATTTTAATATTTTCTATCCACTATAAAAATGCCACAAATCAAGATTTATTCTCAATTTGTGGCTCCATCCATTTTTAAAGGTTTTTCTGAAAAACATTTAATTCAATGATATCCTATTTATTTTCCACTAGCTCTATTTATCGTTTCTCTATGTATGCTTTCGATACTTGATAATATTCCATTTTTAATCAGCAGTCCAAGATTTACTGGTGTATAGTCACATACATTTGCAGCAACATTAAGGTGTTTGCATCTATCAGCATACTTCTCCATATTGCTATGATCATGTCCATGAATATTAAGGCACCAGGAAAGACCATATACCGGTTCATGTGAAAGCAATATCTTATCTGCTATAAATAATGGTCCTGAATAGATTTCATCAAAAAGTCCTATGTAATCTGACCTTCGATCATGATTGCCCAAAAGCAGGATCTTATGTTTGCTTTTAAGTCTATCTATATAAACTGGATTACCTACGTCCCCAAGACAGATAAATGTATCACCAGGTTTCACTATATTATTTATCTGTTCAACCTGTTGCTCAGGAAGAATCCACTTTGGATCCATCAGTTTGCAATCAGCATCATCAAAATG
>JAQUUB010000029.1 GCA_028694115.1 Lachnospiraceae bacterium
GAGAAATATTGTGTCACATGGAGGTATCAAATAAATGTTAAATACAATTGAAACATATGGTTTTGAAATATCTCCTTCTGGTTTTATAAAAGTTATAATTTATATGAATATATATGACACATCTAGTAACGAAATTATAGCTAGTAATATAAAAAATGTATTATTAAACCCAAACAATTATGAATTAGCAAATAGTATATTGCCAGAAAGAGAAATGGGAATTGTTTGCGCTGTATGGCAAAATCTTTAAACCTTATATAAAGAGGTGGTATAATGGCTTATACACAAGGCAATGAATTGCCAGAAATAGAAAAACTTAAACAACAAGCTTGGGACGTATATAATAAAACAAATAACTGGTCAAACCCTCAAATAGCGGCTATACATCAGAAAGCTGAACAGCTTAGAGCATTGCAAAACTATAGCGGTGGTGTTGATGGCAGTAAAAGAATAGAATTAAAAGGCACACCTACAACAATAGTCGACAATAAAATTGTTGATGCAAAAACTGGTACAATAATTGGCAATACAAAGCCGATGCAATCAACAGAAAATAATTATACTCCAACAGCTACAAACAATAATGATTATAGTAACTATGCACCAGAAACACCGCAATCATATGAACCACAATATTCTACGCAAAATATAATTGATATGATTACTAAAAACGCTAATCAACAATATAATGCACAAGCTGACAATTTGCGTGGTAGAGTTGCTAATATAATTGCACAATTTACGCAACAATTAGGCGGTGTAGACGCTCAATATCAACAAGCGTATCAACAAAATGAACAATCTAAATATCAATCTAACGAAGCTATGAAAGAAGTTCTTGCACGCGCTGGCTTACTTGGTAGTGGTGTTCAAATAGGTAATTTAAAACAGAACGAGATGAATTATAATATGTCCAATCAAGCCATTGATTTACAAAAACAAGCACAAAAAGATGAGCTAGGAAATCAAATTACAAACACGCAACGAGATTTGGAATATGAATTAAACAAGATGGTTGGAAATAGAGATTCTTACATAAATGAACAAACACTTGGCGAAATGCGTAGAACTGATGATATAGGCAGAGATGAATATTGGAAACAGTATGAGGCTAATTTAAAGAGACAAGAAGTTATAAATGATATGACTAAGTTTGATAAAATGTATTCATTGCAAGAAAGACAACAATTGTTCGCAGAAGAATCATTTATTAAGCAATTTGACTTAGATGCAAGAAAGTTTAACGAATTGCAAGACCAATTCGCTAAAACATTTGGACTTGAAGAACAGAAGTTTTCAAGAAGTGTACACGAATTTAACGAACAAATGAAAGCGGAAAATGATAGATTCGATAGGCAGATGGGATTCAATGAACAAGTACATGCAGATAATATGAAAATTGAACGACAAAAATTAAACGTTTCAATTGCTAACGCAAATAGAGATTATAAATTAGCGCAAAAACGTTTAGAGCAAGAAATGAGAGAATATAATGATTCATTAGTTAATCTTTCAACTAGAAACGCTGTCGAAGAAAGTAGACGAATAGATGAAGCTATAATATATGCAATTGAAAGATTATCTCCAGAAGAAGCTGAAAAATATATTAATGGTTTAATCAACACTTCACAATTATCATCTAGTATGAAGGTTGAAAAATTTAAAATGATTAATAACGCTTTAGAAGATGTAAAAGGCAAAGATAATAAGGTATCTGGATTTTCTGAAAGAATAACAAACAAAGATTACTATACTGGCGGTAATTGGGGAGTACAAGGTTATTAATATTGGTGGTGATTTATAATGCCATATAGAAATAAATATTTTGGTGGAAGTTTTGGTAATAAGTATTTTAATATACCTCAATACGATGCTTCTGTAGGCAGAAAAATAAACGTACTTGAAGGTCAATTAAATAGAATGGGTGTTAAACCACCACCGATGGTTAAACGTGGTGTTACTGACCGTATATTTGACGCTTTAAATGTAGGTCAATTTAC
The DNA here is from genome assembly GCA_028694115.1 of Lachnospiraceae bacterium. The sequence goes on from JAQUUB010000029.1 coordinate 2,001, forward strand.
TGTTATGAATATACTTAAAGACATGACTGATAGTACTCCAGGTTTTGATATAGGTGAATCTGCTATAAAAGGTTTAAGAGCTGCTAATCCATTTGGGCAAGGATATGAAGAAGGTGAAGCGCAATTTAGTGATGTATTAAGTAATTTAGGTTGGAATCCTAAATCTGGTACTGGTAAATTTGCTAAAGGTGCTGTAGGGTTTGTTGGTGATGTTGCCTTAGACCCTTTGAATTATGTTACACTTGGTTTAAAAGATGTCATAAAAGGCACTACAAAAGGTGCTTCAAAAATTATGCCAGAAGCATATAAAGAATCTATTGAGAAATTAACCAAAGGTGGAGCGGCTGATATACTTAAAAAGTTCAATCAAAGCGATGAATTAGCAGAAGGTCTTGTTAGTAAAGTAAGACGTTTAGCTGGAGAAGATTTTAGTAAATCAGAAGGTATGAAGTTATTTGGCAAAACTATATTTGATTCAGATACTCTTCAAAAGTTTGGAGATAAAACAATAGCACCTTATACAAGTAAATACTTTAATAAGATATCTGATTCAATGAGCGGAATAGGTTCAAAGATAAAAAATGTATTTGTGTCAGAGGAATCACAAAGGCTTAGAAAAGCTGCTAGAGAAACTCCAGAGCTTGTTGCAAATATACTTGGTTTTACTATGCAACAAAAAGACCTTGTTAAATCTTTTGCTAAAATGCAATATGATTTTGCAGAAAAAGCTATTGAAATGTTTGATGGTATTCCAGAACATCTTCAAAAAGTTATGACTGATGTGTTAGAAAATGAGAAGAGTTGGAGCACAATTACAGAGAAAATTTCAAGCGGTACAACTACTGAATTAACAGGAAAAGCAAATGATTTTTATCAAGGATTAATTATGATAAAAAACAAATATTCTGATTTACTTGATAAATATAATGCAATGCCTGGTCTTCAAAGCAATATAGACGAAGCACAAGGAATACTTGATAATATTAATAATATATTAAAATCAAGAGCTAAGACATATGAAGGATTAATCAAAAAAACATCAGACGTTTTAACTCCATTACGTTCAATGGATAAAGATAATTTATACAGTTTTTTAAATGAATTTGTAAACGAAAATGCAAATTCTATTTATGGTACGCTAAAAAATAAAGATTTATTTGGTCTTAACGACGAAACATATAGAAACATGTCTTACGAAATAAGAGCATTATTAGACAAATATCAAGGAGAAAATATATCTGAAATAACAAGAAAGTTTTATAAAGACACTACTTATAAAAATCAGATTAGAAATATAGAAAATATTAAAGGTGCAAAGCTTTACTTTAATCCTAAACAATTAATGGATGGCACTGATGAAATAGCTTTACGTAAAGCTACAGTTACACAATTGTATGAAGAAGGTAAAAAATTAAACAAAATAGCTGATGCAGTTAGTAATGTTTTAGATGATAATACTACTTATGACGAAGCATATGAAACTATATTTGGCAAAAAATTAACTCCACTAGAAGCTAAAACTAAAGTAACTGATATGAAATCAAAATCATTTGTATTTGATGAAAGAAATATAAGAGCTATGCTTGCAACAGAAGGATATACAGAAGAACAAATAAATACTATTTTTGATAGAGTTACTGATAAAAAAAGATTTACAAATAAACAATATTCAAATGAAGAAATCAAAAATGTGTATTTTGGTTTAAATAAAAATCGTAAAGGTAATATAGTGGATATAAAAGATTCTATTATTAAAGGCGATGAAAGAAATGCCGCAGAAGTAGCTTTAACAAGACAATATGATACTGGCATTGATAATGCTGATGCCATTGAAAGTATTAGAAAAGAGATATCAATGTCTAAGCAAGGCAAAGGTGTTTATGCAGACCAAGAACATATACTTGAAAAAATAAGACGTCAAGCTGAAAGCTTATATAATGAAAAAGGTTATACAAAAAATGAAGTACAAACATATATTTCAAAAGAAATAGATAAATATGGTTATAACCAAAACGATTATTTAAAGTTTATCGGTAAATCTAAAAAGAAATCTACTTTATTTGATTATTATGATGATAAGTTAAAAGCAAAACTGCGCCTTGGTCAAAAAGACTTAACGTTATTAAATATAAATAATCAAAAACAATATTTTAAAAATAACACTTCAACAAAAAATATCAACGATTTAATAGCAAATAAAAAATTACAAATCGTTGATATACTTGATAATCTTGGCGTTAAATCAGATGATGTTACAAAACACTTTGTAAATAGTGTTGAAGCGCATGAGATGATTGACATAGCTGTTGATGGTGGCTTAAAATATGAAGACGCTGTTAAATATGCATATAAAGATTATTATCAAAGATATTCAGGCAAGATACGTTCATTAGAACCAAAATATTTTGATGGTGCAGTAACAGAAAATGTAGTCGCTAAAACTGGTAAAGCTAAAAAAGTTATATATGACAACTATGATATTCATGGAGTTAAAGTTAGTGTTGAACGTGGAGCTAAAATATCTGCTGATACAATAACTAAAAATATAGAAGATATAAGTAAGGTAAATAATAAGTTTGCTAAAACGCTTACTGATTTAAGAATTCATGTTATCAACTCTGACGAAGCGCGTGAAGGTGTTATAGTAGGTAGGAATATAGTTCTTCCAAATAGTAAATCGGCAAATAGAACAAAAGTTGTATTTAATCATGAATTCGGACATCATATGCAAGATATATTAGGTATTGCTGGAGATTATGAAGAGTTTGCTAATGCTTTTGGAGAATATTTAATCAATCCTAGCAAGTTTTCTGATTTTGCACAACGTAATCCTGAGCTATATAAAAAGATATCAAATGGTGTTACTAATTTTGAACCAACAAGACAACAATATATAAATTTACATGCATCTAAAATAAAAGAAGCTGCTTATGCAAATATCGAAACAGGTAAAGAATCTGTAGAAAAAATATTAGCAAATAATAAAGAAGAATTTAGAAAGATAAAAGATATTATAGATACAGAAAAATTAAGTAAAGATGAAGTTGTTGACTTACTTGCCAAATCTAATGATGAAGTTGGTAATTGGACTGTTGTATTTAATCAGAAATATCCTGAAGAAGCTGTATATGAAAACGTTGAACAATTTTTAGAACAAAACAGAAAAAAGTTTAAAGAGCATTTAATTGGTTTTACAGATAAAGAAAATATAGAAGTTATTGAAACTGTATTAAATGATTTTTTAAGATGGGGTGCTGATGAAGGAATACCGGATGAAAGATTATTATCAGCTTATGCGCCACATATGCAAAGTTCTAAACTTAAAAATGTCGACCCTAAAAAACTTGCCGAAGTTAAATCAAAATCAATAATAAAAGGTACGCAAGAAGAAAAATTTAGGCTTGCTAATATGTTTGCATTAGAGCGTAAACACCCGGGAACTATACAAGAAATCAATAGATATATGAAAAAAGAATATGGAATAGATGAATGGTTTGAACATAGACTTGGGCAACTTTATTTGCAGAGAGGTTTAAAACATAATCAATTAATGTTTGATAAACAATTCTATTCTGATTTATCAACACACTTTGGAACGAAAATAGATGATATTACTAAAATACCTACAAACAGAAAAATGTTTGCTTCGATTGAAGATATAGGTGAAATATTAGCACTAGTTGATGAAAAAGATTTATCAGATGTAATAAAAGATTTAGGTCTCCCTCAAAAACTTATGACAGACCATTTTACTCCGTTAGTTGAAATAGATGCAAATGCACTTGTAAAACTTAAAACAATGAATTCAAAGTTTAGTGCAATGTCTGTTGATAATACTGTATTTGATATGATTAATAAAATGGGTAAAGTACAGTATGACGATACTAGAAGTACATTCCTAAAAATGTATGATAAAGCTTTAGGATTGTGGAAATTAAATGCTACATCTATCAATCCTGGTTTCCATGCAAGAAACGCTATATCAAACGTATTTCAAGAGTATCTTGCTGTAGGCAATGCAGCACTTGATATTGAAACGCAAGCATTAGCATATAAAATTGTAGCCGCATCAAGTGATAAAATTGATTTAGATGAAGTCTTTAAGTTTGGTAATAAATCATTCACAGTGAGAGAGTTAAAAGAATTAGCTATAAAACTTGATGTAATTGATGAAGGATTTTGGAAAACTGAACTATTAGATAAAGGCATTGTTAATTCAAATCCTTTAGAAAGATTATATTCAGATATAGCTAATAAAAACAAAGCATCGAAAGAAGCGTATACATTGACTGACAAAATATCAAAATCTCCATTGAATCTATTATCAAAAAGTTTTGCCCCGTATCAAGTTGGTTCGGCAGTTGGTTCTGCTGTTGAAGGTCAAGCAAGATTAGCAAATTTCATAGCAAATTTAAAACTTGGTAAAGACCCGTTTGAAGCCGCTGATATGGTACAAAAGTTTATGTTTGATTACACTGATTTATCAAAAATAGAAAAAGACGTATTTAAACGTATAATACCATTCTATACTTGGATGCGTAAAAACATACCACTTCAATTAGAACAATTAATAGACCAACCAAAAACGTATAGAAACTTATCAAAAATGCTTAGCACTGTAAAAGGACTTACACCAAATAAGGACAGAATATCAAGACAAGATATGAATGAATTTGCTAGAGAGTGGATTCAGTTGCCATTTAAAACTAAAAATGCTAAAGGTAAAGCAGAGCCAGTATTTTGGAATCCCAACCTTCCATATAGTGATTTAGATAGAGCAGATATATTCAATCCATTAGAAGCGGCTAAAGATGTATTTTCAAGTGCATCTCCATTTATAAAACTTCCTGTTGAAATATTAGCAAATAAAAATGTTTATTTTGATTCACCAATATCAAGAGGAATAGGTGATACAAGCGATGCACCTGGTTACCTAAATGCATTGTTAGGTGGAACTAAAAAAGACAAAGCACAAATAGACCCATATTTACGATATATATTACAGAACATTGGTTCGCTTGAGAACGTATCAAAACTAATAGAAAAATCAAGTGATAGGGTTGAAGGACAGATAATGTCTGACAAAGCTATAGCCGCTTTAAATGCACTAGGCGGTGTAAAGTTATATTCCTACGATGTAGATAAATATAGAGAGTGGGCGTTAAGAGATAGGCTCAAACAACTACGCGATATAAAAAAACGTGAAGAGAAAAAAACTAAACTAAAAAGTTTACGTTAGAGGTGGTGTTAATTGTTCGACGAATTAGTAAAGGCAGGTGCGCAAAATGGTATATGGACATTGTTTAGTATTTCTTTGTTAATATGGACACTAAAAGAAAACAAAGAAAGAGAAAAAGGTTATCAAGATATAATAAACAAATTATCTGATACTATAAATAAAGATATAACAAATTTTAGTAATGATTTAGTTGATGTAAAACAAGATGTTACAGATATTAAAATAATGCTAAAATAATGGGGGTGTTTTAGTGAGTAAATATAAAGCGTATATAGCTCCTTCTACTCAGCAACATAATATAACAGCGTTAGGTAATACTGAGGAAAATGTTATGCATGATATAGCTAATGAATTAAATCCATTGTTGATTGATAGTGGCATTGAAACAATAGTTGGCAGAAAAGAACAGACTTTAGCTGAAATGGTTAAAGAAAGTAACACTAATAAAGTAGATATTTATGTATCTATACATTCAAATGCTTCTTCAACAGTAGGTGATACTCCTAGAGGTTGTGAAGTGTTTCACTATACAACAAGTAAAAATGGTAAAAGACTTGCTGAATGTGTATACAAATATCTAGAAATATTAACACCAACTGATGATAGAGATGTTAAAACAACTACAACATTATATGAAGTTGCTAAAACAAATGCTACAGCTATATTAATTGAAGTAGATTTTCATGATAGCTTTGAAGGTGCTAAATGGATTGAAGATAATAAACGATTAATTGCCGAAGCAATAGCACAAGGAATATGCGATTATTTCAATATTCCTCTAAAAAAAAATCCTTACAAGGAAGCGATTCTAAAGATAAAGGAGATAATAAAATGCCTATAAAATATGAAGAATATTATGATAGCAAAGATAAGCAAAAATCATACGTTTTAAAAGGTAAACCAGAACAAACTAAAATAATTATTCTAGGCAATACATTAAGCAACGCTAAAGTAAATGGTATAAACGGAACATTCTTTGATACTCCTAGACCTGCATTGCCTCAAAGCTGCTGGGGATTAGCTGTTAATGATGGAAAACCAATTGGAGCTAATGCTTACACTACAAGTGGCAAAGGCATAAAAAGAGGTGTAATTGCTTGGAATGGTAAAGAAATGATATGTAAAAGAATAAATCGTTATACTGAAATACCAAATATGAAATGGGGAATAAGTGGTGTAATGTTAATGCCTGATTACAATAGATATGTAGAGAAATATTTATCTGATATATATAGAAAAACAAATCATACTGTTATAGGTTTTGATAAAAATTTTAATATATATATGTTTGTAAGAACTTATTCAACTATGGAGCGCCTTGTTAAATCGTGTAAATTTTTTAATTTGATTGGTGCTATTAGTTTGGATGGTGGAGGTTCCAGCCAGTTGAACTATAACGGTAAAGGTTATAAATCAACAAGAAAAATTAATAGCGCAATAATATTTGAATAAAAAAAAGGGTAGGCATTGCGCTTACCCTAATTTTGTTTTCATTCTTTTAGCTCTTTCAAATACAGTTGTTATTTGTTTATATGTTACATTATACATTTGTGCTATTTCTTTTTTTGATTTACCATCGACATACAAACAAAATATTTTGTATACATCTTCTTCTGTCCACTTAGCACGTTTCTTAATTGTATTATTATTCAAATATAGGATTCACCAATTTTGTTATTTCATCTATGCATTTTTCATCTGTTAAATCAAAACATGATACATTAACTATATAGTAAATTTGTTGCAAAACTTCTTCATAATTCATATCATCTTTATCATCAAACATAATATTAACCCTTCTTTTCTTTGTTCAAATATGTTTGACCAACTCCATAAGTTCCAGATGCATATAAACCATAAAGTAGTCCTTCCTTGAATGCTGGCATAAGCAAAATATTTTCGCCAAACACTAATGCATTCAAAAGATTAGCTATTCCAGAAACAGTAAAAATTATGATTGGAATGTATAGTTTTCCTTTCTTTGTTTTGAAGAAAACGAATTCTTCTTTGATGATTTGTGTCAATGCTATAGTTATTCCTATTATAGCAAAACTGTCTAGCATTAAATTGTTTATCATTGAAATACCCCCTATTATAAATATAATATATGTAATAACGACCCTTTTAAATGCGTTTTAAGCGTTTTAAAATAGTCGGTAATACCTAAACACCTTTGGATTTATATTTTTCATACCAATCACAGCCCATTGTGTATTTGATACATTGAGATATTGTTATATCCTCAGAGTTACGTATAATAAACTTTATTATTTCATTGATTGCAAGTTGTAATTCATAAAATGCGTCTTTAGCTTTTTTTGTACTTATATTTATAATTCTCCTAAATACATCAGTATTGTTTAACACCAATGTAATTCGTACAGTTGTAACTTTACCATTATTTTCAAATATTATATATGTAAATAAATCATATAATATTTCATAAACAGCTTTTAAATCTTTTTCTTTAGTTTCGACTAGCTCATATTCATTTAAAAGTAATTGTTTATATTGTGGTTCCCACTGTTTTGTTGCTATTTTGCTACTAATTAGCGAATCACATCTTATTGTTGCTTTCATCTCACACAATCCTTTCTATTTAATATATAATTCTATATATACTTCTCTCCTGCCTTTTTCTACGATAAAATCCTTTATTCTTGGCAATACCCAATAATCATCTTTATAAAGTATCTTTTCCATTGCGTCTAGTGGTATTTTGAATGTATTATGAGTATCACGTTTTATATGGTCTGGAAAATAATAAGTCATATCCATTACAAGTTTTGTTTTGTCTGGAAACATTTCAGCATTATTATCTTCTAGTAAATCAATAGCTATTTTTTTGACTATTGTTTCATAGTCTCTGGTTGTTTTGGTTTTTATCTTTTTACCGCCTTTATAAAAATACGCATGATTAATGCTTGGCGGCAAAGGCACACAAAAACATAATTTCATTAAGACACCTCACAAAAAATTAATAACCTCTTTGATTTAACAATCTCCATTTAGTATTTAAACTGCTACATTTTCCTTCTTTCATTAATGGACAGAAGTTATCGCAAAAATATATGTTTGATATATTTGGTTTAAATGAATCTTTCTTTATATTGCTATATATATCAACCATTTTATCTAACGTTTTATTTAAACTTATAGTATATGTTCCACCACGCGGAACTTTACACTCATATGTGTCATCGTCTAATCTCACGTACAATCTCTCTTTATTATGTTGCGTGAATCGTAACCGAAGATATTTTGGTAAAGCTCCATATATAGTTTTAATTGCCATTGCATAAGTTGGTAATTGTATGTTTTCTCTAAGTTGTTCTGCTGTGTATACTCTACCTGTTTTATAGTCTTGTACATCCCATTCTGATGCATTTCCTTCATCACCATTTATCCTGTCGATTGTTACACGCACTTGTGGCAAATCGTCATGTAATTTTACAAAGTGTTGTTTCTCTGTATAGAGTGGTTTTGAATATTGTTCTTCTGATTTAATCCAATTACGTATTGATTTACAACTTGTATCAAAAAAGTTTGTATAATCTTCTTCATTATCAAATAAATCTTTATTTATTGTTTGATATTGTTGAATAAATTCTGTAATCATAGTTTTGCTGTTCTTATCATCTTTATATGACCATTTATCGAATAAAGAATGTAATTCTTGACCTATTCTAGACCATTTGTTTGGCATTTCTACATTTTTATTTACAACGAACAATTCTTTAAACATAAATGGACATTTTAAATATGCTTCAAACATAGTTGATGATATAAAATCCATTGAATATATATCTACAACACAATCATTACATTTCCATTTTAATTTAGAAGCACATAAATCACATAAATACTTTCCGCAGTTTACACATTGTTGCACACAATCACTATGCATTGGTTGTCCGCAATTGGAACATAATGCTTCTTCATTATTAATTTCATAAGAACAATTAACACATAATTTATAATCTATTACAATCACCAATCATTAATTTATTTACAGTATAAAACATTGACTTTAATCTATTTTTAGTTATATTGATTTGATTTAAACCTAGTTCACATGTTGTATAACCAAATATTTCATAAAACTGTATTGCTATATCTAAATTTAATTTGCATGTTTCTCTTAAAGTTTCATTCTCTGTATTTTTAGAATGTTTATAAGAACAATTGACATCATCACAAATACATTGATTCATTGTTATACCCCCTATTCTGGCATTTGAAATGTATTTTCATTTCCTATAACATTTTCTATCGCATCTAATACATTCATAGCTTTTTCTTTGCTGTCATATTCTGCTATATTAAAATAACAGTCACCTGATGCCCAACCATAAATTTTAGATGCACGTTCTAACGTTACAGCTTTAACATTAATTAATAATTTTTTATCTTGACTTCTAATCCACATTATTACACCTCCAATAAAGTAATTTCATTAACAAGTATTTTTGATTTATCTTTCTTACCAGAACACATACAGAAATTATTCTCTATAAGTAAATCTTGGAATTTGTTAAATTGTGTTGCAAAAACAATCATATCTATGTTATCATATTCTGTAGTGAGCGTTACAAAAGCCATCTTCTTATTATTTTTATCGAAGATAGTTTTAACTTTTGTAATTTCACCACCAATAACAGCCACACAACCATCTTCAAAATCGTATAAAGATTTGAAGTTATATTTATCGTATGGCGAACTTGTGATATATAAGCCTAGATATTTCTTTTCAAATTGGCTTATTTCTTTGTCATTTATGACTTTATCTTCATATAGTTTCGCCATCTTTTTTTCTTTTCTTAGAATATAATAATCATGCATTAATTTATAGCGATTCGTGTCTTGGAAATCAAAACATCCAGAAAGTATTAATGCTGAAAATACACCTTTATCAATAACTCTAAGATTTGCGCGTTCATATAAATCAGATATAGATTTAATATTGTTAATGCTATTTATCTCATTAATCGCAACATCTCCAACACCTTCTATTGAATGTATAGAATATCTTATACCATCACCTTCCCATTTATATGTTTCATCTGATTTATTTATGTCTGGTGGCAATATCTTTATGCCAAGCTTTTTACATTGATTTACTCTTTGAGCTATTTTAGCTTTGTCTTTGCGTTCAGAAGTCATCAAAGCTGACATGAAATATTTAGGATAATAATATTTTAACCAAGCAGTTTGATAAGCTATTTTTGCATATACAGCAGAATGACTTTTATTGAATGTATATCCACCCTCTAATGCATTACATATCTCATCCCAAGCTAATATCGTTTCGTCATAATTGACTTCACCAATAATCATACAGCTATTGATAAATTCGTTTCTTAAGTTTTCATTTTGTGATATATTTTTTACTTTTCTAAGATTATCACCTTGACCTAATGTCCATTTAGCCAATGTATTAACTCTTAGCATTATTTGCTCTTGATATGCTATAGTGTTAAATGTTGGATTCATATACCAATCTTCTTTATCACTATATTTAACATATTCTTTACCATCTTTTCTAGCACAATATTCTTCTACATCTCCAACACCCAATTGTGTTCAACAAGATTCGCTACGTCTTGCCAGTTCTCTTATGAACTTCTGCATGTCACCATGCAGTTCAGACTATATCAACATCTCTGTGAGATGCCACCCATTTCCACTCGCTTGAGTGTACTTCCTTGCGGAATAGTCGTTGAACGTTAAGTGTTATATAAATCTTCCCAATTTATCTCTATTTCTTTTTAACCATGTTTTGCTATGTAATGTGTTTTCTTGACTTGTAACCCATTCAAGATTAACCATATCATCATTTTGTTTATTTTCATCTATATGGTTTACAAATAGTTTATTGTTTGGGTTAGGTATATATGTCATAGCAACAAGTCTACAACGTCTAAATTTACGTCTTATTCCATCATCACAAACTAATGAAGTTCTATAATAGCCATCTTTATCTTGAAAGTATTTAACTTCACAATTTGTTATATGTGAATACGTATATCCGTTTTCAGAAATAGAATAATTTGAACAATTTGGTATTGTTTTTAGTTCCATTTCAAGCATTTTATACATATTAATTAATGCTTGTTTTCTAATGTTACGTTGTCCATCTGTAAACATAATCGAATATTTACCATTGTGTAGCGATATTGGTCTACCATTCCAACTACGTTGAAAACTAAAAACATTTCCGTTTTCATCAAATTGATATTTGTTATTTGTATTTGGGATAAATTTCATATATAACACCTCTTCGCTTATGATTGTCTTGACCTAATTATACCACATATATATGTACTTGTCAAGAGTTCCCATAAATTAGAGTGGTTTCGATAACGTATCGCTACGTTAAAGCCCTAGCGTTAAGGTCTTATTAAAGTATTTAAAAGTGTTAAATCTTCAAAAGATTTTGGTTGTAACTTCATAGTAAGGTCTTTTTGCTCTTCAAGTTGAAACACTCCAAATACATTACCATTACATAATTCTTTATATATATATCCATCTTCATAATCTATTTCGTTTAGGTCTATCTCTTTATCTTCAAATTTTTTAATGTTATTTAATGTATCATTTATAACGTTCAGTGTTTCAAGTTTTAATATATCAAATTTGTATAATCCATGTTCTTCTAATGTGTACTTATCAAAACCAGATATTATTATATCGTTTTCTAAATCATATCCAGCAGGTAAATATTTTTCTATACATTCAGGTGTTATAAGTATTCCAGCAGCATGTGTTGAAAAATGGTCTATAGTTCCTTCCAAACGATACATTGCATGAAATAAATCAGGATACATTGATTTATATTTTTGAAATATTTCACTTGATTCACAATCTTGTAATGTAAGATTTAATTTTTTAGGTAATGATTTTGATATTATATTTATTTGGTCTGGAGTAAAATCATGTATACTTAGTATTTTTCGTATAACAGCTTTTGCTGTAAGTTTTCCAAATGCTATTATTGATGAAACCTTATCTTTTCCCCATCTATTTTTAAGATATTCAACGACTTTATCTCTATCGTTAAAATCAACATCAGCATCTGGTTGTGATAATCGTTCTGGATTTAAAAATCTTTCAAATAGCAAGCCATGTTTAAGTGGGTCTATAGAAGTTATGTTTGTTGTATATGCAACTGCACTTCCACATATAGAGCCTCTACCACCACCAACCACTACGTCGTTGTTTTTAGCCCAATTAATATAATCTTGAACAATCAAGAAATAACCTGAATATCCTGCACTTTCTATTACTGATAATTCATATCGTATTCTTTTTATATATTGCTGATGGTCTATGTTTTGATATTTTAGTTTGTTTGTATAACCTTTATTACAATATTTTCTTAGCATTATTTTTTCGTCATCAGCATATTTTGGTAAGCAATTTTCTTTTAGTGGCATTTCATATTCAAATTTGCACTTATCAACTAGCTCATCCATATTATTGAATATTTCATTTATAGTTTCTGTATCAATATATTTTAAATCATCACGCATCTCTTCTTCTGATTTAAACCAATATTCATCTCCAGTAAATTTGAACCTCTTTTGATTACTCATTTTTGATTTTGTTTGCAAACATAATAACATTTCGTGAATATTAGCATCGTCTTTATATATATAATGTGAATCGCATCCAATAGTGCATTTCACTCCAAATAATTTACCTAACCTTATAAGTTCGTTATTTACAATGTGCTGTTCTTGTAATGAATTTGTTTGTATTTCAAAATAAAAATCATCTTTAAATATTCCTTGCAACATTTTTATTGTAGCTGATAATTCGCTTTTACTATCTTTGGATAATATAAGCTTTGGTATGTGCCCACCAATACATGCAGATGTTATAATTATATCTTCATGATTCAGTAATAAATCAGAATATGTTACTATAGGGTATTCTCTACCAAACAAACCTATTTCTTTGTTTTTATGCGACAATGCGTGAAGTTTATATAAAGTTCTTAAACCATTCATTGATTTTGCGTATGCTATAAGATGATAACGCTCATCGTTTCCTTCAACTTTATGATAAAATTCTATACCATATACTGGTTGCACATCTTGCGCTTTACATTCTTTATATAATTCATATACTCCATACATGTTTCCATGGTCTGTTAATCCTACTGCTTTTTGTCCTAATTCTTTAGCTCTAGCAACAAGTTCTGATATTTTACTCATACCATCTAGAGCAGAATAATCTGTATGGTTGTGTAGATTATAAGACATATCTAACCTCCTATGCGATAAATCGCTTAATATAAAGTTTTTTCTATAAACTAATCAAACTTAACATATATTTCATCTTTTTCTTTATCGTAATAGATATCTGAAATTTCATAACCATTGTCGTCATAATCTTTTACTTTAGCTGTTTGATTAAATTTACTTAATTTATCTATTATCTCTTTGATTGTTATAGCCATTATTTAACCTTCTCTCATAATATCTTTGTTATGCGAAACACTTTTCTTGTTTTTCTTCGATGTTCTTTCGATACTGCTCCATCTGTTCCGGCGTAAATGTTGTTTTTGCGTTACTGAGGAAGTTCTCAATTGTCTTGAAATCATCGGTAATCAGGTCTGCGAAGCCATACATTACATCAAACTCGCCCTTTGGGAATACCGGCTGATAAATTATAAGATGCTTGCCCTTGCCGACGGCATACCCAGCTTCAAGATGCGCAGATTTCCCAGCCGGAAGTACCAACAGGACACAATCAGACCAGTCAATCCACTTCTTATCCTCTGTAAAAGCCTTTTTGCTGCGCTCATCATAAAGGAAGTTGATAGCGTCCAAATTCTCAAATGAATCTATCTCCGAATAATGAAATACAAATCGCCCCGTGCTCTCGTCCGCAAAGCAATCCACTTCATGCCCATTTCCCCGTAAATAGTCCGCTATGACTTTTACATCGTCCCCGTTTTTCCACGATGAAGCTATATAAATCTTCATAAAATCAATCCTTTCTTTAATTCACAATATCTTCAGATTGTGCATTATTTCTATTAGCTATATCAACAGCTAATGCAAATATCGCTCTACAACATGCATGACTTAGATGTTCATCTTGTGTATCGCCAGCAAGATAAGCATATAAATGTATGATAAGATGATTAATGTGTTCTTTAATCGGTATTCGTCTCCAATTTTCATCTGAGCCATATTTATCAAACCCTTCTTTTAATACTTTAGTTATTTCAAACATAGCTTTAGGGTCTAGTAAATCAAATCTATAATCTACTTTTGATTGTTTGCCGCCATTTTCATTAACGACTATTTCAGCATCTTTACCTACACCTTTAATTATATTATTACTTGTAATATCATCACAATAGAGTTTCCATAAATCTATCTTGTGTTCCAATTATAATCTCACCTCTATTTCTTTACTTCCTTTTATACCACTTAATATTACAGTTGGATATCCAAGTATTCTTGGTTGTAAGCCTTTCATTTCAGCATATCCATCATCATAATCTAATGCACTTCCAGTAGTAATAAAATATTGTTTTATTTTATTGACTTTCATATTTCTTACGTCTGGAATATTGACTATTCTATCTGATTTTAAAAGCTTATGAACGTGACCCATCAAATAAACATCAGCAATACATCTATTAGACATATCTTCGCATTGTTTAATTGCATTAGCACTTGTAGAACCTTTTCCTGCGCCATGCCATATATTAAATGTATACGCAACTTTATTCCAAGAATACTTGATATATCCGTTATAATGAAGATAAGGAATGTTTAATTTGTTACAAATAAGTTTAGTTATATCGAACGATGTTGAATTAACAAGTCTTTCTTCGTGATTTCCAATTATCGCTCCGTCAATATAGTCTGCATATGGTTCTAATAAACTTATTATATATTCGTATTGTTTTTCTGGCATCATATTTGTATCAAATAATCCCTTACCAATACTGTCTTTAGTGGCACACTCTGCCAAGTCTCCCATGAGTATGCCACGATTTGTTTCTGACAATTCGCTTGTCCATTGTTTAATCAAATCAATAACGCAATTTTTATGTCCTAAGTGCCAATCACCAGATGGAATTATTTTTATTTCTTTATCTATTCCATCATATCTTGACTTAACTATATTCAAAATATCACTCCAGCGTTATAACGCTATTGATTATTTATATATCTAACCCTATTTGAGGTTCACGTGGATATTGTATTTCAACATATTCATTAGAGCACCCATGTGATGGTCTACATTGATTTGTAACTACATTAAATACACTAGGCATTTTTTTCATAACTTTATCTTTTTGTTTCTTATCTTCATCTATTAATGGACTGTCATAATATCGTTCTCTTTCTAGTAACGCAGACATTTTAGACTCTTTATCTTCAATTATTTCACATTTGTTATATTCAATATATGGTACTAATCTAACTACATTTTTATCAAAATCATACATTGTATAACAATCGTACAATTCACCATTCATTGTAACTTTATCTATGGATGTGTTATCGTTATCTATAACACACATATCTTCAAATCCGTTTGGTTTTGTGTTATAATATATTTCGTTATCTACGTCGCTTTTTTTTACATTCCTTGCGTAAGTATTGAATTCTACTGCATTTGGTATGAATTTATATATTCTTTTATATTTTGGTTTGCTTAATATAATCATTTTTACACCTCACTTTATTTTACGAACTAGAACCGAAACCTTTTTCACCTCTTTCTGATGCAGATAATGTATCTGTTATTATTAAATTATCTATTGTTGGTTTAGATATTAATATGAGTTGTGCTATTTTTTCATATGGTTGTATATGATATGGAGTTGATGTGTTGTTTGTTACAATTGCGCATAATTCTCCACGATAACCAGAATCTATAGTGCCTATTTCAACAGATATACCTTTTGAAGCGTGTCCACTTCTTGGAAACATGAACCCAACATATTTATGTGGTATTTCTATAGCGATTCCTAATGGTATTTTGATTGTCGTGAATTGAGATAAAGATATCACTTTTTCAATATTAGCATATAAATCTAGTCCTGCATCTCCTTCATACGCTATTGTAGGCACACATTTGAAATTTATTGGTTTTATTTTTAAGTCCATTTTTTGTTCCACTCCTTCATTGTCATTTTTTCATATATATCTTTTATATGTTGTTGTTTACTCCATTCGTTAAATGATAGCAAATTACCTATCACATCATTAAATTCTTTTTGCGTTAAACATCCTATATCTTTAAATAATGGAATATTAGCAACATTTATTTTCATTTTATCTTTTAACATTTTGTAAGCTTTTATATTCGCGTATATCCCGGCATAATCGCAATCATAAGCTAATATCACGTAATATGTTTTTGTTGTTAATATGTTTTCTTGAGTTGTTGTTAAATTACTGCCAAAAGAAGATACAGCATTGTCATAACCACATTGCCATGCATTCCAAACATCACCACATCCTTCCACTAACATTATACCATCAATCAGTGTATTTTGCATGTTATCTATGTTGTATAAATAATTACCTGTTATAATTCCATTTGGTTGATGCAACCATTTTATTTGTGATTTTTTTGTACTTCTCATAGTCGCTCCAACCAATAAATCATTATAATATATTGGAACTATTATTCTATTGTCTACAAAAATCTCTTTGCCATTTGTTTTAAATGTAGCATGTTCACAATATTTAACACCAAATTTGTCTAAAGTTTGTTTAGAGTAATTCCTATATGAATTTATTTGATATAAATTACCAAATAATGATATATCAAATTCTTCACTTTCTTTTTTATACACTTTTGTTTTCATCATATCAATCCATTTCTTAGTATCGTCAACACTTTTCTGTGTATTTAATATTTCCATGTTTGATATGTCTATATTCATTATTTCAGATATTTTATCTATAGCATTTCTAAATTTTATGTTTTCAATTTTTTCTACGAATCCTATTATATTACCGCCTTGTTTACAACCAGTATGACAATAATATAATCCTTTGTTGATATCAGCAACAAATGCAGTAGGGTTAGTTCCGTTATGTATAGGACAGCAAGCTCTAATCATATCACCATGCATATTATAATTTATATTATAATAATCAAGTAAATCATTAAATTTTACATTTTGTAATATAAAATCTACCGCATTTTGCATAAATTATATCAACTCCTAAAATAGAAATATCGCTATATATGACACTATTGTGAGCAATATAAATAAAAATTCTATTACATATCCAAGTATTAAAGAATCTTTACTCATATATTGTTTTCTGTTTCGCAATGTCATAACCATATAACTTCCTGAAATTATACCAGCTATCAATGAAATCCATGCTATAATTTTTGTTAAGTTCATCAACACACTTCCTTTCTATTTTTTAAAATATAATTTTACTTGTTTATTACCAGTATAGTAGTTTTCATTTAATTCTATATCCATTGCTTTTGAGAATTTAATCACTTCTAATCTTTGTTTCAATTCATCCATTATTCTCATCACTTCGCAATATATATCCTTAATATCATCAATCAAAACATAATCTCCATGCTCATCTCTTTCCATTTCGCAATCACAAAAGCCACATTTTGATAATTTCCATCTATCCATTCATTCTAACCCCTCTCTTAAATCCATTCGCCGCAAATCAAACACTCTTCATGGTCTGGCTCTTTCACACATTCGCCGGGGATATATCTCCATATTTCGTCTGTTACAGGGTGTTTGCAATTCGGCTTAAATTTCTCAAATCTTATTTTGTGCTCTTTATCTTTGTAAACACATTTCGGGCATTGAATATACTCGTATGCACTTACTCCCCAATATTCTGTGTATACATTCCTTTGGGCATAATACACATCGCCTTTTTTAAAAGATGCCCCGCACATGATACATTTCCTTTGTAGTTTTTTCTTAGCAACTTTTCTTTTCATAGCTTCCTCCTCTAAAACGGCAATCCATCATCTTCTCCAAATGGGTCAGGCTCGTCAGTCGGTGTAAAATCTTTGAATTACTTTTCAATTTCTCTTTGTGTAATTCTAATCTTGTCAAAATATATATCTAGTTCTACTGGACATTGACCATGCCTTTGATATGCTATATGAAATTTCTGATTACCTTTACCTGGATTCAATGCTAGTTCTTCTTCTGTTTTATTGCGTAAAAAACAAAGTTTAGTTGCTAATTGCAATATACCTAACGAACCACCTACAGATTTAGCATCTTTTTCTGTGCTTCCCCATGCAGCTCTGTTTTCATTATTAGCTGTAAATACAGGTATTTTTAACATTCCACTCATTTCTTTTAATGCAGATGCTACAAATGTAAGCTTTTCATCAGAACGTAAACTGTTGTTTTTTGAAGCCATTATGGTATTTAACTTTAAATAATCAAAGAATAAGGCTACTATACCATGTTTTAAAATAAATTTTCTTGTTAAAGCGATTATTTTTTCTGTAGTGAACCTTAATACCTTATATTACTATAAGGAGTAGACTATATCTTCACCCTCGTCTTTACGTTAGGGTGTCCTGCACTTCGAGTGGTAACTTCTCCACCCTACTCCCCTATGGGATAGTCGTTACACTTTATTCTACAAACTTGACAACAAAATCTTTATGCTTTTTAAATCGAATTAAACTATTATAGCTAACATTGTATTGTTTACTTATTTTTTTACAAGTTTCATTTAAACCATTGCTTTCACATATTAGTTTATTATTTTTATAAATTTGCACTTTCTTTTTACAAAAGTCATAATTTTTCCTTCCTTCATCTATACTTCTTTTTATATTGTAACTTCTTGTTACCCATCTTAGATTGTCAACGTTATTGTTTAATGTGTTATAATCTATATGGTCAACATCAGAATAATTATTTTGATTTGGTATAAATGTTTCAGCAACTAATCTGTGAATAGTCAACTTGTTTCTGTAACCTTTTACACTAATTGTTAGATATTCATATTTTCCATTGCTACCTATATAAGTTTTCATTTTTTTTAGTTGTCCACTACGATTTGAATAAACTTCACCATATTTATTTATATAGTAGTTAGGAAATTTTTTTAATTCGACCAATTCATTGTTCATGTTATCACCTCTAATATGGTATTCGTTACTAATATTGTAACACACTATATTAGATATGTCAAGTAGTAGAATCTTAGCACGGTATTGTCCTTACGTAAGGAGTTCCACCGTTAGCACCTTTCGGCACACCGCTTGTTAAGCGTTCACAGGACTTAACATTATATGTTTCCATATAACTCGACTACAATTAATCTGGCATATAAACGAAATGAAAATCTGATGATTTAATCAATGTTATAGATTGTTTTAATCTTCTTATTTTATCTTCTTTTTTACCATATGCTGTATCTTCTAAAAACAAACCATATTCTATTTCATCTTCTGGTATTTGCGATACACACGATAATAACCTCATTTCTTGTTCTTTTTCATCTTGTTCTGTGTCTATCCAAAGTATTGGCAATCCAGAATCAATTGCTATAAACTTTGCCCAATTCAAAAGAGTTACTGATTTTCCTGTTTTACTTTCAGCACATATTACTATAAAATCTCCAGATTTAGCACCTTTAGTTACCTTATCAAACTCTCTCCATCCAACAGATAAACCTGGTAAATCATTAGGATTTTCAGTTATTTCTTGTAAACGTTCTGCAAGTTTATCGCCCATTTTATATGATTCATTTACTTTTACAAATTCTAATGTTATATCATTTATTTTCTGATTTACTTCACCAAGTATTGTGTCTATATCGTCATTGTCATTTGTGGCTATATCGTCTTGAATAACCTTACAAGTAACGTATATACAACGTCTTACATAGCATTGCATTACATCTTGTATAAACATTTTAATATTCTGTGTTTGAGGTGATTGTTGTAACAACATTATGTATTCCAACCCACCTAAATCATCTATAGCTTTTTTAGCGTTATCATCTTTTATAGAATTATAAACACTTAAAGGGTCTATAGCTGAATTTTTGGCAAATAAATATGCAATTCCCATATATAATACTTGGTTTGCATATATTCCAAAATGTTTCGGCAATAGCCCCTCACTTTCGCACTCTATTATATTGTCTGGATTATTTAAACAGTTCGAAATTAAAACCCTCTCCGAACCTGGATTCAATATCATTACTTCGTTCAAATTTTCTTTTATTGCCATCCACACCAACCTCCTGCTCTATTTTGTAATGATTAGATTCTCTTATTTCATTTAATGTTTGTTCTGCTTTTATTTTTATAAGAGTATCTTCTAAAACATAAGATAACCAACCTAACGACATAAAGCCTTTTTTAGGAGGATGCGCGGCGCAATAATGTATACCATCTATTATTTCTTGTTTAGAAAATCCAGCCTCGATTAACGATTGCGCTTGTTTCATTGTAACACCAAACGTAGCTTTAGTAGGTCTTTTATTTGTTGTTTTATAAAATTCACTAGCAATAGATTTTAAATCATTATTCATAATACATCACCTATATTACACCTTGCTCTTTTATTATGTTTATAACAAGTTCATTATCTGAATATGGCATTTCATCAAATTTACATGTACCGAATTGATAATAATGTTCATTAAAAGTTTCACCATTATAATTGCAGAACTTATTGTGTTTGTCGTTTAAATCAAAACCATAATATTCTCCAGTATGAGTTTTTAATATATATGAAGTGTAATATATGTTATTATATATTAAAAAACTACTATATTTCATGTTATATTTAACTGCTTTTCTTAACATTATTTTTTCTCTCATAATTTCATTCCTTTCTAATATGTATTTCGCGGAGCGGCAAAGGAGAGAACCGCTCCGCAATGTTGAGAAAGGAGGACACATATAATGAAAGCAACAATGATGTGGTAAGCTATCTAAATAGATAGCATCATAGCGCTAAAATGCGCTATGTAATGATTAACTTTTTGTAAAATCTACCTGTTCATCATCTGAATTGCTATCTTCTTCTTTTACGTCATTAGACCCAAAAGCATCTTTATATGTTCCACCATTAATCAAAATCATTACCTGTTCTGGTGTAGGGTTTTTATAGTGTTCACTAAAATCATACTTTTTCAATGATTTTTCTGCTTCTGTTAATTGTTTTTGTGGCATTGGTATAGGTACATATGTTGTATCTTTACCGCTTCCAGATGCTCTTATCTTTACGTCATAGTTTCTTAAATCTCCAATCTCTTGAAGTATTTCTTGTAATGGTATGAATAATCCATTGCCTTTTTCAAGTATTTCAACTTCACCAGTCGCTCTATTCAACCAATTCACGCTATGCATTTTTCTTGGTGGATAAGGTCTGTTCTTCTTATCAACTTTAGAGTTTTCAATACAACATGGACATGTTTTGCTTCCTATGCACGTAATACTTGCGCCTTTACCGTTGTTTGCGCGCTGCACCCAATGCACCCATCTTGAATATGGCTCAGCATCAAGTACTCTTCCTTGGCTTGTTCCTTCTGAAATATTAGCGTATTTCACTTTGTCTTGACTTTGTTCACTTTGGGCACTGCCCTTTACGTCGTCCCAACCCATTAAACATCGCTCCCTTGTTCAGTATTTCTTTCTATTAATTCTATAGAGTTGTCTTTAAAATTAAACGTTAATATTGTGTTTTCTGTCACTTCATATTCATGCTCTTTTGTTATATCGTTGATAATTTCGATGAATTCATTTACAGCGCTTGCATTTTTATCTTCTAAATATAAAAGATATGAATATAATATTTCTTTCATAGCTTTACTTAGTTTACCTTTTTCGCCAATTACTTGGTCTATACAATCTTTTAATTTGTTTGCAATTTCTTTTGTTGTAATATCTACAGTTCTTGATATTATCAACATAGATGCTATGTCGTTATTTACCGGTATAATCATGATTTTCACTCCTTGTTGGGTAATAAGTTATGTCTTTTTAAAACCTCTTTGAATCCTTTTGGATAAAAACCTTGTAAAAGTTTATTATGTTTGTTAGCTACAGCTTTTATTATGCCACTATGATTTATGTTTCCATAGTAAACCCAACAATTAATTTTTTTTCCATAACTATAATCAAAACTTTCTAATTCATGTATATTATTTGCTTTTATTGGATATACTTGTGATATAGTTCTATAAGTTAAATCTAGTGGATGATTTATTCCTGTTCTTGACATTGAACAACCATTAAAGTTATCCAGTATATAAAGCGTATTTTCAATATCGTTTTGATTAAAAGTTAAAATTGTTCCAAATACTCTTTTATGACCTCTAGTATAAGTTATATCATCAAGCTTTAATAATATTGGATTTCTTAAAATGTAAAACATTTTTCCACTGATTTCAGCTAACGATTCTTCAATTATATTAAGCTTTAATGTGTTTTGAACTTTTTTACGAAGTAAATCGTTAGAAACAAAAACTTTATTTATCATAGTATACCTCTGTTACATTTGTATAACGCCTATCACTATGCATTTATGCAAATTTAAAGATAGGCGTTATACAGTATTAGTTGAGTTCTCTTAGCGCAAGTAAAACCTTATTATATTTTTTTTGCTTGTCTTTTTCTGTCGCCATCTCATTTTTGAGTTGTTCAATTGTTTTGTTTGATTCTTCTATTAAATCTAATATGGAATCAATTTGTTCTTGTAATACATCTGGAATCATTTAATATTCTCCCTTCATTATTTGGTGTCGATCAATACGATGTCAACATTCTTTGCAATTATGTCTTCTGCTGGTATAAAAGTCCAAGAGTATTTGTAGAAATGCTCTGTCAATATGTCTAGAACTTCTTGTCTTGCGAATCCAGAGTAACCTTCTTTGTTGTACATTTGTCCAGAATTTATATTTGCAAGCTTTAAATCGTCAAGAACCTCCACTGTAAGATATACCTTTTTGTCGTCTGAATCTTTGTTTTGGATGAACATGTCTCCAACTCTTAATTTTGAATCCATAACAGGGTTAACTTTTGAGATTGTAAAATTAAACATTTAATTTCCACCTTTCATTTTTTTTAATATTTTTATTTTTGAAAAATTCATAAAATTTAAAGTTTTTTATGTAAAGATTTCTAAGTATTGTATCATATCCTATTTGTCATATGATAAGTTCACATTTAATGATGTTTTTTCTGCTGGATAAAAATCTATATCGTCTGCACTGCATTTAAGTTTTTTAGCAATATAATCAGATGACTGATATCGCCTTCTTCCGTGTGGAAATCCAGAAGTAGCATGCATAAAAAAACTATTCGTGTTCAAGTTAATTCCATAATACTGTCCTGATAGTTCTACTATTATTATGAATGTGCTACTTTCTTTGTGCGTAAAGACATCGCCTGGTCTTATATATTCGTTTAATGGTGTTAACAGAAGTTCTCTGTTTTGTTCTTGAATTACGTCATCGTCTTTGTTTGTGATTTGTACATTCATTGCATATCCACCTTTCTTACTTGATTTGGCACAGGTTATAGGATTCGAACCTATATCTTACAGATTTGGAGTCTGTTGTTTTACCAATTAAACTAAACCCATATGTTTGGTGATTCTAGGAGGAATCGAACCTACCATTTCAAGGGTGAAATCCTTGCGTCCTGCCATTAGACGATAGAACCATTATACAAATGTTAATTTGCGTCTTGGAATATCAAAATCTTTTAACCAAGATTGTATTGTAAATGTTGATATTCCATACTTATCAGCCATTTCTCTTATTGTCATTTTGTTTTCTAAATAATCTTGTTTTAATAAATTATATATATCATCATTATACATACGCTCTATCAATTTCATGGTATTGGTTTTTATTATTTTTTCCTTCGTCTTCACACCAATCACCTCCCAACCTATCCTTATTATACCATAAAATCAGTAGATTGTCAAGCATTTGTTAGGTTTCTTCTGTTTTTATTACAATTGATTTTAGATTAACAGGTAGTGCTTTATTTACTTCATCATATGATACTTCTATACCTTCTTCATTATCAATATATTCGCTTATTGCATTTACTATGTCTTGTTCGTCCATTATAATTGTTGTTGCTTTTTTTATAATTTTCACATCATCACTTCCTTACATGTATTTATATATGTTTTTTAACCACTTATATATTTTACACATAGCTGGAAAGTCTATTTTTTCATAAACAGAGTGTGGAGATGAATATCCAGCACTTATATTTACTGTTTCTTTTACTAACTTTCTTATATGAATTATGTCTGCTAATGTACCTGAATCTATGTTTAACGGTATATCTGCAAGTATAGCGTGTTTTGCTATCTCAGCTAAAAAGAATCTTGTACAATTAACTCCACCAGCAGATGATTTTAATAAATCACCATTTCCACGTCTATCTACTGTTATTGAATACTTAACATCTTCAAAGAATGATGGATTGTTTTTTATTGCATAATCAGAGCCTACACAACCAGCTTCTTCTTGAACTGAAAAGAATATCTTCATTGGTTTGTCTATATATTGTGCAAGTGTTAATATTAACGCTATACCGCATTTATCGTCGCCACCCAACACTCTTTCTTTTGAGCCGCTTATTATTCCAGTATCTTCGTTGTATAATACTTTAAAAACTTTATCTACTTTTTTATTAGCTTCTATAGCTTCTTCTTCTGTCATTTTATAATATGAATAAGTGTATACTTCATCTTCTTCTGCACCTGAATTATTGTAGTTATACATATCATAATAATGTCCACCATAATATCTATTAACGTCATTAAAATAACTTTTTTCAGCTTTTCCATCTCCATATAACGTTACATAGTATTCATTAAAGTCTGTCGTATCTTTTTCCCATCTTTTACATGATTCATTTGTTTTTGTTAAAGTTTTGTATGCTTGACATTCTGTTGTTTGCGAATTATCCATAACTATTTGTACACAATCATCAAGCCATACACATGACATACATGATTTTGTACTTTTGTTATCATTTCGTGATGATTTTGTACTTATAGATATTACTTTGTTTTCTTTTTTTGGATAGAATTTTTTATCTATATTATCAACTATATCCATATGAGCATTAAACATTGGATACAGCTTTGATTTACCTCGCACAGCATATATATTGTGGAGCTTATCCATGCTTATTTCAAATCCTAAAGCTGTTAAATAATCATGTATATATGGAACCATTATAATTTCATTACCAGAATATGTGTTGAACTCTAAAACGTCTATCAATATTTTCTTTAACATCAATTCTTGCTTTGTAAATTCTAATTGTTTTTTAATTGCTTCTTGTTGTGTCATTATACCACCTCCGGTAATTTTTCTTTATCTTCTTTTATAAATTCATCTTCCATATTAATAAAAACTTTATATTTTATCTTATA
The DNA here is from genome assembly GCA_028694115.1 of Lachnospiraceae bacterium. The sequence continues at coordinate 27,665 of JAQUUB010000029.1, forward strand.
TGTGTATCTATCTATATCGTCTATGATAATTTTTGAATTATCCATATTTGTTACACTATTTTGGTCATCGTAATGTGTGAATGCATCTTGCAGATTTATTTTATATCTGCATTTAAACGAATTTGAAGCGCATTCATGACAAAATCTATTTGCACACTCTACTCCATCAAAATTTATGCATTCTCCGCAACGTGTTATTCCGTAAAATTCACAATCATCACAATCATTGTCATTATCGCAATTATCACAATTACGATTAATTGTATGTGCGCATGTTTCACATTTGTCATATTCATATGAACTATTATTATGTTTTATAGATGCTTGTATAGGAAATGCGCTATTTGCATCTATCGCTGATTTGTGTTTTGTATATTGTCTATCATCAAAAACATTTTCCATTTGCGCTATATTTCTTGAATAATGTAATGCTAATGTGTATCCAATATTTTTAATTATTGGAGCGATTGTGTTTAGTATTGTCTCTGTATACATTGAGCTATGGTACGCTCTATCAAAAGCAATTATAGGTCTTTCGTCTTCATTTGATTTAAGCGCTCTAACTATGTATCTTGCATACATTTGTTGATGCATTGTTTCGTTGTCTATATTATCGTTAGCTCTTAATACTTTCTCACCATACTTTAAAAAGTTTATACCAACTCTATCTGTAACATATGCTATAAGCGAACCACTATCAAGAAAGTTTGATGGTAATGAACGCAAATATCCTGATTCGCTATATAATGCTGATTGACAACTTGTCCACAATCTATTGTTATCTGAACCGCTCTTTTTCGGCGCATATGATGACATCCCTAAAAATGAAGATATAGAGTTTGTTATTACAAGATGTAAAGGCTTTGATGATTCTTTGTACTTTACATAGTATTTTATAAACTCTTCACTATCAAATTGTTGGTCTGTCATTCTGACAATCTTTTTTATTTGTTGTTTTATGTACTTTAGTAATTTAGTTTCTCGTTTGTAACTATCTAGTGTTGTACCTTTTATATAATCAGCTTCATCAACAGCTCTGAATATATCTGAGCGTATTGCTACGAATTCACCTTTTGTCATGTTTTCGTTTGTGAGATTATAGTTTTTCTCATAAATCAGATATTCAACTGTTATAGCTTCTTTTACTTTATTTATAAAAGTTTTTACCCAACGTTGTTCTATTATATTGAGAGGATATATACCTATTAGTGGTTTTAATATATCGTCTACATATTTATAATTATTGTCATATGTATTTTCTATAATTTGTTCATGTATGCTTTCATCTATTATACCTTCCCAATTTATTTTCCATATGTTGTTTAGCATTTCTATACCGTTAATTTCTTTTGGTCTCAACAAACCTAAAGTGTTTATGCCATTTTTTTCAATATACATGTTACCTCTCCTTTGTTAATTTTTATAGAAAAAAATTCATAAAATTTAAAGTTTTTTATGTAAAGATTTCTAAGTATTATAAGCGTCCTTTATCAGCTATTATTTCAGCTAATAAAATATTATTATCATATTTGTCTGTAAGTTCAATCATACTTTGATTAAACACATATCTTTGAGTGTAATCTAGAACATATACCATTTCTTCGCCATCATTTCTTAATCTTGCATCAACTATTCTATATTCTTTTCCACAAGAACGACCCATTGAATCTGCAAAAAGTAATCCATTATATGTTTGTCCACAAACAAGATTATCTTTAACTTTTACTATATCATGTATTTTAAACATATAATCACTCCTATATATATCCGTTATTATATATTATTTCTTTTAATAAAGTTTCGTCATTATACGCTTCTTCTATCATCTGTTCATTAAAAACCCATCCACTTTCTCCATGTTCGTTAATATAATCTAATGTATACAGTGTTTGTTTCAATGATAAATTATAATAAAAACTTACTATTCTGAAATATTTATTTCTAGCAGAACACATTTTATCGCTAAATCGTATTTTGTTATAATATTTGTTTGGAATTAAATTTTTTTAACGCATACTTGTTGTCCAACACTATACATGTAATCTCCTCCTATAAATGTCCTTTTTCTTGTATTATTATTTTTAACGGAGTGTCATTTTCATATATTTCTTTTTGTAATAGCATTGAATCATTAAATATAAACGACACAATATTTTCAAGAATGTATATATCATACCTTTTTCCAGCGCTATGTTTCCATATATCTTGTATTTTAAATATTTTTCCTCTATATTGTAACATTTCTTTTGTAAACATCAAATCATTATAAGAAATACATTTTAAATCTTCTCTGATTTGTACATAATCGCCTATTTTAAGTGACATAATTATTACACTCCTTTTACGCAAATACCATATTTTTAATTATGATATCTACTAACAACGTGCTGTCGCTTATAAATGTCTCTTCAAACATTTCATCTGTCCAATATTCAAACGACATTGTATTGTTAAAGAATTCTATTAAATATTTGTTATGCGAATAGTCGATTATTGTAGCTTTTTGCCCAGCGTGTTTTAACATAATACCTATAGCTATATCGTGTATTCCTGTTCTTTTATTTCCTTTTAGCATATAATAACATTGCCTATGCGTAATATCTTTTCTTATAGTCACTATATCTCCTTTTTTGTAAAGCATAACTATCTCCCCTTTAATTTTTTATAATTAGTCATTGCTTTTTTACTGTATATTGTTGATGTTATTCCGTCTGATATAGCTTTTTTCATACCACCTATACCCATATTATAAGCCATATATTTTTTATGTCCACTATATTTATTCAATTTTGAAATTAAAAAAATTGCAGAATTGAAATTGTTTTTTCTTATGAGCAAATCTGACGATTTTTCTATATATCCTAATTCAATTAATTCTTTATGATTTATATCGTTGATTTGAAAATCTCCCCAATCATAAGTACCATTTTTATTTAAGTGTTTCAGTTCTTGATTGAACGATTCATTTTCAACCATGTATATGCTTAACGCTTCGTAATAGTTTACACTATACGATTCGCATATATCATATAAAAGCTTTTGTTCTTCATATGGTATTTGTATTTGTTCTCTAAATATTTTGTCGTATTCTTCAACTTTCACTTTTGTAACGTTGTATAAAAATTCATTTTCATTGAATAATGACATGTTGCCTTGTTCCATAGTAAGTGTTGTTGATATGTTTATTAATATCAATAATATAAATATTATTTTTTTCATGATTAGCGTTTATCTCTTTTAATTATATCAATCAATAACATATTATCGTTATTTATTAATTCTTCATGTTCTTTAAACATTTCGTCTGTCCAACTATAAGGCAAATATTCACCTTGTAGCGTTTGTATGCTATATTGATTGACAAAATCTATTTTTACTTTATTTCCTTTAAAATGCATCATTACATGATTAACTGTGTTGCCCCATTTTGTTTTATCTCCACATTTGTCAAGCATACTATAATGTTTATTTTTTTCATTTTCGCCCAACATTGTTAAATCCTCACGAATAGTTACTATATCTCCTTCTTTAAAAAGCATTGTGTCACCTTCCTGTTTAATAATTTATTTAACGTTATAATATTTCTAAATTATTTTTAAGCTACCTTGTTTTACAGTAAGTAAAGCTAAACCAAAAAATAGTAAGGAGGGCAAAGCCCTCCGTCTATTACGCTTCTGCACCTATCTCTTCTATGTCTATGCCTAATGACGTTTCTATTTCTTCATCACTGACATACATTCTAGCTAATGCTAGCATATTCATTAGAACTTCGTCAACTGTATTGTAATTGACTAGCTCTAGTTCTTCTGGTTGCTGTCCAATTACTACAAACAATTTGCTAATCATATCGCATTTTTCTTCAAAAGAACGTTGCTCCATATTTAGCTTCATCAATTCTTCGCGTTCTTTTGAGCGGTCTGTCAAGTCTTTATAATTTACGACAAAGCTCTTAGCATATTGGTCACGATTTTTCCATTCTGTCGATAATTGGTCGATTAAAGATGATGCTGTCTTTCTTGACATCATTCTTAGTTCTTCGATTGGAAGTACAACATCTCCTAATCTCTCTTGAAGATTCTGTATATAGTTGATTTGTGCACCTGTTACGCTATTATCTCTCCATTCCCTATACGCATCTTCAAGAGATTCAATCAATTCAAAAGCCTCATTCTTTTGAATCTTCATTAAGTCGATTTCTTTAGTGATAAGTCCAGCACCTATGTATAACTTTATTCTCTCCAACTGTTTTTCTGTAGCAAGTGCTGGTTTGCTGCGTTGGAAAGCATTAATTTTGTCTATGAACAAACTAGCTTCACTTGATTGCATATTTTCAAAATTCTTTGGCAATGGTAATCCATTTCTTTCACAAAGACTTTTGATTAAATCAAGTTGTTTTTGTGAAGCTGGAAATACTGCTATAAGCGTTTGAAGCCTAGCTATTTTAGCTGATAATGTAGTTCTATCTATAATGTCTAATTCTTTGTCTGTTAAAGCTACTATTCCTTCTGCTGACATTGCTGATCTTTTAATTGCAGCAAGCTTTCTGTATAAATCTTTCTGTGCTTGTGAAGTACCGTATGTAGTTGTTTTACAGTCTTCTTTTTCTTTCTGTGCTTTCTCAACCTTTAATCCTAGAAATCCAAACAATTTATTCATCATAATATATTTCTCCTTTTTTATTATATTTAAAATTTACCTATATAAAGTTTTTTATGTTATGATTTCTTAGTAGGTTTTTCACCCACTTTAATCGTAACACAACCGTTTATACGTTTACCAACAACTATTAAACGTTTATTCATTAACATTCACCTCCAATATTTCTATTCCACTTGTTGTAACTTTTTTAGCTATAACTTCCAACAAGTTTTGAACAGCCACCTCTAGTTTATCGCTTTCGATTTGATAATGTCTTTCAGCATCATCGTGAAGTGTTTTACATGTGATTGAAAATGTCATTTGTACATCCTCCTTTATCTTATATATTCTTTTCATAAACTACACACTCCCAATTTAATAGTAACTAAACATAGTTAGTCCTACTGAAATGGAGCGACACGTTAAATAGCCCTACTCCAAAGCCCTACCCTCGCTTTTATACAAAAGAAGTTGACTAAAAGTTTTTACATGCGTACTAACGCTTAGATTAACTTCTGCAAAGCGTTCACTCCTAGCGTTAATCTTAGCGTTAGTAGCTAATAAAAGTTTTAGCATACTTTTGTATAAAAGTTTAACGTGTTGCATAATGGAAGGAGGATTAACTATGTGACATAAACCACTACACAGCGTTCTCTATGCGTCATGCAATGGGCGCAACCATTGCCCCATAAGGAATACCCTAGCAATACTTCGAAGCAGTACTAAAATTGTTAGGACGGAATAGACAGACCCTAAGCTATGCCCTGCGAAAGAATTTTAGTACGCATATCCTAGCAATCTTAGCGTATCTATTAACGTTTAGTATATGTTAGCGTTAAAAACGCCATGAGCCTAAGTATATAATAATTCATTATGATTTATATATTAATATCTCTATATTTAGTGTTTCCGTTAGGAAACAACCGAAGGTTCTACAGATTGATACAATCTGTAATATACCAATATAATTGATTCATAGATACATATCTATACGTTTCTATATATACTTAGATATTTAGATAAGTATCTAAATGTTATTATGAACTATAAACATTCAATAACGTATGTGTGTGTGAAGTATGTATTGATTAACGTATATGTAACGTATAGAGAGTATACTTAGCGTGTGTAGAATAATATGCTTAGTGGATAGAGAAGAGTATACTTAACGTGTATAGGAGAAGGGTCTTCCACTCACTCTGCACAACGTTCTACACATGGGAGGGTACTCTATACGTGTCGATAAATCAGAAGAGTATGCTATACACCCCGGTACACCGAAAACGCATAGTGGAGGTTTATCGCGTGGAGAGTGCTGTATGTAAATAATCGTTCTACTATACGCTACTATACGCTACTATACACTACTATACGCAACGAATAAATTAACTATAAATCAACCAATATATGTAAACACCCATATACGCAAAAAACGTATTAAAAGAATACTTATAAATCAAAAGAATATTAAAATACATAGCATTCCTATGATTTTAAGAGTAAATCAAAGATAATTAGTTATAATATATTAATATAAGCCTAAATAGGCTAATTTAGCGATTTGACACGGTATTTTAAAAGTTATATAATATATATAGGGTTGAAAACCCTATCAGAGATAAGCGAAAGTCATGAAATGACTTTATAATAAACTTTAATAAATATCTTCTAAACATCTCTAAGAATACTCTAAGCATTCTAAGAATATACTAAACATCTCTAAGGGTTTAAGGCATATTATGCCTTTATATATAAACGTATATAATATATATATATACATGTATGGAGTGATATAATGATTGTTAATGTAATATCTATGGTATTGCTTTTTTGTATTTTTTTGATTAATATTTTTATTTTTATACAGCTTAGACAAGCTGTCAATGATTTAATACTAAATAGCTATATAAATACTGGTGTAGAATATGAAGGTATGAATGATGTAGAGGATGCCAAAAAACAAGATAAAAATGAAACAAACAATAAAGCTTTTTATGATATGTATGAATGGGATGAAGGTGTAGAAATCATAGAGCCTATAGAGGAATTTAAAGCAGAAATTAGAAGATTGTATGGCGGTGATGTTGATTGAAAAGTGAAGATGTAAGCTTACCAAACATAGAAAGAGTAAGTCAAGAACAAATGATGGAATCACCGTTTAAATCTCTTGAACCACACCAACAAAGATTTATACATATGTACTTATCTGGCGATTATACAATACCAAAAATAGCAAGTGTATTAGGTTATCATCCAGATACATTAAGAAGGTGGTTAAGAAAGCCAGAGTTTAAAGCTGTTTTAGACGAATATCAAAACGAAGAAACAGAAATAGTAACACAAACATTAATGGCTTTACGATTAAAAGCACTATATAAAATGAGTGACCTTATGAATTCTCCAGTGGATGGTATAGCTTATCAAGCAGCTAGAGATGTATTGGATAGAACAGGCTTTAAAGCAACACAAAAACAAGACGTTAAGATTGAGGTATATAATTATGAAACACAGATAAAAGAAATATTAGGCAATGATATTGATTTAATTGAAGCTGATTATAAAATAGAAGGGGATGAATGATATTAACAATATTAAAATAGGTGGTATAAACTACAATATAGAATTTTGTAGCAATCCAGACCAAAACGATTATAATATAGATGGTCAAATAAAATATAATGCGCAGACAATAAAAATTCGTTCAGATGGCGGGAAAGATTATAAAAAAGTTGTTTTATTACATGAGATATTACATGGTATATTTGAGCAAAAATACATAGAACATGATGAAGAGTTAATAGAAAAATTATCATATGGGTTATACGAAGTATTTGTTAACAATGATTTAAAAGTGCTTGACAAATTCATAGAAATATGATATAATATTAAACAGGTGATTTAATGCCTAAAGACGTTAAAAAATTAATACAAAAACTTTATAATAATGATAAATTATATATGGAAAAATGTTTGAAGATAAGAACTAAAGAAGGCAGTCTTGTTCCATTTAAAATGAATCCTATGCAAGAAAAAACAGAAAAACTTATTTATGAACATCAAGTAAGTAAAGGAAAGCCAGTACGTGTTATAATATTAAAAGCACGACAGCATGGAATAAGCACATATGCAGAAGGAAAGATATTTAAAAAAACAGCAACAAATCCGTTTAGAAATGCGTTAATAATAGCGCATGAAGATAAAGCAACTCAAAACTTATTCGCAATGTCAAAACTTTTCTATGAATCATTACCTCCACTATTAAGACCAATGAAAAAATATTCTAATGAATCTGCATTGGTTTTTGAAAATCCAACAAACAATGACGAAGAAAAATATAAAAATCCAGGATTAAGAAGTAAAATAACTGTAGCTACAGCTAAAAATGTAGACACAGGAAGGTCTGCCACAACACATAGTTTACATGCTTCTGAGGTTGCGTTTTGGGATAATCCAGAAGTGTTAATGTTAGGTATAATGCAATGCGTTCCAGATACACCAAATACAGAAATTTATATTGAATCAACAGCCAATGGTATAGGTGGTTATTTCTATGATATGTGGCAAAAAGCTGTCAAAGGCGAAAATGATTTTTTACCAATATTTTTAGCTTGGTTTGAAAATCCAGAATATTCAACATTGTTTGAAAGCAAAGCACAAAAAAAAGCTTTTATAAACTCACTTAACGAAGAAGAAAAGATACTTATAGAACGCTTTAAAGTAACAGCAGAACAGTTACATTGGCGAAGAAGATGTATAGCAAATAAATGCAACGGAGATATAGAACAGTTTCATCAAGAATATCCTTCGACACCAGAAGAAGCTTTTATAGCGACAGGTAGACCAAAATTTAGTATACAATCCCTACAAAAATACAGAACAAATCAAGAAAAACCAATAATAACTGGTTACTTAGAACGCAAAGGCAATACTGTCACATTGATACCAGACCCAAAAGGTTATGTTTCTATATGGGATAATCCTAAGAAAGATAAATTTTATGTTGTAGGTAGCGACGTATCTGAGGGACTTGCGACAGGAGACTATTCATGCGGTATTGTACTTGATGAAGATTTTAATTTAGTAGCTTCGTGGCATGGACACATAGACCCTGACTTATTCGGTGATGAACTTGTAAATATTGCAATATATTATAATAATGCATATCTAGGGATAGAATCAAATAACCATGGTCTTACAACATTAAAATCTGTTTTAAGACATGAATATTGGAATATATATTATCAAAAATCTTATGATAAAATCGCTGAAAAGGTTAGCCAGAAAATAGGATGGGGAACAAATAAAAGAACAAAACCTCTTATGATAAATACATTAGCAGAGTATATAAGAGAATGTTGGTTAGGAATCAAATGGGATTTATTGATAAGTGAATTATTCACATACGTAATAGAGGAAGACGGTGGCACAAATGCTCAATCTGGCTCTCATGATGATAGTGTAATGGCTTTAGCAATAGCATTGCAATTATTGTTAGAAGGTCGTGGAGAAGATTATACTCCAGAAATTCCAAGAGACCAGCTAAACAATGATAAAATATCTGACCTATCTAAAGAAGGTGATTATGGATATGAAGAATATGCTCAAGAAGAGTATGAAAGCGAAGAATTTTCTAATTAAGAGGTGGTAGCGTGCTTGGTTTTAAAAATAAAAGTAAAAACGAAATAATCGAGGACAAACCATCTGAAGATGATGTAAAATTATCTCAAGACTTGTTCTTAAAGTTTGAAGTTGCAAAAGTTGCAAAATCTCCTAAAGTTGAGATATGGAATAAATGTTTATCTGCATATAATTCTGATTATTTTAAACAATTTAATAAGCCAGATTATAAGTCTGATGAAATATCTAATTTTATATTTTCAACTATAGAAACAATTAAACCAATAATGACAGATAACGACCCAAAAATATTGATACTCCCAAAAACACCAGATGGTGCAGAAAATATAGATAAACTTCAAAATGCTTTTGATTACGAATGGGTTAGGGGAAAAATGGGGCGCAAACTTCCACAAGCAATAACTATAGCTTTGCAAATTGGAACAGCAGTAATAGGTATGTTTTGGGATGGTAAAGATGAAAATGGTCTTGGAAATGTTAAGCCAACTTTAATAAATCCGTTTAACTTATATCCAGACCCAATGGCAACATGTATAGAGGACGCTGAGTATGTTATATATGCTACATATAAACATGTAAATGAACTTAAAAAGCGTTATCCAGACAAAGCTAATTTATTAAGTGGTGGCACAATAAATTATAAAGAACTTGTGTCGTCTGGTATAGATACATCAAATGTTCAAAATCAAATATTGATTTTAGAGTGCTGGCTTAGGGATTATACCACCATGGCAGTTGAAGAAGATATAGATGGTGAAAAGAAAAAGGTTTTAAAACAAAAATATCCAAAAGGCAGAATCATAACATGTTGTCCTGAGTTAAACGTTATATTAGAAGATAAGAAAAGTCCTTATGATGATGGTGAGTTTCCATTTAAAATTATAAAATGTTATGATGTTCCTTTTGAATTTTGGGGCAAGAGTGAAATAGAACAACTTCTTTCTCCACAAACATATATAAATGATTTGATGAATCAGATAATTGATAACGCTAAGATAACAGCTAATATGCCTTGGGTAATAGATAAAAATGCTGGAATAGGCAAAGGGCAATTAACTAATAGACCAGGTTTAATAATCAGAAAAAATCCTGGAAGTGAAGTTAAAAGATTGATACCTCCTCCAATGCCAAATTATGTTGCTGAAACTGTAAACACATTAAAACGAGATATTGAAGTTATATCTGGTATACACGATGTTACAAGAGGCGAAAAACCAGGCTCAATAAGTGCCGCTAGCGCAATAATGGCATTACAAGAAGCCGCTCAAGCAAGGATAAGACTTAAAGTAAAATCAATGGAACATAGTTTAAGTGAAATTGGGCAATCGTGGTATAGCAGGATGAAGCAGTTTTGGGTAACAAATAGATGGGTAAGATTTGAAGACGAAGAAGGAAATTATAGTTTTTCAGAGATTACTAAAGAAGATTTTGACGCAGAGATAGATTTTGTTATAGTTGGCGGAAGCACAATGCCACAAAACAAAAGTGCTATGTTGGATTTGATAATAAGACTTGCACAAACTACAGCAGAAGATGGTATGCCAATGGTAGACAGAGAAACAGTGCTTACATATACATCTGTTGCAGATAAAAAGAAGATAATTAAAAAGTTCAATGATATGTCTAATCAAAGAGCGCAATCGCAACAACAAGCAGATTCGCAGGCTCAACAGCAAATGCTTATGCAGATGCAGATTCAAGCAGAATCAGAACAGGCACAGCTTGATAATCAAAAACAGATTGCAATGATGAAAGAAGTTGGTCGTGTTGGAAGTCAAATAATGAATACACAAAATTCTGATGGTAAAAGTGAAAAAAGTAAAGAAAAACCAAAATCTTCGAGTATAGATGATTTAACAGATGAACAGTTAAATGAAGTTATAAAACTCATATTATCAGACCCGCAAATGCTTCAGATGATTGTACAAGCTGCTTCGCAGCAACAAGGAGGTGTAATGCAAGGTGTTTAAAATAAAAGGTGATGTTAGAAAAGTTTTGGATGGTGTTGGAGAAACAACCACATCTGATGAAGTTGATACATCAATGTTTAATGCTTTATATGTTGCTTGCGAAGTTGGTGGAACTGGAGGTACTTGGACAGTAAAACTTCAAGGTAGATTAAATCATGATGGTACTGCTTTAGATTTAAGCGATGAATCAGGTGATGCTCTTACTACTGGCGCAATTACCGCGAGTTGTATAAAAGTATTTAAACCTATTCCAGATATAGTGAAATTAGTTGCTACAGAAAATGTTGATGGCGGAACTATCACAGTTTATGTTCAACCAACAAACATATAATATGGAACAACCCATAATGGGATTCCAAAATAGGGGGATTTTTAATGGATAATATGAATGTAGACACAGCAGTATTAGATACTGATGTACAACTACAAAACACAAACACAGTAGATGGGAATGTAATTCCCACACCACAACCTCAAACACCAGAACCTTCAACACCTCTAACAGAAATAGAGATTGATGGTATTGGTAAGGTTAAAATTGATGAATTAAAAGAGTGGAAGCAAGGCTATTTAAGACAGCAAGATTATACTAAAAAAACACAAGCTGTAGCTAGAGAGAGAGCTGAAATAAAGGACGCTTTAGATGTCTATAATTATTTAAAGAATAATCCAGCTATAGCGCAACAATTAGCATCTGGACAGGTGCCTCAAAATGTTGATGGCACACCGTTAGCCGCAATGAATCCTGTAACGAAACAAGTCGCTGATGTTCAAAGAGAATTGGCACTTATGAAGTTAGATAATGATTTAGCAAATTTGAAAACTAAATATGCAGATTTTGATGAAGTAGCAACTTTGACAAAGGCAGAAGAGCTTGGAGTAGCTGATTTAGAATTCGTATGGAATGCTATAAGGGGTGCTAATGTGGATAATTTGAAAACAGAAATTGAAAAGCAAGTAAGAACTACGCTTACAGAACAGATTAAAAAGAATGGTTTAGACACTAAAACTATAATTAACACCAATGACACTGTAAATAAGTCAACTATCAATTTATCGCAAGAAGAAATGTTGATAGCACAAAAGATGGGTATTGACCCAAAAATGTATGCTGAAAATAAATTTTAAAAAAATCATGAGGTGATTTTATGATAACACCAACAGCCCAAAACACTCACATATCTACGGATTGGGCTAAACTATTAGAGCCTGGTCTAAGAGCAGTATTCTATAACACTTATAATGAACTTCCTACACAATTTGATAAAATATTTAAGATGAAATCTTCCAGTAAAGCATCTGAAAAAGAACTTGGTATGGGCGCTTTCACTCCTTGGGTGGAAAGAATCAACGACACTGATAATGTTGATTATCAAAAAATCGGACAAGGCTTGGAAAGAAATTATACACATAAAGAGTTTGCTTCTGGATTTGCAGTAGGTAAGAGACTTTATGAAGATGAACAGTATGGCATCATAAATGGTATGGCAGAAGACTTAGGTAGAGCAGGAAGAACTAAAGTTGAAGTCGACGCAGCAGAAGTGCTAAACAACGCATTTACGACAAACATGTACGACAATAAACCTTTAATATCCGCAGACCATCCATATGAAGGTGGATTAGCAGGTGTACAATCTAACTTGATAGAAGGTGCATTATCAGATACTAAACTTAAAGAAGCCATAACAAAAATGAGAGATTTAAAAGATAATGGCGGTAAGAAAATAGTATTAACACCAGACGTTTTAGTTGTTCCTCCGCAGTTAGAATGGTTAGCATTAGAACTTACAAAATCAACACTAAAACCAGGAACAGCAGATAACGACATAAATACATTAGCTGGAAGATTAAAAGTATTTGTATACGATTATTTAACAGATTCTGATGCTTGGTTCTTGTTAGATTCTAAGAGACATAAGTTAACATTCTTCTGGAGAATAAAACCAGAATTCACAAGAGGTAAGGATACAGATAACTTTGTCGCCAAGTATAATGGCAGGATGCGATATTCATATGGAGCATCTGCGTGGCAGGGGGTCATTGGCTCTAGTGGCGTATAATTAATTCTTGACATATCGGTAGCGCAGGGGTTTAATCCCTTGCCTACTATATAAATTAATTGATTGAGGTGAATTAAATGGGTGTAACACACTTTAGCGCAGTAATGTCTACGTTTCCAGTTTATAAGAAAGCAGTAGCTGCTGACGTTACTTTAACAGACCAAGAAGCTATAGATGCTTGCGTAATAGAAGCTAATCCTTCTGTAAACAGTAAGTCAATAATATTTCCTAGAGCAATAGAGGGCAAGGTTGTGTTTGTTTCAAACTTAGCGGCTGCAACAAATACAATAACTATAAAAGTTGGCGCAGCTGGAACTGGTGTAACAGTAGCAGCTACCAAATCCGCTATACTCAGGTGCAATGGCACTGACTTTGTGAGAGTATCTGCCGATGCATAACAAGGGGTGGGTTCATCCCACTCCTGTTTTATTATAGAGGTGAATGTATTGAATAAATACAAAGATTATGTAGCCAGAACACAAGAAGAACGAATACTTTTAGATATGCTTTGTGCAATAGAAAAAATAGCACATCAACACGATGTTAATGAGATGTTTGAAGATACACAACTTATAGAACAAAAAGTTGTTGAAGAAATAATAAAAGATGTTAAAAATGAGACTAAACAATCACAGAAACGAAATAGAAAGAAAAAAGAGGGTGATGCATAATGGCATTCACATTATTAAACGCAATAACAGAAACAAGAAGACATTTAAACGATAGCACTGAAAGTGTTTGGACTGATAACGATATATCAGAATTCATAAATGAAGGTCTTATGATTATAAAAGCAACTATACCAGAGTATTTTACTGATTTAGAAGAAGCAATATCAAAAACTGATATTATAATTATAGATAATTTGTATAAAAAGTTGCCATGTTTATTTGCCGCGGCAAGATGTTTTGAACAAGATGAACAAAACTATAGAGCTGTGCAAAAAATGAACGAGTTTGAATCACGAAAAATGGATATGGAGACGTATATACGAAATAGTAAAGAGTATGAAGATAAGATTAACGACCCAAACAATCCATATCACAATGAAGATGTTGAATATGTTAAAGATGTTTATTCGTACAGCACAATAAAAGATGATATAGTTTTACCGTTAATACCTTAGAGGTGATTAGATGGCTTTTATTAGAAACGTTCAAATACCAACACCTAAAAAATATGATTTTAGATTTACAAGATTTGAAGGTGGACTTAACAATAAAACATCTCCATTGGAGCTTAAGCCACACGAAAGTCCAAAACTTTTAAATGTCATGTATAACGAAATCGGTTCTTTTCAAACAAGACCTGGTTTGTTTAAATATGCTTTAAATAAAGTTGGTCAAACAATACATAGAATGTTTGTTTATGAAACTAAAACAATTAAACGCATATTGTTATCTGGTGATTCATCGTTTTATAGGTTAGATGAAGGCGCAGATACATTTTATAATATTAAAACTGTAAATACACAAGTAAATGGTACACAAAAAGAAGATAAATTTTACTTTGTTGGTGGTAATAAATATTATGAATATGATGGTACTACTTTATATACTATAACAAATCCAATAGATAGCGCGCAAATAGACGGTCAACCAATTTATCCTAGTAACATGTATTCATATGATGTTAGATTCGCCTCGCCTGATGAGATACATTTACAGTATGTTAAAGGTTGGGATTTGCCAAATATTACTTCGCCTTTTGTTGGTTGGTATTTTGAAATAGCATCTGGTAAAGGCTTTAAACAAAAAGGTGTTATATCTGATTTTGTCAGGGACATAGGTACATCCGTGGCAACCCTATCAGTTGTTAATAAATTGAATTTGAGATTTACAGGTGATGATGCTTATTTCCAAATTCAACCAGATGGATATTATAACGGATGTAAAATAATAATTCCAGCAAAAGATGCAAGACCAAAACAGGAAAGATATATAGCACAGTATTACGGTCAAACACATGAAGTTATACTTGATAAACCCCTCGATATATTGCCAGCAGTTGGAGAGCGTATGCAAGTTATGAAACAATTATATAAAATAAATACTACACAAAATTTAGATATTACTCCTGATTCAACATCCACTATATTAATATCTCGCTTTCCAATCGGAGAACTTACTGTTGATGAAATATATAAATATAAAATATATACACCAACAGCTTTAGAATTCTCAGACCCATTTAAAGGTTATAATCAACTGTCTAACTTAGATAATGTTGTTGATATAATGCAACACAAAAATAGATTATGGTTTTTAAGTAGCGCGCATCCAAATAACATATTTTACACTGATTTAGACAATCAATATTATTTGCCAACAAATCATTTTATAACATCAATAACAAATGATGGCGACGAAATTGTAGCATTAAAATCATTTAATGATGTTCTTGTAATATTTAAGCGAAACACAGTATTTGCACTATATGGTGATTCAAAAGATAATTTTGTATTAAAAGAATTAAATGTAGCATCTGGAGTGTTTAATAGCGATGTAATACAGCAAGTTGGTAATTATTTGTTCTATTTAGGTAACGATGGCAATATATATGCATTATATGATGTTAGGACTGATACACAAAAAATGATGTCAAAATGTATAAGCGACCAAATTGATTTGATGCGCGACCCTATAAATATTAATATAAATAAAGTTACTACAGCTAAATCAGTATATATAGATAATATGTATATACTCACTATTGATGATAAAATTCTTGTTTATAATGAGTTATATGATAGTTGGTTGTTATGGGACAATATCAAACCAACATCAATGTTAGTTTATAATAATCAATTATTACTAACAAACTCTAATAGATACTTATATAGAATGCCATTTAAACCGTTTTATATAGAAGAAACATATACTAAAACAACAGATTTGTCTACAATAATTGTAAATAAAGGTTATATAAATGAAATAGGAATTGATTTTCAGTATTATAAAAATAACGTTTTAATTGATAGTTCGACATATAGTAAAACTAATAATAAAACCATTTCGATTCCTGTTGTTACAAGTGGTACTGTTGCAAAACTATGTTACACGTCAATGTTATGTTATAACGACCAGGAAAATGGTTCATATAGTGTTGTATTTCACACTAAAGATAACGATTTTAGTTGCCCAAACAAACGTAAAAAGTTTAGAAAAATATTTGTAACAGTTAAAACATATAAGTGGTTTTCAAGTATTATTCAAGTAAAAGGTTTAATTGATTGGTATGACATAAATACAGATATAAACATTAAAAATCAAATTGCAATGTTCGGAATAGCATCGTTTGGTGATAGATTTATAGATAAAAATGTTGTTGTATCTGAACCAATAACTATAAATCAGCGTGGAAAAATAGTACGATTTATAATTGAAATGACCTGTAATGATAACCCAATACACATATATGAAATAAATGGCGAATACGAAATATTATAGGTGGTGATAATGTATGCCAATAAATAAATTAAATAAAGTGACATATGATGATTTTAAACATGGCGAAACTATAGATTCTGAAAAGTTTGACCAAAATAATACAGAATTAGTTACTAAAATAGATGAATTGGTTGACGGTCATAACACACAGGAAAATGATGTTGCAATTGCAGTTCAAAAAGCTGATAGTGTTTATGGTATTGCAGAAGAAGCAAAAATAATATCTGAATTAGCTAAAACACAAAGCGACAATGCTGTAACTACATCAAATGAAGCTATTGATACAGCTAATGCAACAGAAGCCAATGAAGCGTTAAGAATAGGAGCTGAAAATAGTAGAATATCTGCTGAAACTGACAGAACAACCGCTGAGCAAAATAGAGTTAATGCAGAAGGAGACGCTACTAAAGGAAGAGTGAAAGCAGAAAGTGACAGAGTTACAGCAGAAGATTTAAGAATTAGTACGGAAAATGATAGAGAAACAGCAGAACAAAGTAGAGTTTCTGTTGAACTTTTAAGGGTTGGTGCGGAAAATGATAGAGCATCGGCAGAACAATCAAGAGTTAATGCAGAAGGAGATGCTACTAAAGGAAGAGTAAAAGCTGAAGCTGATAGAGTTTTAGCTGAACAATCAAGGGTAAACGCAGAAGGCGATGCTACTAAAGGTAGAGTAAAAGCGGAAAGCGATAGAGTAACAGCAGAAGAAGCAAGGGTATTAGTAGAAAATTTAAGAGTATCGGCTGAAGAAAGTAGAGTTACTGCTGAAAATAATAGAGTATCCACTGAAGAATTAAGGGTAACAACTGAACAAGACAGGGCTACAACCTTTGCAGGATATGACGGAAGGATAACCACTGTGGAAGCGAACCAAGGCACATTAGCAAATCTTACTACAACAGAAAAAGGGAGTTTAGTCGGTGCAATAAATGAACTTGACATAAATAAAGTTGATAAAATTGACGGAAAAGGATTATCAGCTAATGATTATACTACTGATGAAAAAGCGCAAGTTGGTAAAATTGGCGATTTATCAATTCTAACCACTACAGAAAAGACAAATTTGGTTGGCGCAATAAACGAACTTGATGCAGATTTAACTACACA
>JAQUUB010000030.1 GCA_028694115.1 Lachnospiraceae bacterium
AATCCACAAACTTTATTAAGTGCACCCTTTTTACCAATATATGCTTTTTCATATTAGAATTGCTGCAATGCAGCAATTCTTCCTTGTTTTGAATCAGTATTGCGAACTCGTTTCGCAATTACCTATTAAAAAGAGGCTCCATTGTATGGCCTAATTCGCTTAGTGAATATTCAACTCTTGGTGGGACCTCTGGGTATACGGTGCGTATAATAAGTCCATCTTCTTCAAGTGATCTAAGATTATCGGTTAACACTTTTTGACTAATACCTGTAATGTCTTTTCGTAATTCTCCGAAACGCCAGGTTCCATCGAGAAGGTTGCGGATTATTAGTAGTTTCCATTTATTACCGATTAAATCTACCATTGTTGCAACTGGACAAGCAGGAAGTTCTTCAATAGCTCTCATATGGCATTCCCCTTTCATTGGTTAAATAAAGTGTGAAATACATAGATTCGAATGTTACATTCTTATTATAACTTACATTGATTTTGAGTGCAATAGTATTTTTAGAATGTATAGTATTTAAAAGTAGATAGGTAAGATAAATGTGCCTTCTTTTCAATTGACGAAATTACATTATAATAAAGTATAAAGATATTCTAATGTGAAGTGAAAAGGGGCATTATAAGTGGAATCATATGTAGAAAGATTAAAGAAGATGAAAGGGCTCATAGAAAAAAGCGATTATATAATAATTGGTGGGGGAGCAGGCTTGTCGGCAGCAGCCGGTATAACTTATTCTGGCAAACGATTCGTTGATAATTTTAGTGACTTTTTAAAGAAATATTATCTTACAGATATGTACTCTGCGACTTTTTTTCCGTTTCCTACAGAAGAAGAATATTGGGCAAATTGGGCAAGACATGTTTTTGTGAACCTTTATAATATGCCGGCAACTTTATTATATAAAGAATTACTTAAACTGGTGAATAATAAGAAATACTTTGTAATAGCAACCAATGTAGATAGGCAATTTATAAAAGCAGGATTCAATACATCTAATGTATTTGAGGTACAAGGGACATACCAATATTTTCAGTGTGCAAAAAGTTGCCATAATGTACTTTACGATAATGAAAAAATAATAAATAAAATGGTGAAATCAACAAATGACTGTATGATTCCGAAACATTTAGTTCCCAGGTGTCCCATATGTGGTGGGAAGATGGCCGTGAATGTGCGTTACAATGAATATTTTGTTCAAGATAATCATTGGCACGAAGCTTATAACCGATATCAGGATTTCTTGAATGCGAGCATGGATGGATTTACTACGTTTCTGGAGATTGGAGTTGGATTTAGTACGCCAGAAATTATACGTTATCAATTTGAACAATTAGTTTGTGATAACAATAATGCTGCACTTATCCGGTTAAATAAAGATTTTCCCGAAGCGAGCATAAGGAATAAAGACAAGACGATTTGTTTTAATGAGGATATTTTAAAAATATTACAAAATGTGAATAATTAAATTAATAAAAGTCATTAAGGGAGGGCATGATTTTGAAAAAAGTTATCTTAACAGGAGACCGTCCAACTGGACATTTGCATGTAGGGCATTATGCAGGTTCTTTGGAAAGGCGGGTGAAACTACAAAATTCAAATGATTATGACGAAATTTATATTATGATTGCTGATGCACAGGCATTAACTGATAATGCGGAACATCCTGAAAAGGTAAGAGAAAACATAATACAAGTGGCACTCGATTATTTGGCCTGTGGAATAGATCCGGATAAATCAACTATGTTTGTTCAGTCAATGGTTCCAGAATTGACGGAATTGACATTTTATTATATGAACTTAGTAACGGTTTCCCGTCTGCAAAGAAACCCAACTGTTAAAGCTGAAATACAGCAAAGGAATTTTGACGCAAGCATTCCAGTTGGCTTTTTAGTTTATCCAATCAGTCAAGCCGCTGATATAACAGCTTTTAGAGCAACGGAAGTTCCAGTTGGTGAGGATCAATTACCAATGTTAGAACAGTGCAAGGAGATAGTTCGTAAGTTCAATACATTATATGGAGAGACGTTGGTTGAACCAGAAATTATATTGCCAGAAAAAAAAGAATGTATGCGTTTACCTGGTATAGATGGAAAGGCCAAGATGAGCAAATCGTTGGGGAACTGTATTTATTTATCTGATGAACCTGAAGTGATACAGAAAAAGGTGATGTCCATGTACACAGATCCTAATCATCTAAGAGTAGAAGATCCCGGTACAGTAATTGATAATCCTGTTTTTATTTATTTGACCGCGTTCAGTAGACCCGAACATTTCCAAAGATTTCTACCAGAGTATAAAAGCCTTGATGAATTAAAAATGCATTATAGCCGGGGCGGTGTCGGTGATGTTAAGGTAAAACGATTTTTGAATAATGTTATGCAAATGGAGCTGGCACCTATCCGCGAACGTCGCAAAATATGGGAGAAGAAAATACCAGAAATTTATGATATCTTAGAGAGGGGAGGTCAAAAAGCACAAACTACGGCCCAGAAAACGTTGCATGATGTGCGTAAAGCAATGAAAATCAATTATTTTAAAGAGGTAATGTAAACTGTAAAGCGGATGGTCAATTATCTGATCATCCGCTTTATAACACTCAATCATGAATAAATGTTGTTGGAAGTTCTTGAATTATATTCTCTTCACCTACTATTTCTAACAACCGAGTTTTCATGAAAACGGGGATATTCTTTTTTTGAGCTTGTAATACAATATTTTTAATCCAATCAGCCTGCGCTGTTATTTTACCTTTACGATTACCGGTTTCCGTTCCAATTACAATCCAACCTATTTTATCAAGCTTGAGTTCACCAACATCTCCAAATAGTGGTTCAAAGGTGAGAAAGTAATTTGGACAATTTATATTTTGAGTTAGCGTTTGGATTCTATGTTTGTCAGATGAATTTGTAACTGTAGCGCCCATCCACACATTTGATAATTCGGTTGTAAAGGATATGTCTTCTGGGCGTTTCGTTAAAAAAAGGTATTTATGCTGAGGATTGTTTTTCATAGCATCAAATACTTGTGTGCGCCATTCGGGTTTCCAACCAGAAAAGTCACTCATACTTGTCATCAGATAATTATTGGGTTTTTTAGTCGCTATTCTTTTCATTCGTTTATCCATAAATTCAGGTGTTGAAAAATCCTCTGTTATGTGAAAACGTCTGTTTATATTTCTGGCATAACAATAATTGCAACCAATATCACAGCCATTCACCAGATTTAAAGTTCTAATTAATTTATTTACGTCTTTAATTTCCATATAAATTTCCTTCCTCTGATTTTAAATTTTTCAATACTCTCTGCAGATATTCTTCAAAAGCACTTATTTCATTATCAGTAAAACCTTTGTAGTAGATATGGCTCATATCCGTTGAAACATTTTCGTAATCGCTTTGTAGGCGATATGCTCTAGCAGTCAAAACAATTATATTTTTTCTTCTGTCTGATTGATCATATGTTCTTTTTAAAAGTCCTGAATTTTCCATCCTGTCCAACATGCTGGTTAATGTAGTTGTGGCTAATCCTGTTTTTGAGGACAGTTCTTTCATAGAGATTTTATCACCTTGCCATAAAACGAAAAGTATCCGCCCTTGTGCTCCGTTGAAGGCATCTATGTTTTTTTGTGCAAGAATTCTATCAAAAACACGATCCCCTATCTGCTTAATCTGTGAAATAAAGAAACCTCCCATATGCATAACAATACCTCCTATTTAGGATAATACTATATAGGAGTAAATGCGTCAATATATTATATTTTGTAAATAAAAAACAAAAGAAAAAGTTACATAAATTCTCGATATTTTTACATTGTATCGCACGAACGCAATAAAGTGATAAAATGCTAAAGGTTTCAATCGGTTGAAAAAGCTTGAAAATACGGACTTTCTTTGTGAGAAAATCATTGGATAGAAAAAATAGCATTTAATGTCTAATGTTACCTTACAGTAACATTGTCACATAAAAGTGCGTACTTTACATATTGGGAGATTAGAGTATACTGAACTTCAAAATTAAAAATACAAGGTAATACTTATTCAAAATGTATAAAATTCAAATATAGAGTATAGATATGCAAAAGATATTCATTTATTAGATTTATGCTGCAGGTATCGTTCTCCCCACTCTGCAATAGCGTAAAGTAAGGGCAATAGACTTTCTCCCAGTGAAGTGAGGGCATATTCTACTCTGGGGGGTGCCTCCGGGTATAGTACTCTTGAGATTATATCATTTTCTTCAAGAGAACGAAGATTTTCTGTTAAAACTTTTCGAGATATACCAGATAGAGATTTTTCTAATTCGTTAGAACGTTTTGAACCATTAATTAATTCATGGATAATGAGAACTTTCCATTTATCTGATATTAAATTAAGGGTTGCTTTGACCGGGCATTCTTTGGCACGTTTTTCCATATAATACACCTTCTTTAAAAGTAATTGAAATAAGGGTTGCTTGAGAAATATTATAACAGCCTGGTCATAGAAAAACAAGTTTAATGTATTGCTGTATTGTTCAACTATGTAGATAAATACAAAAAGATATATATGCTGCTATAAAGTCAGCATTTATATAAAAGTAAACAGGAGAGGAGGAGTATGGTGTTTTAGTATACCATACAGAAAACAAATGTTTGTACAAGGTACAAGAGAATGGTTTGGTGATAATGCCAGAGTTTTTTTGCAGATCAGAAATACTATTGAAAATACACTCTTAAAAAGAGGTTTCAGTTATTTCTGTGGCGGCCTCGTATCAAAAAGGACTATATATGAAAATAATGTAGATAGTCTAGGTGAAAAATTCTTGGATAATTTGATTAGTTTACAGATTGCAGGAAAGGAAGAAGGCTTAATAATTGCTCCCGAGTATACTTTCAGGGTATATGACTATTTGATTCGAAATAATATGCTAAGTGAGGGACAGGTGTTTTATTCACAGGAATTTATTCGTAATGAACCAACCGATGATGTAAAACATGGTAAGACTTTTTCCTTTTGGCAGACCGGATTTGAAATTTTCGGAAAAGAGACAATGGAGTCCAGTATCCTAGCTTTGGATACACTAGCTGAGTGTTTAGAGAGTACAGAAATTAAAAATATTTATTTCAGAATGTCGGATAAGCGAATTCTACAGGGGATTCTATCTGACCACTCTTTAGGAGAACGTAGAAAAATTTATAGTTTAATAGATAAATGCGATGAGCAGGCCAATACATTTTACGACAAATATATTGAAGCTGGAGGAAAACCGGTGACAGGAAAATTAGTGGCTAATCTGTTGGAGCTTGGAAACAATGAAGGTTTAACAATGGATGATTTGTCACGTGCCGTAAATAATGAGGAATCTTTGCAGGGTGTAAAATTTCTGGATGATGTTTTAAAGAAATATGAGGAAACTGGGCATGCAATCTGCGCCAGATTGATTCCATTTATGCCAAAAAGTTGGGACGCTTGTGACAGCCTACTGTTTGATGCCCGGATATCAGGTTATCCATATGCAGTTTCAGGAGGTGGAAATCTTTCAACACAGAATGCAGCAAGAAATATTATGAAAAGTGGCGCAGGTATTGGAATAACTCGGCTTGTTGAATATGTGATTGCAACTAGTAGCAATAACAGAAAGGTGGGTTAGCCAATTGAAAGTAGTAACTTTATGTGAAAATAGACTGGAGCCATGTTTTCAACTTAAAGCGTCACACGGTTTGTCATTATTTATTGAAACAGATGATTATAAAATTCTTTATGATGTTGGGCAGGACAATGTTTTCTATGAGAATGCAAAGGCTCTTAGTGTAGATATTGAGGGCGCAGATGCGGTGGTGATAAGCCATGGACATTTTGATCATGCAGGAGGATTAAAGTATCTGAAGGATTTGAAAAATGTTATAATTTCAGCGGATTCTTTTAGAGAAAAAGTTCGAGTACATAATAATGAGGAAATGGACATTGGTATCAGTAAAAAACTGTCCGAATTTCGTTGCCTTGGCAAAGACATTAGCAACAGCTTCCAGATTCATAAGGGCGTTTGGTGTATAGCGAACGTTAATTTATCGAGTCCGTACCAGTGTATGGAGAAGGGGCTGAGTGAAAAACAGTCAGATGGGATAATCACAGAAGATTCCTTTTCAGATGAACTGAATCTTGCTATTGAAACACCAGACGGATTATATGTCATTTCCGGGTGTGCGCATAAAGGTGTGATTAATATTTTAAAAGAAGCACAGAAAATAACCGGGATTAATAAAATCCATACATTTATTGGTGGGATGCACCTTAATTTTGCTGATGAGACACAAATACACGATGTGCTGCTTGAATTAAAAAAATTTAATATAAGCCGGTATGTAGTAGGACACTGCACAGGTTTTGATGCAATATATATGATGAAAACCATGATGGAACCTGAGACTGAAATTGTAAATAACTATGTGGGCTATTCTTTTAATTGAATACGGAGGAAAATGAAATGAAATACAAGTCACCCTATGCAAATGTGAAAGCAGCTGAAATGATTTGCCTTGCAACCAATGAGAATCCGCATGCTCTTCCAGAAGAAGTAATTGCCGATATTATCCAGGGATTGCAAAAGCTCAACAGATATCCCAAAGTGGATAATTCTGTTTTAAGAGAAAAGATTGCAGAAAGGTTTTGTGTAGGTAAAGAGAATGTAATGATTGGATCCGGTTCGGATGAACTTATTACGCTGATAACGATAAAATTCGTAAACAGCAATGAAAATACAATCATGGCTGATCCGAGTTTCTTTCGGTACAAACAGGCAACAGATATGTTAGGTGGTAATTGCAGTATGGTTCCATGTGATAAAAACTATACACATGATCTCAAGGCAATGACGGAACAAATTACTAACAGAACAAAAATTGTTTTTATCTGTAATCCTAATAACCCGACAGGAACCATTGTCACTTGTGATGAGATAGATGAGTTTATGGCCAGCGTTTCAAAAGATTTAATTGTGGTTGTTGATGAGGCATATTTTGATTTCGTATATCCGAGGGATACTCGTTCGGCAATCACATTGATTAATAAATATAAAAATCTGATCGTGTTAAGAACCTTTTCAAAATATTTCGCTTTGGCAGGAATCAGAGTGGGGTATGCAATTGCTGATGCGTCTGTTATCAGCGAGATTAATAGCATCCGGTCTCCTTATAGCGTAAATTCTTTAGCGCAGATTGCTGCCGAGAGTGTGCTGGACCACAGTGAATACTTCGACAATGTATTTTATGATGAAATACATGAAGAAAAAGAATATTTTTATAGAGAATTGAAAAACCTCAATATTCCATTTGTTGAATCGCAGGCAAATTTTATATTTGCAGAGTTTGGTCCTGAGTGTGAGAAATGGTGTGAGCTGCTTGCTGCTAAGGGAATTATAATCCGCCCTTGTGCAATGTTCAGCTATCCGCAGCATGTGAGAATCACAATTGGTTCCCATCAGGAAAATGATCTGTTAATCAATGAACTCAAAAATATAAAAGGTTAATATGTGATGGTTGAGTTGCTTTATTTATTTATTATTCTGATATTATTTGTGGTTTTTTATAATAAGAAAAGAGAAACACTGCCAATGATAAAAAATGATTTCATTGGTACACTGAAACGATATCTTTTATATGTTTTGTCAATTGTCATGATTGCAAGTATTTTTCAAGTGGTCATTCCGACACCGGTAATTTCAAAAGTGTTGGGTGAACAGAATGGCCTGTTAGCCCCATTGATTGCTACTTTGGTAGCTGCTATTTTTGAAGGGCCGACGATTGTGGCCTTTGTCATTGCAGCAGGATTATTAAATAGCGCAACCAGTGTATCAGCAGCGGTGGCATTTATATCGTCCTTTTCCATGATTGGCATATATTCAATTCCGTTAGAACAATCAGAATTAGGAAAAAAATTACCAATTATACGTTTCGGGCTAACTTTTGTTGGTTGTATTATAATCGGATTTTGCTGTCAGGTTCTATATAAATTATTTTAGGAAGTGGGGATATTATGAAAAAATATAAATCAGCAATATTGCCATTAGTTACATTACTTGCTACTATTGTGATCTTCTTGATAGATCATGATAAAGGGATTCAAGTGGCGGTATTGTTTGTGAAAACATGCAAGAGTACAATACCCATTTTGCTTTTAATGTTTTTGTTGCTGTCTTTCCTGAAATTTGGTATGGATACAGGCAAACTTCAAAAGAATATAAGTAAAAAGAATGGTATAAGAAATACTATATTTGCGTATTTGTTCGGGACCTTGGTAAGTGGTCCCATATATCCTGGATTTGCATTAAGTAAAATGTTGATGCAGGGCGGTGTAAAGGTGAAAACAGTGGTGATTATGCTGAGTGTTTGGGCAACACTAAAAATACCAATGCTGCCATATGAACTGAAAATATTGGGTCCCAAACTGTGCATGATTCGTTGGATTGTTACGGGTGTCATAATTTTCTTTCTGGCTATGGTATGCGACAAGATATATTCAATCGCAGATAAGAAATCCACGGAAGAATATTTAATGAAACAAGAAGAGAGGATAACGGAAAATGAGTGAAGTACAAAGAAAAGGATATTTTGGTAAGTATGGTGGTCAGTATGTAAGCGATAAACTGCGCCCGGTCCTGGACGAGATAGACAGGAATTTCCGGAAATACATAAAAGATGAGTCTTTTTTAAAGGAATACCACGAGATATTAAAAAAATTTGTGGGAAGACCAACTCCTCTTATGTTTGCAGAGAATTCCACAAAAGAATTAGGTGGTGCAAATATATATTTGAAACTTGAGTGTCTTGCCAATACAGGCGCTCATAAGATCAATAACGCAGTCGGTCAAGCTCTGCTGGCTAAGCGGATGGGAAAAACGAAAATTATTGCGGAAACCGGAGCAGGTCAACATGGAATCGCAACAGCATGTATCTGTGCCAGATTAGGATTGGAATGTGAGATATATATGGGGGAAGTTGATGTTGAGAGACAGAGACCGAACGTATTTGGAATGGAACTTTTTGGTGCGAAAGTGATTCCGGTTACCAGGGGAACAAAAACACTTACTGATGCAGTTGACATGGCTTTTGAGGTGTGGGAAAACAGAACGGAGGATACTTATTATTTGATAGGCAGTGCCTTGGGACCTTTTCCATATCCTGATATGGTTAGAGAGTTTCAGTCCGTGATTGGAAGAGAAGTGCGGCATCAGTTTCAATCAGAGAAAAATATGCTTCCGGATGTTATGATTGCATGTGTTGGTGGAGGTTCAAATGCCATTGGCTTTTTTAACGATTTTCTCAACGAAGAGTCAGTTCAGTTAGTTGGTGTTGAAGCTGGAGGAATAGGAGGAAGTGTTGGAGAAAATGCCGTCAGAATGACAGGAGAGATGGCTTCACTTGCAAGTATACAAGGCTATAAATCTAAATTCATCCAGAAAGACGGGAAGATGCTTCCTACACATTCAATCAGTGCGGGTCTGGACTATGCTGGTATAGGGCCGCAGTTAGCATATTTAGGAGAACGCGGAAGGATTCGATTTACAAAAGCTAATGATGACGAAGTTATTGCGGCTATGCGCTTTTTTGCCAAAAATGAGGGTATTGTACCTGCACTTGAGTCTTCTCATGCTTTGGCGGAGGCCATCAAATTGGCTCCGACTATGGATAAGGACAAAAATATTGTAGTAAATGTATCAGGGCGGGGCGACAAAGATATTTTTATTACTTCTAAAGCAATTGAATCACAGAAATGGTTTCAGTTTATTGATGATGAATTGGTTCGCAATAATTACATAAGAAGTACCTGCTAATAATATATTAACGCTGAATGCGGATACGTGCTGTGCTTTGCATAGTGCGTATTTGCTATATTATTATCTGAAAGAATATGGAAGGAGTGGTTTGGTGCTAAAACGATTTGAAATGCCAGAGTGTCCAGTGGAGATTACGTTACTTTTAATGGGGGATAGAGCCGGTACTTCTATAATAAGAGATTTATTATCTGGTCCTAAACGTCTTTGCGAACTGTCAAAATTTATTACAACGGTTTCTACCAAAATGATAACACAACATTTAAGAATCATGGAGGAAAATGGATTGGTTACGAGAAAGATTTTTCCAGAGGTTCCCCCACATGTTGAGTATAATCTGACGGAAATAGGGCTGTCTCTTGAACCGATTATATCTGCCATGTGGAATTGGGGAAGCAATTATAAAAATAAATATTCTGCAGTTTGTGTGAAAGAACATCTTGAAAGATAGATGTTCTTTTTTTGTGTTACTTAAAAGTAACATAGTTATTTTATTGTAAGTAAGGGAAACACTTTGTCGCTATGTCACATTAAAGTGCTTACTTAACGTTTATTCGCACAAATTATATAATTAGATTGTTTAAAAGACAACAATATAAAGGAGAGAATAATCATGATTAATTACGTAGAAATTTTAAGTCAGAATCCAAATGGAGTGCTTGCTACAAGAGAGGGTGAAGGGATCAAGACCAGGGTATTTCAGTATCTCTTTTCCGAAGAAAGTAAAGTTTATTTCTGTACCAATTCACAGAAGCCGGTTTACGAACAATTGATGGGAAATCAAAACGTATCGTTTTGTTCTTTCCCGGCGGACTTTTCAAAGGTTATTTCTATATCTGGAAAAGTGGTCTTTGTGGAAGATGAAACTTTAAAGGCACGTGCTCTTGATGAAAATCCCTCAATAAAAGGAATGTACAAATCGGCGGATAATCCGGTATTTAAATTGTTCTATATTGATGTAAAGGAAATCGAGACATTTGATTTTACAAACGGTGCAGAACACTATACGGTTTGAGAAAGTTGGGGAAAGGAAGAATGAAAAAAGTTGTAACAGACCTTTCTAAGCACTTTTGTCCTCATCCGATGCCGCTATTTTTGTTCGGAACATATGACACAAATGATTTGCCTAACTATGGGTTGTTTTGCTGGCTTAATTTTTGCTGGGATAATGAATTGGCGATAATGGCCTGTCTTGATGGAGAAAAATTGACAAAGGATCGCATAAAAGCAACCGGTGAATTTTCAGCAAATCTTGTGACAGATTCAATGCTCCCTCTGGCAGATTATCTTGGGCATAGGAAGGGGTATGATACGGAAGAACCACCCTTTGATATCCATACTGTCCCAGGTGAAAAACTTCACGTGCCTGCACTGGAAGAAAGCCCTTTGACATATGAGTTAAAAGTAACTAGCACGATTTCATTAAAGGGAAGCGATATTTTTATTTGCCATATCCGAAATGCAATGGTGCAGGAATCTATTTTAACAGCAAAGGATGTGTATGATTTATCTTTGGTTAATCCGGCAATTACTTCGCTCGAGCAGTATTACGCTTTATCCCACAAAGGTGAATGGGGACAGTGGAAGAATACCAAAGAGATCTAATTGTATATTGGGGATATTCCTTTAGAGGAAATCCCCAATACTTAAAATGAGGTGAAATTATAATGAACATGAAACAGGTTTGGTTTACTGAAAAAGACAAGATTGAGTTAAGAGAAGTGGCAGTTCCAAATGTAGGATATAACCAGATAAAAGTAAAAGTCTCCTACGCCGCATTATGTGCCACGGATATTCATATGGTGACAATGGGCGTAATGGGAGCAAAACCTCCTATACCGCTTGGACATGAAGCTTCAGGTGTTATTGTTGAAATGGATGCGGCTGCCGAACGATCTGGCTTAAAAATAGGTGATAAGGTTTGTCTATTTCCAATCAGCACATGCGGTATATGCAGCTTTTGTAAAGAAGGAAAACCGCAGTATTGTACTAATTCCGTGGGCGTAGGAGCATTTGCCGAATATGTGGTTACAGACGCCAGCGCAGTATATAAGATTCCAGATTATGCGGATATGCAGCACTATAGCTTAGTGGAACCAACGAACTGTTGTATGAGGGCTATGGATTTAGCACCAATCAGCCATGGGAAAACCGTTGCTATATCAGGAACCGGTGGTATTGGCTCAATAATGCTTAATCTCATACTCCTATCGGGAGCTACCAAAATTACTGTTATTGAACCTGTTAAAGAAAAAAGAGAAAATGCATTGCAAATGGGAGCGGAATATGTGATTGATCCATTTAGCGAGGATATCAAAGATAGAGCAATGGAAATTACTGATGGCAGTGGTTTTGATTATGTATTTGAGATGTCAGGCTCACCAAAGGCCGCCGCTCCAGCTATTAATATTTTGGGGAAATGTGGAACCATAATCTACTTTGCGGTTTTTCCACCTGATTATGAAATGCCACTGAATCTTTATGATTTGTACATGAAAGAGGGACGGCTGCAGACTGTATTTTCGACAACTACTATTATGCCTCGTTCTATTAATATGATTTCACGTATGCAGATGGACAGAATAATCGGCAAAGTGGTTCCATTAAGTGATGCTGATACAGCATTCAGGATATTTGAAAAGTCAATATATCCCAAAATTCTGTTGGATTGTTCAAGATAGGAGGTGTAACAGAAATGGCTAATAATATCAATATAAAGCAGTTGGAAAAAGATGCATTTGATATGCGGATAAATATTCTCAAGATGTGCTGTGAAATCGAGGGCCCAATGCATATTGGGGGAGACTTGTCAACAGTAGATATAATGACTGCGTTATTCAAATACAAACTAAATATCAATCCTGATGATGCAAAGATGCCTAAAAGAGATCGGTTTATACTGAGCAAGGGGCACTGTGCGGCGGCAATGTATGTCATTATGGCAATGTGTGGCTTTTTTGACATGGACGAATTATGCCATACATACGGAAAGTTGGATAGTAAATTTGGGATGCACCCTTGTAAAGAAAGATTACCTGAATTGGAATGTTCATCAGGTTCCTTGGGACATGGTTTATCAATTGGGGTTGGTAAAGCTTTGGCAGCAAAAATAGATAATGAATCATACCGTACTTATGTACTTCTTGGTGATGGCGAACTACAGGAAGGCAGCAATTGGGAGGCGGCCATGTCCGCTGCATATTATAAGCTGGGGAATTTGGTGGCAGTAGTCGATAATAATAAATTACAGTTGGACGGATGCATATCAGATGTTATGGAAATAGAGCCTTTAAAAGATAAATGGCTGGCATTTGGCTGGAATGTGATGGCTATTGACGGCCATAACATGAATGAAATTGTTACTGCTTTAGATAAGATACCTTCGCCAAATACTACAGTTCCTACTGTGATTATTTGCAGAACAGTAAAAGGAAAGGGCGTTTCCTTTATGGAAAATCAACCTCAATGGCATGCGGGTTCCATTGATGAATCGGTTTTAGAAAAATGTATTGCCGACTTGAAGGAAACATATGAGAAAGGGGAATGAACATGACAGGAGAAACTTTTAATTTTGGAGATATGTTTGAATCCTCAAGAAGTATTGTCGGTCAAACTCTCATAGATATAGGAAAGACGAATAAAAATGCGGTTGTTTTAACCGCTGATTTGTCCAGAACTAATCAGACATTGGGGTTTAAGGAGAATTATCCGGAACGTTTTTTTAATGTTGGAATAGCGGAACAGAATATGTTAGGAATTGCGGCTGGATTAGCCTTAGAGGGTAAAATCCCGTTTGTCCTAACATTTGCGACTTTCGCTTCTATGCGTGCA
Source organism: Lachnospiraceae bacterium (assembly GCA_028694115.1). Next base: position 13,646 of record JAQUUB010000030.1, read on the forward strand.
TGTGAACAACTGAGGACCGACATTTGTTATCAAAACTTGAAAGTACGGATTATTGCATGTAATGCGGGACTTACAACGGGGGGCGGTGCTACCCATTATGGACAGGAGGATATAGGAATAGCAAGAACTTTTGCAAATCTGACGGTTGTGACGCCTGGAGATCCAAACAAATTCAGGGATGTATTAATGTCAACAATGGATATTGAGGGACCAGTTTATATAAGGATGGGACAAGGCAAGGGCGAACCGGTGGTGTACAAGGAAGAACAGATGTATGAAATTGGAAAGGCAGTTACCTGTCATGAAGGAAATGATATTACTGTTGTTGCCTGTGGTGTGATGTTAAGCCATGCTGTGGAAGCAGCAAAAATATTAGAAAAAGATGGAATTCATGTAAGGGTTCTTGATATGCACACCATTAAGCCGATTGATCAAGGAGCTATTTTAGAGGCCCTGAAAGACACGGGTAAAATTATTACAGCAGAGGATCATTATATAATAGGCGGCCTTGGTAGCGCTGTGGCGGAAGTAATTGCGGAATCCGGTAAAACTTGTCAGTTTAAGCGATTGGGCATTCCAGGAGAATACGCCGGATTTGGAACTGCAAATGAATTGTATGCAAAATATGGATATGATTGTCAAGGTATTGTGAATGCAGTACATATTATGCTAAAAGGAGAGATGTGAGATGTTTGAAATTTTTTCTGACAGGAATAAGAATACGGTAAGTTTAAAAAAAGAACTTTTGATAGGGTATATTACCGCTGGATATCCAGACGAAACGGTTTTTCCTGATATTATCACCGGATGCGAAAAAAATGGTATAGATATTTTTGAGATTGGATATCCCTCGAAAAATCCATTTGCTGATGGCGAGATAATTCAGAAGGCACATCATTCTGTAAATCATGAAGTTGTTTCAAATATTTCATATTGGAAGAAGATACGACGGGCAACTAAGAAACCCATTTGGATAATGGGATATTCGGCGGATTTGGTAGATACAAAGAAATATATGGAACTTGCAAGAAATCATGTTGTAGACGCCTTTGTGATTCCTGATTTGGATATAGAAAAAGCAGAGGATGTAGCCGAAGAAGTCAAGATATTCGGTGTGGATCTTGTTTGTTTTGTGCCGAACGGGACCGATAACCTTTTGGGATGCATGGAGAAATTCCCTCTTTTATATTATCAGCTTGTAAAAGGAAAAACTGGAACTAAATCAGCGGGGGAAAGTGATCTTGAAGAAATGAAATCAATTTTGGCTACGCATAATCATTCCTATGTATTTGGTGGTTTTGGAATTAATTCAAGAGAAAGAGTTGAACAGGTAATTGGTACTGGTTTTAGAGGTGCAATTGTGGGTACGGCCATGATTGCCCATTTAAATGATTCTGTATCATCATTGTTTGAATTTATTCATGAGTTGAAGACCGCGGCATAGAAGTACATAGTGTTTTCTTGAATAACATGGTATGGAGGAATAAATATGGAGACAACGGCAGCATTGGTGACGAAAGTTAAAAATAACTTTGAAATTGTTGGAATTACTTTAAATGAGCCAAAAGCAAATGAAATTCAAGTTCGCATTGTAGCATCGGGTATTTGCCATACAGATGAAGCTGGGAGAACCGGGGTCGCACATTTCCCTGTAGTATTAGGACATGAAGGCGCAGGCATAGTTGAAAAGGTGGGAAACGCTGTTGAAGACTTTAACATTGGTGATCATGTAGTCTTGACAATCCCATCCTGTGGGGAATGTGAATACTGCAAATCAAAAAAAGCATTTGCTTGTAAAAAAAATGAGGAACTGATATTTGGCGGGAAAATGAAGGACGGAACAACTAGAATTTCTTTCCGCAGAGGTACGGTTAACCATTTTTTTGGACAATCCTCTTTTTCAAAGTATGTAATTGTTGATGCCAGGAGCGCAGTAAAAGTTGATAAAGATGTGGAGTTATCTCTGCTTGGTCCGTTGGGATGTGGTTTTCAGACTGGAGCTGGCACTGTATTAGGATTTTTAAAGGCACAGAAAGGGAGCAGTATAGTTGTTTTCGGTTGCGGAGCTGTTGGCTTTAGTGCAATTATGGCCGCTAAGATTGCAGGGTGTTCTCAAATAATTGCAGTTGGCGGAAATGACGATAAACTTCAACTGGCAAAGGAGTTGGGGGCCACACATATAGTCAATCGAAAAAATACTAAAGATATATCTGCAGTGATAAGAAAAATGACCGGAGCTTTAAACTATGCACTTGATACTTCCGGAGCTCCAGAAATGATTGATGTAGCAATAAAATCTCTTGATAAATTAGGACATTTGGTTTTAGTCGGGATGGGAAGTGAAATAACCATCAATCCGGTTGAGTTAATGGTTGATTCCATTTCAATCAGTGCGATTGCAGAAGGGTGTGTAAATCCTTATGAGTTTATACCACAACTTGTATCCTTTTATAAGCAAGGGATTTTTCCAATAGATAAACTTGTAACATATTATGAGTTTGACCAGATAAATAAAGCCTTTGAAGATTTACGAAATGGAGCTGTTATAAAACCTATTTTAAAAATTTCAGAAGTATAAAATTACTAAGGAGGTCATATAATGGGTATTTTTAATTCATGGAAAGATATAGAATTCCCTTCAAAAACTACGAATAACGACCATATTAAAATTGGTGAATACACTTATTATGCCGGCTCCTATCACGAAAAATCATTTGAAGAGTATTGTGTGAGGTATGTTAATGAGGAGCCAGATAGGGATAAACTCATTATCGGAAAGTTCTGTTCAATTGGTTCGGGGGCAGTATTCAATATTGGTGGTTCCCAACGGCATAGAAGGGAATGGGCCTCTACATATCCGTTTCATTATATGTTTCCAGAGGTGTGCGAAAATGATCCTTACTGCAAATGCGGAAATACAGTAATTGGCAATGATGTGTGGATCGGCACAGAATCTATGATAATGCCAGGTGTAAAGGTGGGAGATGGGGCAGTAATCGGAGCGCATGCATTAGTTACAAAAGATGTACCACCTTATACAATTGTAGGAGGAGTACCGGCGAAGACAATTAGAAAAAGATTTGGCGATAACGTAATAGAGAAGTTATTGTACATCTCATGGTGGGATTTTTCTATTGATGAAATAAAAATTCTGATGCCGTATTTAGCAAGTGAGAATGTTGACAAGGTATTAGAAATTGGTGAAAGGATTAGAAACTATGAATGAGAAAATAAGAGAACTTGATAGTGATCAGCCTGTTGAGTTGTGGCTATTTCGCCATGGAGAAACTTTGTTTAACGTTAAGAATTTAATTCAGGGCTGGTGTGATTCGCCTTTAACACCAAAAGGTATACAGATGACAAAAAGTGTGGGACAGAAATTGGAAAAACTTGGTGTGAAATTTGATGCTGCATTTAGCAGTGACTTGACACGCTGTCTGGAAACGGCACAGATCTTATTGGATTGCCTGGATAGTGATATAAGTGTATTACCTGACAGAAGATTACGAGAAATCAATACTGGAGACTGTGAGGGTGATCTGGTAAGTGAACACTTAAAAAAGTATCCATTATCTTTCAATATCAAAAAATATACAGGCGTTCCAAATGGAGAAAAGTGGAATGAGGCTATCGAAAGAATTGTTGCTTGCTTGACGGAAATTGGAGAACATTACAGTCATACGGGCGGAAGCATTATGGTTGTGAGTCACAGCATGGTTATTGCAGCCGTTAAGTCTTATCTGAATCATGCAGAAGAATTTAAACCGGTTCCCCATAATAGTGTAACTGTTTTTGAGTATTACAAAGGAGAACTTAAATTAAAACTGTTTCAAGAGGAGCTGCGTTACGGGGCATAGTTATTGAGGTGATACATATGAAAAAACATATTCTTGGAACTTTGGGAAAGGATGTAAGTGATCCTACATGTAGTATGTTGGCAGCACAAAAGATCAAGGTCAAGGATGCAATCATCGGTTATTCAACATTTGAGGAAGCGATTGCAGATTTAAAATGCAAAATGGTGCAGGAGGTACTATTACCGGATGCATATCCGAACATCAGAACTTTTTTAATGGACGAGCAACTTAAAGAAAAAAATATTTGTGTTCGATATTCCTCATTTGGCATTGGTGACTGAAACAGAATTAGACGAATATAAGACATTATATTTGCATCCGGCTATGGAGAGCTTATTGGACTCTGTTACCATTAATTTCAAAACCAAAAACTTTGTAAACAGTAATTCAATAGCCTGTGAGAGGGTTCTGAAGAATAAGGAGTGTGTGCGATAACAAACAGATCTTGTGCAGTTTCGTATAATTTGAAAATACAGGAGGTTCCTAAGAACGAGTATACATATGTCTTTTATGGTATTCGGGGAGAACAAATAATGAATAAAGTATCAATAGTTTTAAAAAAGAAAAGAACATGACAAATGGACAAAAAGCTAATTGTGCTTCCATCTTGATAGGACAGTTAGTAGAATTATGTCCGGACATATATGAGATGAATCCAATAAGAGATCCGAAGGGAATTTCTCACGCATCGATAAAGAACAATGTAATTGTTTTAGAAACGAACGAAAACAAGTTTATTAAGCTATTGGACGAAGTAAATGAATTCCAGTATGTGGTATTTACTGACATTGGACAAGCGTAATAAAAAATATATTCATCGTGTAATATGAGCAGCTTTTATTTGTCCTGTTGTAGTTCCAAATAAAGAAAAAACATTACCAAAATGTAATTTTGTAAAGTATGATATTTCTTTTTGGGATAAACTGTCACAAAGTGAAAAAGTTTTTGTAATTTGGATTCAGTTGGTCACAATTTGCAAATCGAATGTCCAAAGCTTTTTAATACGCTTATGAATGGTTATCAAATTTCAAAACATATAATTATTAAATATAAATGTCCAAATCAAGGATTAAAAGGTGCATTATATACTTGATCTGGGCATTTGCATTATTATATCTGAAAATCTATTCCTGTACATTCTTACCTTTTTTTTCACAAATTAAATCAGTTGTATTACACCGTAATAACTATAATGGTCTCATGTGAGGGTTCACAAAATGGACAGTCAATCCGAATGAGCATAATATTGATTTTGATAAATTATAGGCTGCACTAACGCTGGCTGTCTGTTCTTCCTTTTTTAATTGTCTGAATCACATTTTACCGTAATCTGTGTCACATATTCATCCATACTGGAAATAGCCATCTCATTGATGCCTTCTTCATAGGCATAGCCCGTAAGGGCGAGATGGTTTTTTTCTGCGTATTGAAGTATTTTGCGATAAGTATCAGGAAGCAGTTTCCAGTTTCCCTTGCAAAAGGTACGAAGATAGGTACCGGCAGGTCTCATAAAGATTCCCTTTTTCTTTTGAAACTTAGGAAGTTTAGTAAAAAAGCAAGCATAGGAATTAAAGTTGCCACTGGATAAATTGGCGGTATTTATCATACTACCATAGCTTCTGTTTAAAAGACATTCGGGGTCGTGATCGTTCATCTGTTTAAATAGCATCTGAAAATCCTCACTGTCAAATTTGCCGGTAATAGGGTCACTGAGCAGAAGATATTCCTCTTTGCATGAGATGGTCTCAATCGTATCTAAATCAGTTCGTTCACTGAGAGAAAGCTGATATTCCTTTGTCTGAAGCAAATGATCGATCTCCTGCAGGTGGCGAATTTGTTCCTGAAGGGATTTTCTCCTTGTTGTAAGTATTTCATGGAAAGCAACAGGGGTCCGATGACTAAAATAGTCCGTGATTTCCGCAATGCTCATCCCAAGTTCCCGGAACGCCAAGATCATTTCAAATTCAGAACTCTGCAGATAGGAGTAGTAGCGGTAATCATTGTCGCCCGTGTGGTTCGGCTTGAACAGGCCGATTTCATCATAATAGTGTAGAGTGCGCTTGTTTACATGATGAAGCTTTGCGAATTCTCCGGCGGTAAAATATGTATTTTTCATAAAGTATGTTCCTCCTATTGACATTACAGTTACTGTATAGTTTATCATCCTTCTTATCCAATGACAAGAACGATATGGAGGTATCAAAAAGATGATGGAAACCATTTATTACAAAACACTGAATTTGAAAAATCTGCTGGTGTTCGTCATTCCCACAATGCTAATGACGGTCATCCAGTCTCTCTACTCCATGATAGACGGGGCAGCTCTTGCCAGCGGACCTGGAATGCTGAATCCCGTGCCTGATCATTGCTGTCTAATTAAATAAATAATTTGAAAAGAAGAAAACAAATGGAAAACACATTGGAATTTCGGAAAATACGAAAAGAGGATTACGCGGCATTAGAATATATTATTAAGGATGTTTGGCAATATGAAGACTTCTGCTCGCCACGGTTGGCAAAAAAAATGGCGAAACTCTATCTTGCAACCTGCATGACAAATCAAACCTATAACTGTGTGGCGGTACGAGATGGGAAAGCAGTTGGGGTGATTATGGGTAACTGTTTCAGTGAGAAAAAACATGTAGCAAAATATCTGCTTCGTCAGATTGGAGCTGTGCTTGGAATGGCTTTATCTGGAGAGGGCAGAAGTATTATGAAAATGTTCCAGGGCTTTGATCAGATTGACGAAGAACTGCTTCAACTGTCAGAAAAAACGTATGACGGTGTTGTAGCATTCTTTGCAGTTGACAAAGAGGAGCATGGAACTGGGATTGGTGGCCAGTTATATCAAAGGCTTATGGACTACTTTGCAGAATGTCAGATACACGATTTTTATTTATATACGGATACTACCTGTAATTTTGGGTTCTATGAACACCAGGGAATGATAAGAGCAGCCGAGAGGGAGAAGGAATTTGAAGGGTATGGACGAAAGATGAAATTTTTTCTGTACGAAAAAGGAAATCTATAAGAAACAAAGCAGTATAAAATACTTGACATGCAAATCTTACAGATGTAAGATTATATAACATAAAAGAAAATTTTTTAAAATTAAAATCTTACAAAAGTAAGCACAAGTTAAAAGATGATGCGTGGACAATGTATTACAGTGGAGGAAAAGGATGGCTCATGTGAAATGGTTGATGAAAAAATATGGAATTTGGCTGGTTCTTTTATTGATTATAGTCATGCTGGTGGGGATAGCATTAGAAACTCAAAAGAGAAAAGAAGATATTGCATTGGTAACAGCAGAAGAAGCGATGGATAAAGAAGATAATTCAGAGACAGTAAAGGAAAGAGAGGAAAAAGGGTACGATCTTCCGATTAATCCAGAAGAACAAAAAGAGGCAGAAAATGATTGTAAAATATTATTAGAGAAAATTAGAGCTATTTACGAACAAGCAGATAAAGGCAAGTCAATCAATGTTGTTTTGTCGGATGAGACAAAAACTGAAATGCTGGAGGTATTGAAGGAAACTGGTCAGCCATTGATCGTTACAACGTTATATACAAATATGGAAAATGCTGAAAAGATAGAAAAATTTATTGAAACATCAGAACAGCAGAAAAGCGGTGAAGTTGTAATGTATGATTTATGCGCCGATGGCGGATTGAATCGTGAAAAGTTCTCCTACGATGGGAAGGATATGTATGTTTTTTCTACTCGCATGACTTGGAATGAACAGAATGAACCAATGATAATTGGCAGTTCTTATACAAGAATAAAGAATTGGGAATATACAGATAAGGGATGGTTTCACTATGAATTATGTGTACCAGAATATCCGGAGGTTTCAGAAGATGAGAATGGGACAACAACTGTAACCATAGATGCAGTTTGCGAAAGAATTGGAACAGATTGCTATATGACACATAAACTGACGGTAAGGTTGCAGGAGAATGGAATCTATCAGTATCTTGGAAATGAGATTATGGGAGATGGTCTGGAACGTATGCCAGACTATATAGACCGTTTAAGCAATGAATGGGAATAGAAAGGATTATGATAAATGGTACAGTGTAAAATAAAAGTTGGGAAACAGGAACAGGAAGTGATAAAGGAAATAGCTCTGCAAAGTCCTGTAAATATAAAAAAGAGGCAAAGGATGATTCCTATATGCAGATTCATGAGTGTATTGTGTTTTCTGGGCGTAGTATATGCCTGGATAGCAGAATCTGTACTTATGGGGATTTCAATGCTTATACTTTGCATTTTTTTATGGTATTTGGCTTTGGCGGAGCAGAAAAATTACAAAAAAGTGTAATAAACGGAAGGATGAAGAAGGTAGAGCAGGAACAAGAGCCAGGTGAAACAGAATATATCTTTGACCATGATGGAATACAGATCAATTCCGAAAAAGGAAGTGGAATAAACTACTGGAAGGCTTTCCGGTGTTATGGCATAATTAAGAATTATATCTACATTAAGCGATTTGATAACCAGATTGTTTTAGTAGATAAAGAAAAGCTAACACCAGAGAAATTATGTGAACTGGAGGAATTATTGAAAGCGAACTGTAAATATGATCAGAAAGATCAATAAAATAAAGCGGCGCTGCTGCCTCATATCAGAAGGGAGTAACGTCGCTATTATTTGCCAGGCATGCAAGGAAAGGTCCGGTGGATCTTTCCTTGTTGTGTTGAGTTAGGGTGTCCCTATCTGCAGATCAGACAGGATAGATTGTGTAATATCAGATGCATTTCCACCGGTAGCATTTTGATTACCCTGAATGTTTGTGGCGAAATAGTAGGTTTGTCCGGATTTTTCAATATAGCCAATGAACCATCCATTGATATCTTGTCCGTTGATTCTTCCAGTGCCGGTTTTCCCGTACATGGTGTTCACAGAATCGGAAGCTAGAAGAATGGACTGTTTGATGGAAGCTGTATTGTGTTCATCTGCAGACAGTTGATTACGATTCAGCTTGATCAATAGTTCTACTTGTTCAATTGGAGAAATTTTCAAAGAGGATTCCATCCAGTAATCGGTCTTCGCAGATAAATTTTTATTTCCATAATCGATTTGATTCAAGTAGTTTTGCACATTTGTTAATCCGATGGATTGCTCTATTCTATCAAAATACCAGTTTACAGAGTTTTGCATAGCGGAATTAAGAGTATGATCAGAATTCCATGCAGAAAATGGCTGATTTGTTCCATCCCAGGATTGTGTTGAGAAATCGGGTGAGATAACACCCTGGTTTAATCCCATCAGTCCTTCATATATTTTATAGGTTGAATCAGGGGAAACTCTCATCGCAGCAAGCTCTTTATTGTAAATCTGCCAGGTATTAGAAGCTGTATCATATAAAACAAAACTGCCATGAAAGCCATCGAAATACGTGGAGAGATCCATGTAAGTAACTTCTTTATGTGTAGTCTGAAAATCATAATATTCATGTTCTGCAGCATAAGTTGAAAAAAATGGTAAGAGGCTGGTCAGTAATCCAGTTGCTAAAACAAAAATAGATACGCTGCGCAATCTCTTTCCTCTTGTCAAAGGTTCATAAGAAACAATATTCATAATACGCCTTTTTAACTGCGCTTTGTTTCCTCCAAGACCACTGGCAAAAGGAAAAGGTGATAACGATATTTTTTGAGCAAAATCCAACAGGGTATTTCCGTAGGATTCATAATCATTTTCATTAAGTGTCTGCAATACAGCAGAATCACAGGCAATTTCCCGTTCAGTACGTATTTCCCCCAGCGCATACCATATGGCAGGATTGAACCAATAGAGGATACCTGCAATAGTTACGAAGAAATTTGGTATTGCATCTCTATAGCGGTAGTGCTGCAGTTCGTGCAGAAGAATGTAACGCATCTCTTTTTCATGATAATCCGAAATTAAATGTATCGGAATATAAATTTGAGGATGTATCACACCAATGGTAATAGGTGATTTTAAAAATGCTGTACTGAAAACAGATACATTTTTTGTGATGCCCAGTGTACGTTTACATTCTTCAAAAAGCTGTTTTACCGCTTGATTTTGTAATGGAAGTGCAGCTTTTTTTATTTTGTTTCGCCGGGTTTTTGAACGAAAATACATAATCACCATTGCAATCATTCCGACCATCCATATGGAGAAGAAAAAGTATCCCAAAATAGCAGGAGAGTTTCTACTCACAGAAACAGTAAACTCATTGGCCCATCCAGTTGTATTGATCTGTGACATAGAAGGATTGAATTTTCCAAGCACTCTCGTTCCGGTTTCCGTCATGCTATTCAGACTGTCTATTAGTTGAAAACACTGTCCTATTTCTGGTAAATGAAATGGGATAAAAGGAATTGCCATGACTCCCAAAAGAAGAAACCAGAGATTGTAATGTATCCTTGCAGACAGGTGGTTCCGGAATAGATATTTTATGAGTAAAAGGACACCAACCGTCCCTGCTATAAAAATATTGCAAATAAGGAAACGGATTGCAAATTGAAACACATTATTCGCCCCCTTTATGTGTCCTTTGTGAGAGAAGGCTGCGGAGATTATTTAACTCTTTTTCTGATAAAGTATCATCTTCTAAGTAGGCAGATACCATACTGGAAATATCGCCATCATAGAAGCGATTTAAAAAGGATTTGCTTTCCTGTCTTACATATTCACTTTCCTGTACTAATGGTGTATACACATACATTCGACTTTGCTTTTCATATGTGAGTGCACCTTTATCCACTAAACGCTTCACAAGTGTTTGAATCGTCTTGGGATTCCAGGTTGATGTTTTTAATAATTTTTCGGTTATATCATTTGTACTTATTGGTGCGTACTTCCATATGATTTTCATAACTTCGAATTCGGCTTCAGATATTTGTGGTAAGGCTGCCATTTCTATATTTCCTCCGTTCTTAAATCTTACATTCGTAATAAGAATAGTATAGTACACGACAGGGAGTCTGTCAAACGCAAGGATAACGAATCTGTGGGGGTTACACTTTTGGATTCCCGCTCAGCAGGTTCTTCTATATACAATTGCTCACACGACATTTCGGCAATGTGAATACGAAGCTTGGCAATTACAGAAACGATTAATGAACTATAAGTAAAATAAAAGAAAAAGATGTTGACAACCATAACTGTATCTGATATTATTACAGTAATAAATGTAACTATTGTAAATACAGTTATGGGAGGTTGCTATGAACAATACAAGAAAATATGATGATATTGTTATTGGTTTTGGAAAAGGTGGCAAGACAATTGCCGGGGCACTTGCTAATGCAGGAAGAAAAGTTGCTGTGATTGAGAAATCACAGAAGATGTATGGAGGAACCTGCATCAATGTAGGGTGTATTCCTACCAAATCCCTGGTACATAGTGCAGGGATTGCAGCAGTTGGCTGCAAGGAGCAGGATTTGGCCTATCAGGCAGCTATAGAGAGAAAAGGTAAGCTGGTAGAAAAGCTGCGAGGAAAGAATTATCATAAACTGGCAGATCATCCTAATATAAGCGTGATCGACGGTACTGCTTCCTTTGTATCTCCTTATGAGATTCAGGTGCAGACCCCAGATGAATTACTTCATCTGGAAGGGGAGCGTTTTTATATTAATACAGGATCAGCTCCATATGTTCCTCCGATTCCAGGACTGGAAGAAAATCCTTACGTATATGTCAGCGAAACACTGCTGGATTTGCAGGAGCGCCCTGAGAGAATGGTCATCATCGGCGGCGGTTATATCGGCGTAGAGTTTGCTTCTATATATAGTGATTTCGGTACAAAGGTCACTGTGGTTCAGGATGGTGAAGTATTCCTTCCCCGTGAGGATGGGGAAATTGCAGAGGCGGTTCTGAAAACTTTGGAATCTGGGAATGTACAGGTGCTCAAGAGCGTACAGGTACAGGAGATAAGGAAAAATCAGGGTTTTGCAGAAGTAGTTCTTAAAAGTGGGGAAGAAACAGTCGTATTGCCGGCGGAAGCTGTACTTGTGGCTACGGGAAGAAGACCAAACACGAAGGAGCTTCACCTGGAAAAAGCAGGAGTAGAGGTTGACAGGCGGGGCGGTATCATAACAGATGAAACCAGAACGACCACGGTACCTCATATCTTCGCAATGGGTGATGTTGTGGGCGGCCTGCAATTTACGTATGTATCTCTGGATGATTACAGAATTGTCCGTTCTAAGGTACTGGGAGATGGAAGCTATACACTGAATGACAGACGTGCAGTTCCATACAGCGTATTCTTGAATCCGCCATTCTCCAGAGTAGGTATGAGTGAGAAAGAAGCTCAGGAAGCCGGTTATAAGGTGAAGATTGCCAAACTTCCGGCTGCTGCTATACCGAAGGCTCAGGTACTTGAGAAGCCAGAAGGACTTTTAAAGGCAGTTATAGATGAGAAAACCGGGAAAATCCTGGGGGCGCATCTGTTCTGCGAGGAATCCCATGAGTTAATTAATCTGGTAAAGGTGGCTATGGATGCCGAATTGCACTATACGGTACTTCGGGATATGATTTTTACGCATCCAACTATGGGTGAGGCACTCAATGACTTATTTCAGATTTAATTTCAGGAGGAAATTACATGGGACTATCATTAGACGTAGGAGTACCGGTTGTAACTGTATTCCTGCAGGGGCTGCTTAGTTTTCTTTCGCCCTGTGTACTTCCGCTGCTGCCTCTTTATATAGGTTATTTATCAGGTGGAACTTATACTACAGATGAAGAAGGAAAAGTACATTATAAAAGAAGTAAGGTTGCAGCCAATACACTGTTTTTTGTTATAGGGGTCAGCTTTACCTTCTTCCTGTTGGGATTTGGTGTATCTGCACTGGGAACATTTTTTAAAGGTCATCAGATACTATTTGCCAGAATTGGCGGCATTATTGTAATACTTTTTGGATTGTACCAGCTGGGTGTATTTGGATTCTCCGCTGTTTTGGGAAAAGATCGGAGACTGCCGTTTCATCTGGATGCACTGGTTATGTCTCCAATCACTGCACTGCTCATGGGTTTTACATTTAGTTTTGCGTGGACCCCATGTGTGGGACCTGCACTTTCCAGCGTGCTTTTGATGGCGGCCTCCGCAGGTACCAAGATGGCCGGATTTGCTTTAATTGGGGTATATACACTTGGATTTGTACTTCCGTTTCTGGCTGTGGGAATTTTCACTAGTTCGTTATTAGAGCTTTTCAAAAAGCATAGAAATGTGGTAAAATATACTGTAAAAATAGGTGGAGTACTCATGGTTCTTATGGGAGTTATGATGTTCACTGGTAAAATGAATGCAATTACAGGATATTTATCCAGTTTTTCAAATCCCTCTGTGACAGAACAGGCTGAGAAAACCACAGAAGAAGGTTTGGCAGATGCTGCAAAAGAGCCTGCAGAGAAATCAGATACAGAAAGCGGTACAAAAGATGATACTGCGGCCAAGGAGGAGAAGACAGAAGAGAAAGAGTCTAAAGAGGTGGACCTGCAGGATAGTATTGATCTTACACTGAAGGATCAGTATGGAGAGTCGCATACCCTGTCAGACTATAAGGGAAAAACAGTAATTTTGAATTTTTGGGCTACATGGTGTCCTCCATGCCGGGCAGAAATGCCGGATATCCAGAAAATCTATGACAGTTATGAGAATTCAGGGGATGATTCGGTGGTAATCCTGGGTATTGCAGGACCTGGCCTGGGCCAGGAGCAGGATGAAGCAGGGATTACCAGCTTCCTGACGGAAAAAGGATATACGTATCCTGTTTTGATGGATACGGATGGAAGTATATTTAGCGCATACGGAATTTATTCCTATCCCACTACATTTTTCATTAATACAGATGGGAAAGTATTTGGGTATATCAGTGGTCAGATGAGTGAGGATATCCTAAAGGATGCGATTCAACAGACGGTAGACAATAAACGAAGATAAGAAGAGAGGAAAGGAAAATGACAAGCGAATTTTCAGTTGCTGTACATGCATTGGTTTTTCTTAATCATAAGGCAGAAGTGGTATCCAGTGAGAATCTGGCTCAGAATGTATGTACGAATGCTGCAAGAATACGTAAAGTAATGGCAAAACTAAAGAAAGCAGGACTGGTAGAGACAAAAGAAGGAATAGAAGGCGGGTACATTTTTCGACAGAACAGCCAGGATGTGAATCTCTGTATGATTGCGGAAGCACTGGAAGCAGCTTTTGTCTCGACATCCTGGAAAAGCGGAAACGTAGAGATGGATTGTCTGATTGCATCAGGCATGGCAGGAGTTCTGAGCGATGTCTATGCCGATCTGGATCGGATCTGCCATGAAAAAGTACGGGGTATTACCATTGCAGATTTAGACAGGAAAATATTTGGACAAGGATGATAAAAGGCAGATTCTAGTACATCGTAAACTAAATAACTGCCCAGAAAGCGCAGGATAAATTTTCGAGAGTAACAATCAAAAAATGCAGGCGTAGCGGGCTACGCTGAGGCTTTTTGGCTGGTGCTATCGGAAATATAGACAAGCTTAATGTGGTAGTTATTTAGGAAACGATGTACTAGATTGCTTTTAGCCTTCACAGGAGTAGTATGGGAGAGCAGACATGTTTGATTATAGAATTCTTCAGTCATATAATGATTTGGAAATGATGCTTTATAATTACATAATGGAGCACAAGACAGAAGTGAAATATATGACCATACGTGAATTGGCAGATGCGGTTCACGTTTCCACATCAACAGTAATTCGCTTTTGCAAAAAGACAGAATGTGAAGGCTATTCAGAATTTAAAGTAAAATTTAAACAGTTTCTTTTAGCGGGAAACAAGGATGAAGAAAGTCAGATTAAGGATACAAGAATTGATGAAATTATGTATTTTTTTCATACAGTCACATCCACACAGTATGAATTACAGATCAACCGTATTGCGAATGTGATGAAAGAAGCCAGACAATTGATTTTTATAGGGATTGGCACATCTGGAATCTTAGGAAAATATGGTGCCCGGTATTTTTCAAATATAGGAAAGTATAGTCAGTATATAGAAGATCCCTATTATCCGATTAATGTGGATATGAGTGCAACAGTCGTAATTGCATTGTCTGAATCAGGAGAAACCCAGCAAATTCTCAAGATGGCAGAGAGATTCAAGAGACATAATGCTGTGATTTTCAGTATTACCAACGGAGAGTCATGTACATTGGCAAAATTGTCAGATTATCATCTGGCATATTTTGTGGAGCATTATCTAATGCATGAGGAATACAATATCACAACACAGGTTCCGGTGATTTATTTGCTGGAGACGATTGGAAGGCGGCTGTAGAGGCTGCCTTCTTTTTGTAACAGGGCGTTTTTAGAAAGAAACATGTTTCATAAGTAAGCATATGTTCCTATTCCCCCAAAAAATCTGGTAATTTTTTTATAAATCCGTATAATAAAAATAACAAAGCAACCGGTGCTGAAACAATTAGAAGGGGGTAGCGAATATGGCTATTGATTACAGAATCACAGCAAAAGAGCTGGTGAAAGAATTAGGTGGTGACAGCAACATTATCAATGTCACCCACTGTGCAACAAGACTTCGGTTTATCTTAAAGGATGAATCAATTATTGATTCAGGTAAGGTTTCAAAGATTCCTGGTGTTATTACAACCGTACAGGCTGGAGGGCAATATCAGGTGGTCATCGGCAATCATGTAAAGGATGCCTTTGATTTTGTTATGGAACTGATAACAGTAGATGATTCAAAAAGCGCAAACTCAGGTAACAAGGTAGGTGTGTTCAGCAGAATCATAGATATCATATCAAGTATTTTTGCACCTTTTCTTTATACATTGGCTGCATGTGGTATCTTACAGGGAATTCTTGGTATTTTTGTTGCACTGAATGCAATTGATACATCCGGTGGCACATACCAGATACTGAATTTTGTGTCATGGACAGCATTTACATTTCTTCCGGTATTGATCTCTGTAACTGCATCAAAAAAGTTTGGAGTCAATACGTATGTTGCAGTTGTCATTGCCTGTGCACTGGTGTGTCCGGATTATATTAGTATGGTAAATGCCGGGGATCCGGTTTATTTTCTGGGAATGCCGGTACAGCTTTTAAGCTATACGTCTTCTGTTATCCCGATTATCCTGGCAATCTGGATTGCATCTTATGTACAGAAATTTTTTGATAAATATTTGCCGATTGTAGTAAGAAATTTATTTTCACCGATGTTTACGATCACAATTATGGTACCACTTACATTGCTTGCATTTGGACCGATTGGAAATACCATAGGAGGTGCGATCGGAGGAGCATATAATTATCTTTATGGCCTCAGCCCAATCGTTGCAGGAATTATAGTCGGTGGATTATGGGAGGTTCTTGTTATCTTTGGTGTTCATTGGGGAATTACTCCGGTAACAGTAGGAAACTACGCAGCACTGGGATATGATACATTTACCGGTTTGCAGGCTTCTGCTGTATTTGCACAGGCAGGTGCGGCATTGGGTGTATTTTTAAAGACAAAAGATAAAGAGATGAAAGGTGTTTCTTTATCAGCAGCAATCACCGGATTATTTGGAATTACAGAGCCTGCTATTTACGGTGTGAATTTAAGATTGAAAAAACCAATGATTTGTGGTTGTATTGCAGGTGCTGTAGCAGGTGGTGTGGCAGGTGCATTTAACGCAGTATCCTGGGGATATAATATGCCTGGTATTGCCACGATTCCGGCATATTTTAAAGCAGGACATATGGGACAGTTCCTTGGATTTGTTCTTTCTATTGTAATTGCATTTGTACTTGGTACAGTTTTGACCTGGATTGTTGGATTTGAGGAAAAGAAAGAAGAAATTGTTGAGTTAGAGAAAGAAACTGAGATTGAAAGTAAGAACGCAGATGAAAAAGCAGCAAAAAGCATTGAGATTGCCAGTCCTGTTAAGGGAGATATAATACCTGTAACAGAAGTAAAGGATGAAGTGTTCGCTTCGAAAGGATTGGGAGATGGAGTTGGAATTATCTCTGCGGAAGGAAAGGTTTATGCTCCTTATGATGGAACAGTTGAGGTTTTATTCCCGACAGGACATGCGATAGGTCTTTCCGGTGACGGAATAGAAACACTGATCCATATCGGAATTGATACCGTAGAACTGAATGGAGAAGGATTTCAGCCCAAGGTCGAGCAGGGCGATACAGTGAAGAAAGGTGACCTGTTAGTCGAATTTGACAAAGAATTTATAGTAGAAAAAGGATATGATTCCACAGTAATCTTTATCGTTACCGAGATGTCTGATGACCAGAAGTTAGAGATCTATCCTGGAAAAAATAAGGATGCCTTGGAAACTGTCATGTGCGTAAAATGTCAGGAGGGACTTTGATGAATAAAATGCCGGAAAATTTTCTCTGGGGAGGGGCAGTAGCTGCTCATCAGGTGGAAGGTGCATGGAATGAGGACGGAAAAGGAGTCAGTATCGTAGATGTACTGACTGCAGGAGAACATGGAGTTGACCGTAAAATCACAGATGGTGTGCAGGAAGGATGTTATTATCCAAACCATGAGGCTGTTGATTTTTATCATCATTATAAAGAAGATATCAAGCTGTTTGCAGAAATGGGATTTAAGTGCTTCCGTACGTCGATAGCATGGACAAGAATCTTTCCAAATGGTGATGAAAAGCAGCCAAATGAAGCAGGGTTACAGTTTTACGATAACTTATTTGATGAACTGTTAAAATATAACATACAACCGGTTGTTACGCTCTCTCATTTTGAGATGCCTTACCATCTGGTGAAGGAATATGGTGGCTGGGAAGACAGAAGAGTTATTGATTTTTTTGTGAACTATGCAGAGACAGTGATGAAGCGTTATAAAGATAAGGTGAAATACTGGATGACCTTCAATGAAATCAATAATCAGAAAAACTATAAGTATCCATTATTCGGTTATACCTGTTCCGGTGTGATTTTTGCAGAGCATAGTAACCCGGAGGAATGTATGTATCAGGTAGTCCACCATGAACTTGTGGCCAGCGCTCTTGTTGTGAAAAAAGGGCATGAAATTAATCCAGATTTTGAAATCGGATGTATGATGGCCTGTGTACCGCTATATCCCTATTCCTGTCATCCGGAGGATGTCATGTTTTCCACACTGGCGATGCATGACAGATATTTGTTTGGAGATATTCATGTAAGAGGAGAATATCCAAACTATATTTTGAAAGAGTGGGAGAGAAAAGGCATCCACATTCAGATAAGTGAAGAAGACCGGAGCATATTAAAAGAAGGAACAGTAGATTATGTTGGATTCAGTTATTATATGACAAACGCTGTAAAAGCCAATGCAGTAGTAGAAGGGAATGGATTAGACGGATTTCCGGGAAGTGTCAGCAACCCATTTGTCAAAAAGAGTGAATGGGGATGGCAGATTGATCCAGTGGGATTGAGATATTCACTTAATAATTTATATGAGAGATATCAAAAACCATTGTTTATTGTGGAAAATGGCTTTGGCGCAATTGATAAAATTGAGGCAGATGGAAGTATCCAGGATGATTACAGAATTGAATATCTGAAAGCACATATTGAAGAATTGGAAAAAGCAGTGCTCGAGGATGGTGTGGAGTTAATGGGATATACCCCCTGGGGCTGTATTGACTGCGTATCATTCACAACAGGTGAGATGAAAAAAAGATATGGATTCATATACGTGGACAAAGATAACGACGGCATGGGCACCCTGGAGAGAAAAAAGAAAAAATCATTTTACTGGTACAAAAAAGTAATTGAAAGTAATGGCGAGATTCTGGATAATCAATTATAGAATAGATGCAAGGGGCACATTTCTTTATGAAATGCTGCCTCTGTTTATTTGCAAAAATATTGTAACGATTCAGCAGGTCTGTGCATTTACTGCACGGACCATAAGAAAATGATGCAAAATATGGTTGATTTCATGTTTAAAACTAAAATTGATTCATAAATCCTTGAAAAACGCTAAAAAATGAGGATTTTACAAAAGAACTTGATATTACATCCGATAGTGAATATAATATGGGGATATGATAAAGAGAAATTCTCAAATTTATTGACTTTACAATACGATTTTGGGGAGGAAGGAGAAAATTATGGATGACATGTTCCTATCCTATTTGACATCTGTAGATGACTCTAAGCAAGATATATTGTTTGACCTTTTAAGGCAAACCTATACCAGAATCGCCCTTGTGGATATTAAGGATGAAACACTTACGAATATCTATGATGCCACCGGGACACTGCAGAAAGAGATAAAGTTAACCTATGCGCAGGCCCTGGAGAACTTTTTGTTCGAAAATATCATGGAGGAGGATAGATATTCTGCACAGAAGGCACTGTCATTAGATGCACTGCGAGAGTTTTATCACAGTGGTGTGGAGAAGAAATGTCTGGAGTTTCGTTCTCTTGCCAAAGAATATGTCTATGAGTGGAGAGAAATGATCTTGACCACTGCATCCACAAAGCAGCCAGATATCATCTACATACTGCTGAAAAATATTAACGAACAAAAGCTGATGAGCGGAATTATTGACCGCTTTATCTATCATGATTGTGATTATTTCATTTACCTTGATGTAAAAAAGGACAGTTATACCATGTTTAGCCACAGTGACAGCGGAACCCCGCTGCCACCGGTTGTCTGCAATTCTTACTCCACTGAGATTGTAAAGTACGCTGACGAGTTTGTTGTCCCCGAGGATAGAGATTACACCATAAAGCAAATGAGTCTGGAACAAGTTGTGAAGCAGTTAGATGATCGGGGGGAGCATTTCTTTTATGTGGGCATCGCTGACCCCGTTCGCGGCTATACCCGCAAATGCCTAAAGTATGTTTACTATGACAAGGAAAATCAGATGGTGCTTCTGATACGCACCGATGTTACAGATATCTATCTTAAAGAGCAGAAAAAGCAAAAGGATATTTCCAATGCCCTGAGAATTGCCGAAGAGGCGAATCGTTCTAAATCTCAATTTTTTGCGCAAATGAGTCATGAACTTCGTACGCCTATGAATGCGATCATTGGACTTAATGAGATCATGAAGACAAATTTGGAGGATAAGCCATTTCTTTCAGACTGTATTGCAAAATCTCAGTCAGCTTCCGAATATCTTTTGTCCCTGCTTAACGATATGTTAGATCTGTCCAGCGTGGAAACCGGCAGGCTAAAACTTGTGAATCAACCCTTTTCTCTTTTTCAATTACTGAAGGACATCAATACTATGATATTGCCTACTGCTGAGAAAAATCATGTAAAGTATAGTTTCGAAAGCCAGGGGAGTCTTAAAGCCGATTACGATGGGGACAAAATCAGAGTTCAGCAGATTTTGGTGAACTTGCTGAATAATGCAATAAAATTCACTCCGGAATCGGGAAGCGTTGTGTTTAAAGCAATCATTTCACCAAAAGCGGATCAGGATTCTCTGCGGTTTATCGTAAGAGACAGTGGCGTTGGTATTTCACCGGACTTTATGCCCCGCCTTTTTGATGCTTTTGCACAAGAACGTAGTGCTGCTTCCGCCCCATACGCCGGCAGCGGATTAGGTCTTAGTATCTCACATGAGCTGGTCACCATGATGGGTGGAACCATTGAAGTGGAAAGTGAACCTGGCAAAGGCAGTACCTTTACCGTTAATCTTTCTTTGCAGCGTTATGATGATCCTTCGATAAAAGAGGTATCCACTTCCTATTCCGCTGAGCAATTGTCGGGACGCAGAGTGCTTTTGGTTGAAGATCACCCAATGAATGCAATGATTGCCCGTAAACTTCTTGAGCAAAAAGGGATGCTTGTGGAGCATGCTCAGAACGGAAAAGAAGGGGTGGACATCTTTGAAAACTCAGAGTCTGGACACTTTGATGCTATTTTGATGGATATTCGTATGCCGGTTATGGATGGTCTCACAGCAACGAGGGAAATCAGGGGATTGCCTCATGGTCAGGCCAAAACCATTCCCATCATCGCTATGACCGCAAATGCATTCGAGGAGGATCGGGAAAAAACAAAGGCAGCAGGTATGCAGGCCCATCTTGCAAAACCAATTCGTCCCGAAAACCTGTTTGATGCTTTAACAGCCAATATTTTCAACAATTCAATGAAGTGAATTTTCCCAGGAGCTATTGCATTTCTACATGAACGCAATGGCTCTTGCTTTATCTATATCCTCAAAACTCATTTTAAATAAAACTTATTATTATAGCACTTGATTTAAAATTGTCAATTGGAAATCGCCTGTAATTGTTGACTTTTGTGAAATGCGGCAGTAAACTATATTATGTATATTTATATTTGTTCGGATTTATTAGAAGACTAGCAGGAAGTGCTAAGCGCCTTCATTAATGTTTGAATGAAGTATTTTAAAAGCGCCAATAACGAAAGGCGTTTTTTTTAAAGGCTCGTTTTATTTATTTTTGAGAACAATGGGGTAAAGAAGGAGAATGTGCGAAATGATAGATAAACAATTTAAAAATACAGATTTGTCAAATGAAAACGAATTCAGGCACGAGCTGGAGCTGTATCGTGCTTCCCAGCTCGGCGGCGTTTTTACGGTTGTGGCAGATGAATATTTCACTCTGATTTATGGAAATGACAAATATTATCGTATGCATGAATACACTCCACAGAGCATGGCGGCACGCCTTCACAATCATTGCAGTGAATATGTGCATCCAGAGGATCTCCCAAGAGTTCTGCAAACCGTTAATGATACCCTGAATGCCGGCCGTGACTACGCAGAATGGGTGATGCGTGTGATTACCGGCAATGGAAACATCCGCTATATTCTTTGCAGTGGAATATTTAAAGTTGTCGATGGTCAGACAATTATGGACGGCGTAGTCATGGACATCACAAAGCAGAAGGAAACAGAGGAAGCGCTGCGCATCAGTGAGGAAAAATTTCGTATTGCCACCGAAAACTCTGATGTGTCCTTTTGGTCCTACAACTTCAGAGCCAAAGAAATTACTCAGACCAGGGCTTCCAAAATGCGCCACGGACATGAAGAGGTGGTGCTGAATGTTCCTGATAGTGTAATTGAGTCCGGATTTGTCCGCAAGGATTCCATAAAGGATTTTATGGAAATGTACAAAAAACTGGAGCAGGGCGTTAAAACATGTTCTGCGGATATCTGGTTTCACACCCCTGATGAAAAGGGATGGTGGTGTGAACATATTGACTATACTAACGTTCTTGATGAAAAGGGGCGTCCTGTTATTGCCTACGCAGTGGGCAAGGATGTAACAGCAGTCAAACTGGCAGAGCAACGGTATAATGAAGAAATGGAATACTCAAAAGCAGTCCAGCACAAAAAGCTGCTTGCAAAGGCCCGCTCCAATATGACTCAGAATATTGTTGAATCCTCTATTGCCAAAGACAATGTACGTGTACTGGCAGAGGGTGGTTCATACTCTGCCGGAACGGAGCAGCTGGCAAAAACAGCTCTTACGAAGGAACAGCAGGAACAGATGCGACGTATGCTCGACCGCAAGCGTGTCCTAAAGGCATTTGAAAATGGTGAAACACAGTATTCGTTTGATTATCAGCGCAAGGCGCAGGATGGAACTATTATTTGGGTAAGCACCACGGTGAAATCCTATCAGAATCAGCAGACAAAGGATATCATGTCCTTTATGTATACCTATGATATCAATGAGGAAAAAATCAAGGATGCGATTATTCAGGTAGTCTCCGAAATAGAGCATGACTACGTTGCGTATGTGGATTTGAAAAACAACACATACAGTATGTATCTCGGAAACAAAGAGAATGGTCCATTGCCTGCGCAGTACAGTGACGACTATGTGGACTCTCTCATACGAATCAATCGTGAAATCTTAGTTCCGGAAGATATAGAGCGCATCAACCATGATATGATGCCGGAAACTATTCGGAAAAATTTAGAAGAGAAAAATGTATTTTCCACTATTTGTGGTGTGAAGCATACAGATGGAAGTATCCGCCAAAAAAGATTACAATATACTTATTTGGATAAGCCCAGTGAGCAGATCCTGGTAACACGCAGCGATGTCACAGATTTGTTTAATCAGCAAAAGCAGCAGCACGATATGCTGCAGACTGCACTCCTCGCAGCAGAGCAGGCGAACAGTGCAAAGAGTGACTTCCTCTCTCGCATGAGCCATGAAATCCGCACACCGATGAATGCCATCATCGGCATGGCTGCTATTGCGGCACAGTCTATCGGGGATGATGCGCAGGTGGCGGATTGTATTAGTAAAATTGGTATTTCCTCTCGTTTTTTGCTCTCGCTTATTAATGACATACTGGACATGAGCCGAATTGAGAGTGGGAAGGTGCTGCTTAGACGGGAAAAAATTCCATTTGAAGAGTTTCTGAACGGAATCAACTCTATTTGCTATAACCAGGCCAGTTCAAAAAACATTGATTATGAGAATATTGTGGATTCCAGTGTGGAAGATTATTATATTGGAGATGCTATGAAACTCCAACAAATTATCATCAACATTCTTTCTAATGCCATCAAGTTTACTCCTGAGCACGGGAAGGTATCGATTAGTGTTCGCCAGGTAAAAAGAGAGAAGAATGATGCTGTGCTGCGTTTTGTAATCAACGACACTGGCTGCGGCATCGCAGAGCAGTATATCCCCCATCTATTTGAAGCGTTCTCTCAGGAGCATTCCGGAACTACTGCGATGTATGGCGGCACAGGGCTTGGTCTTGCAATCTGCAACAATCTTGTCTCCATGATGGACGGCACAATTGCTGTGCGCAGCATCAAGGATGTGGGTTCAGAGTTTACGGTAGATGTGAAGCTTGGCATTACGGAGGAATCAAAGGTAAGATACGCCAAAAAGCAGAACTACAATTTCGCAGAGCTGAAAGCGCTTGTGGTGGATGATGATGTCATTGTCTGCGAGCAGGCGGTGATTACCCTGAAGGAAATCGGTGTAAAATCCGAATGGGTAGACAGCGGAAAAAAAGCAGTTGACCGGGTAAAAGAAAAATGGGACAAAAAAGAATATTATGACCTTGTGCTGATTGACTGGAAGATGCCCGAGATGGATGGTATCGAAACAGCAAGACAGATCCGCAAAATTGTGGGACCTGACGTTACTATTATAATTATGACAGCTTATGATTGGGCTGCGATTGAGCACGATGCAAAGCTGGCAGGTGTAAACCTGCTGATGAGCAAGCCAATGTTTAAATCTTCTCTTATTTCGGCCTTTGAAAAAGCATTTTACGAAAAGCAGGAGGAAGCAGAAACAAATATAAAGGATGATTTTAACTTTGAGGGAAAAAGAATTCTTTTGGTGGAAGATCATCCCCTAAATGTGGAGGTTGCCAAAAAGCTTCTGGAACGCAAGGGCTTTTCAGTGGAACATGCTGCAAATGGGGTGTGTGCAGTAGAAATGTATGCAAAAACACCTGCCGGGTATTACGATGCAATCCTGATGGATATCCGTATGCCGCAAATGGATGGCTTACAGGCAACAAATGCAATCCGTCACATGAGTAAAGGAACTTCTAAAAGCATTCCGATTATTGCGATGACGGCCAATGCGTTTGATGATGATATTCAAAAATCAAAGGCGGCAGGAATGAATGCCCACCTGGCCAAGCCTATTGAACCCACGCAGATGTTCCAAACTTTGTATGATTTTATTTATGGGAGAAAAGGTGGAAATGATGACTAGTTATAAACGAATCACTTCATTTGTCATATTCTTGATATTAGGTGTTTTTTTGTCCTCTGCTCCTGTTTTGGCAGCAGAGATGGGGCCGCATCGTGAGCAGCGTGTTGTGAAGGTAGCATATCCGGAACAGAAATACCTGAGCGAAATAGATGAAAACGGCAACTACTATGGATATACCTATGACTATTTAAACAAGGTGGCAGAGTTTGCCAACTGGAAGCTGGAGTACATAACGTATCCTGATATGAGCCTAAACGATCAGATTATGAGCGGCTTAGCGGAAGTTGAAACAGGCGAGGTGGATTTGCTTGGCGCTATGCTGCAAAATAAGGCGTTGGAAGAGAAATACCTTTATCCGGAGAATAATTACGGAATGGTTTATACAACGCTGGAGGTTTTGGACACCAATCTTGACATAACGGAAATGAATTTCATGCAGATGACGCCCTTGAAGGTTGCGGTTCTTAAAGATGCAGAAACCCGCAATGCAGAACTTAAGGAATATGTAAGGGAAACAGGGGTTGACTGTGAATATGTTGTTTGCGAAACAACAGATGAACAGATTGAAGCCTTGAAAAACGGCAGTGCAGATGCCATGCTCAAGGTATCGCTGACTTTTCTTCCTGATCTAAAGCAAATTGCACAGTTTGCACCTCGCCCATTTTACTTTGCTTCAGGCAAAGGGAACGAAGATTTAATAGAGGAGTTGGATGAGGCCATTGAGAAAATTCGCATTACGGATCCTTATTTCGAGAGCAGGCTGAGTGCGAAATATTTTATTAATACCATTGGAGATTTTTCTTTATCGGAAACTGAAGCAGCATATGTACTCCAAAATGCTAAGCTGCAAGTCTTGTTATTCCCCCAATATGCGCCCTTTTCATTTGTAAACAAAAAAGGTGAGCTGTGTGGAATGTCGGTTTCCATATTAGATGAGATCGGTGAAAAAGCCGGCATCGAGTTTGAGTATCATATTGCAGATGAAAATCAGACGGTCGACGAGCAAATGATCTCGGAGGAGTATGATATCGTACTGGGTCCACCCCACAGCAATACCTTTGCGGAGGATAATGGTCTTGTTTTATCACAACCGTACCTTGAGGCGAATCTGACGATGTTCCTTAATAAAGCTGCGGAAACAAAGCCAAAATCTGAATGTGTTTTAGGTCTTGTAAACGATGTGCCGGACCCGATAGGCTACGAATACAAAGCACTTCGCTATTATGATACCATAGAGCAATGTCTGGATGCAGTAAACGAAGGTGAAGCGGACTATGGATATGCGACAAGATACGCCTTGGACTACTATACCTCGGGCAATAGTCACAGAAACCTTGTCTATATTAATTTATCAGGATACAACCGTGAAGTAGGTTTTTATGTGCCGAATACTTCAAAATGTGAACTGCTGTCTATCATCAACAAGTTTATTCGCAGTACCTCCCAAAAGGATATTCACAGTCATTTGTCATTGGCACTATCTCAAAAGGACTATGGTGGACTGAGAGAAATCCTGAACAATAATCCACTGATGGTTATTGCTGTGGTGATAATAATCTGCTCACTTGTCATGCTGACACTTATGATGGCACTTTACAGCAGCATGAATAAAAAGAGGAACATAAAATTGCAGCTGGCATATACCGCAAAGAGTGACTTCCTATCCAGAATGAGCCATGATATGCGCACTCCGATGAACGGAATTATCGGCTTAACCGGGCTTACCCTGGACCTTGACGGACTATCATCTGAGGCCGCAGATAATTTATCTAAGATTGATGAATCGGCGCACTATCTGCTGAGTCTGATTAATGACACGCTGGATATGAATAAAATTGAAAGCAACAAAATCGTGCTAAATCGGGAACCTGTCAACCTTGACTCATTTTTCAATCAAATGATTGGAGTTGTAAGAGCAAGTGCGCAACAAAAAAATGTGAAACTGACTGCTGTGTCAGATAAAGAATTAAACACTTTGGTGTACTTAGATAAAGTGCGTGTGCAGCAAATATTTTTTAATCTTGTTTCCAATGCTATTAAATTTACTCCCGAAAACGGTATGGTTGAAGTAAAGGGAGAATGCATGCGGTTAGATGAAAAGCAGATAAAAACAAAACTGGTCATCAAGGATACCGGTATCGGCATTGACAAGAATTTTCTGCCTAAGCTTTTTGAACCCTTTGAGCAGGAAAATGATCAAACGACTGTCAATTATGGCGGAACAGGATTGGGACTTGCTATCGTAAAAAATCTTGTGGAAATCATGGGCGGAACTATTGCAGTTAAAAGTGAAAAAGGGATTGGATCAGAATTTACAGTAGAGCTTGCTTTTGATTTCGCTGGTGAAGAAGTGAAGCCTGTAATGAAAGAGGCAGCTTTCGAGGTTTGCCTTGCGGGGAAACGTGTTCTGCTCTGCGAGGATCATCCCCTCAATACGCAGATTGCAACCAGGCTGCTTGAAAAGAAGGGAATGATTGTAGAACATGCAGAAAATGGGCAGGTGGCTGTGGATCTCTTTCGTCAGGGTCTCCCCAGCTATTACGATGTCATCCTTATGGATATTCGTATGCCGATTATGGATGGGATCGCAGCGACAAAAGCAATCCGGGCACTTGAGCGTATAGATGCTAAAACTGTACCAATTATTGCGATGACGGCAAACGCCTTTGATGAGGATGTGAAAAAAAGTCTGGATGCCGGCATGAATGCCCATATTGCCAAGCCCATTGATCAAAGTATGCTTTTTCAAACGCTCTGTGATTTGACTGCACGCTGACACACAAGAATCTAGTACACAAATTGAAGGAAGCAAAATATGAAAATTTTGAAGAGAATAGCAGTGATTGTATTGGTGTTGACCCTGTTTTCCTCTGCTGTAATGCCTGTAATGGCTGCCGGGGAATCAAAAACCGTGCGGGTGGCAGTACTGAATTATTCCAATTTTCTCGAGCGTGAGGAGGATGGAACGGTCAGCGGTTATGCAGCTGAATATTTAAACGATATTGCAGAATACACCGGATGGACCTATGAATATGTGGATATGCAGTTTGAGGAGGCATTGACAAAACTGCACAGCGGCGAAATAGACCTGGTGGTTGCAGCACAAAAATCGCCAGATCAGGAGGAACTGTATGACTTTTCCGAAAGCCCTATGGGTGAAAATGGGACGATTTTATGTGTAAATGCAAATGATAACAGATATGCATACGAAGACACGGCATCCTTTGATGGTCTGCGGGTGGGAGTTTTGACAGATTCGGCGTATATCGATCTTTGCAAAGACTATATGACCGAAAATAATATTCATATGACCATGACCGAATATACGACAGAGGAAGAAGCCAGTACCGCTTTAGAGGCCGGACAAATAGATGCTTTCATGACGGGATCGATTCGCTATACGGAGGAATATAAGGTTATTGCCCGTCTTTCGCCAACCGATATATATTTTGGCTGCAATCCCTATGATCCGGAAATTAAGGCTGGCGTTGATGCAGCACAAAAACGTATTTATGCAGGCAACCGCTATTATGAAATGTCACTGGATCAAAAATATTTCAGTGATATTCAAGATTCTAAAGTGTTTAGCAAAGCGGAACAGGCTTACATTGAATCACTCAAAGCAATCAATCTTGGCTATGTTGCAACGCAGGATCCGGTATCCTACACAGATGCCGGCACGGGTGAATTTGCCGGGATGACCCGACAGATCTTAGACAGAATTTCGGAAATCAGTGGACTGCAATTTCACTATGTTCCACTTCCTCCGGGAAAAATAGACTATGATTACCTTAGACAGAAGCAAATTGGGTTGATTTCCAGTGTGGAATATACCAGCATCAATCTCAAGACAAAAGGGCTGCGGCTATCTGAGCCTTACCTGAGTGCACAAAAGGTTTTTGTGGGAAGAAGTAATTTTACATTTGATAAAAATGCGGCTCACATCGTTGCAATGGCTACAGGTTCCAGCAGCGTGGAGGCATTTTTACAGACAAAGTATCCTAATTTTAAAATAGTTGCTTATGACACCATCGAGGATAGCTTCCGTGCGGTCGTAAATGGCGATGCAGATCTTCTGATGCAAAATCAGTATGTGGTTACAAATCTTCTCTCAAAACCACAATATGAAGCATTATCTGCATACCCTGTGGAGGGGTTGAGCGACCAGCTGTGTCTGAGTGCGGTTTCACTTATTGATGTGGATGGGCAGCCGGATGGCTTTTTGTCAGACCCGCTTTTGATTTCTATTCTTAACAAAAGCATATCTCAGATCAGCGATGATGAGGCTTCACAAATCGTTGCAAAATATACAACCGGAAAGCCATACCGTCTCACCCTGCAGGATACGCTGTATAAATTCCGAGTTCCATTTGCTGCCATTGCATTTCTTATGATTGTTTGTATTGGGATGTTTATCCTGATTCTGATGATCAGGCAAAGAAACCTGAAAAGGATGGAAGTGAAAAATCAGCTTCTTTCCGAGGCTGCACTTCGTGCAGATCATGCAAATAAAGCAAAATCACAATTCCTTGCCCGTATGAGTCACGAAATCCGCACGCCCATGAATGCTATTGTGGGGCTGACCGAGATTGCCAGGCATCATTCAGATGAAAAAGAAAAAACGGATGATTATCTATCGAAGATAGATTCCTCCGCAAAAATATTGCTTGGGATTATTAATGATGTGTTGGATATGTCGGCTATTGAAAGCGAGAAACTGAAAATTGCACATAGTCCATTCGATTTGAAAACACTGATATCCTCAGTATCTACGCTGTACTATACCCAGTGTAAAAACAAGGATATAGAGTTTGAGGTAGTGCTCTCAGGTGTGACAGAAGAGCGCCTGATTGGTGACTCGCTGCGTCTCAATCAGATTTTGCTCAATCTGCTCTCCAATGCCTACAAGTTTACGCCAGAGGGTGGAAAAATCAAGCTGATGGTATTACAGGAGAATCGAACCGGGGAAAAGATGTATCTGCGCTTTTCGGTTTGCGATAATGGCTGCGGTATCTCGGAAGAACTGCAGACAAGACTTTTTAAGCCTTTTGAACAGGAGAGTGCCAACACAGCACTTGCTCATGGCGGCAGCGGACTGGGACTTTCTATCACTAAAAATCTGGTAGAGATGATGCATGGCGCAATTAAGGTGGAAAGCAAAAAAAACATGGGAACAACATTTACGGTGGAGCTTCCCTTTGATGTGGATTCGGCAGCAGCACAGCAGGATGATTCAAAGTTAAAAGATATTCGGGCTTTGATTGTCGATGATGATAAAAATACGCTGGAATATACCTCTATTGTTCTCCAACGAATCGGGGTACAGTTTGAAACAGCATCCAATGGTGATGATGCCATCGAACTGTTAAGCAATGCACATAGGGGAGACAGTGGTTATGATATCTGCTTTGTGGACTGGAAGATGCCCGGAAAAAATGGTATTGATGTGACAAAAAAGATTCGTGATCTGTATGACGAAAATACAATTATCATCATAGTATCTGCTTACGATCTATCGGAGGTGGAGGAAGAAGCAAAAGCAGCTGGCGCTAATATGTTTATCTCGAAGCCGCTGTTTCAGTCGACTGTTTACAATGTGCTGATGACTCTGAGCGGTGGGAAATATACGAAGCTTACCGCTGATCAAGATGCGTATGATTTTACCGGAAAGCGGATTCTGCTTGCAGAAGACAACGAATTGAACCGTGAAATTGCAACGGATTTGCTGGAGATGGTAAATATGAAGGTGGACTGTTCCAGGGATGGAAAAGAAGCAATAGAGCTTTTTACTGGGTCATCTGCAGGTACCTATGATGCCATATTAATGGATATACAGATGCCAGTCATGGACGGATATGAGGCGGCAAAAGCAATTCGTGCTTCGGCGCATCCACAGGCAAAAAGTATTCCGATCTATGCGATGACAGCTAATGCTTTTTCAGAAGATGTGTCTGCCGCATTCTCCGCCGGTATGAACGGTCATATTGCAAAACCGATTGATACAGCAATCTTATATGGAACACTTGACAAATGCTTTAAGGAGACAAGGTAATCCTTTTACAAATATATGGAAGAATACAAACATATTCATCACGAATTCGGTCCCGTATATGATGCAGCCTCTCAAATCCTTATTCTGGGAAGCTTTCCCTCTGTGAAATCCAGGGAGGTGCAATTCTATTATGGGCATCCGCAGAATCGATTTTGGCGGCTGCTTGCAAAACTTACCCGGGAAGAGGTTCCGGCTACGGTTTTGGAGAAGAGAAGCTTTCTGCTGCGGAATCATATTGCCGTATGGGACGTCATCGCAAGCTGCAGTATACAGGGCTCCAGCGATAGCACCATAAGAGATGTGATAGTCAACGATTTTTCTGGAATTCTTGCGGAGAGCTCCATCAAAAAAATCTACGTAAATGGTGGAAAAGCCTATGATTTATATACCAGGTATGCACAACCTCTTACTGGGATCAAGGCCATAAAGCTGCCGTCCACAAGTCCTGCCAATGCAGCATGGAATCTGGAACGGTTAGAAGATGCATGGAAACAAATTCTGGAATAGCCCCAAGGGAAGCATCCGGGGATTTCTTAGTATAAAAACAGGTAACTATGCAGCAGGTCCGTGCATTTACTGCACAGACCGTGAGAAAACGATACAAAATATGGGAGGTAGTGTCATGGACAGGGAACGATTTGAAAAACAGCTTGCATTTATCCTGGAGGTTGATCAGGAAAAAAATATTTTGCGTCAGACCCACATCAGCAATCATGGGCGGAGGGAAAATGATGCCGAACATGCCTGGCATATGGCAGTTATGGTCTATCTGCTGAAGGAGTACGCAAATGAAGAGATTGATCTGGCGAAGGCGATGATGATGGCACTGATTCACGATGTTGTGGAGATAGATGCAGGGGATACCTATGCTTATGACGAGGAAGGTTTGTCAACCCAGAAGGAGCGGGAAGAAAGAGCAGCAGAGCGTATATTTGGATTACTTCCCGAAGAGCAGAAAGAGGAGCTGAGAACGCTGTTTGACGAATTCGAAACCTATGCAACACCGGAAGCCCGGTTCGCCCGGGCCATGGATAATTTTCAGCCATTGCTTTTGAATAATTCCAACAATGGCGGAGACTGGAAGATGCATGAAGTCTGTAAAACACAGATACAGAAACGTCATGCAACGACAGAGCGTGGTTCCAGGGAAATCAGTGAATATGCAAATCAGATAATCGAAGAGAATGTGAAAAAGGGCAATATCATCAATCAATAATTGCTGCATCATACTTGTGGCAGGAGAGACACCAGGAGGTT